>CBIGSA010000103.1:0-11145 GCA_966192215.1 uncultured Devosia sp. | reverse complement strand
GGGCCTGAGCCACCGCGCCCGCTCCTTCGCCAAGTTCGTGGAGAACCAGATTGAGCGCTAACCCGAATGACATGTTCGGGGTTTACGTGCATTGGCCGTTCTGCGCGGCCAAATGCCCTTATTGCGACTTCAATTCCCACGTCCATCGCGGCCCCTTCGACGAGATCGACTATGTTGCCGCCTATGAGCGCGAAATCGCCACGGCCGCCGAACTGGCGCCTGGCCGCGTCGTGCAGTCGGTGTTTTTTGGCGGCGGCACGCCCTCGCTGATGAATCCGCAATCCACGGGCCGGATTCTCGATGCCATCGCCAAACACTGGACGATGGATCGCAATGCCGAGATCACGCTGGAAGCCAATCCGACCAGCGTCGAGGTCGATCGCTTCAAGGGCTATCGCGCTGCCGGCGTCAATCGCGTCTCCCTCGGCGTGCAATCCCTGCGCGAAGGTCCGCTGGCCGAACTCGGTCGCCGCCATACGGTGGACGAGGCCATTGCGGCGGTGCGCATCGCGCAGAGCGTTTTCGAGCGCTCCAGCTTCGATCTCATCTATGCCCGCCCCAAGCAGACGCTTGAGGATTGGGAAGACGAGCTCAAGGAAGGCCTCTGGCTGGCTCAGGGCCATATCAGCCTCTATCAGCTCACCATCGAGCAGGGCACGCGCTATTTCGACCTGCATCGGGCCGGCAAGCTCAAGATGCCCGACGAAGATCTGGCGGCTGACTTCTACGAATTGACCCAGGAACTGACCGCTGCGGCAGGCCTGCCCGCCTACGAGATTTCCAATCATGCCCGGCCCGGCCAGGAGAGCCGGCACAACATGCTCTATTGGCGCTATGGCGAATATGCCGGTATCGGCCCGGGCGCCCATGGCAGGCTGGTCATCAACAACCAGCGCCACGCTACGGCCGCCGAAAAGCTCCCCTTCGACTGGCAGAAGCTGGTGAAAGCCAAGGGCCACGGCATGGTGGTGGACGATGTGCTGACCTGGGAAGAGCAGGGCGACGAATTCCTCGTCATGGGCCTGCGCCTGAAGGAAGGCATCTCCCCTGCCCGCTTCACCGCCATTTCCGGCCGGCAGATTTCAAGGACCCAGATCGAAGCCCTCAAGGGCTACGGCTTCGTCGAAAGCCTGCCCAACGGCAATCTGCGGGTCACCGACAAGGGTTTCCCGGTGCTGGACGCCGTCGTGGCCGATCTAGCGGCTTAGCCTCTTCACCTGTCCCCCCCAGAGGAGAGGTGAAGGGTTCAAAGCCCTGCTCCCTCCACGATCTGCGCACCGCCCGGCGCGATCTTCTTGATCACCAGTGCATATTCCGCCCGGCCATTGCCAAGGAAGCGGAACACGCCGTCGCGGCCATTGAAGCCCTGGGCCGAGGTCATCAGCACCGGATTATAGGGCGGCACTGCCATGGAGAGCGTATTCACATTGGCCAGGATCGTGGCCGTATAGGCAATGGTGGCCAGGGCATGCGGCTGGCCGCCGAACTGGCGCTGGTAATCGGCCGATATCGCCGCCATCCCCGCCGGATCGACCGCCGGGTAGATGGCGCCCGCGAGCTGGGCCGCGCCGGCAATGGTCGGGTCGCCCTCCCAGTCGGCCGAACCGACGATCTGCACCGCATCGGGTGCGATCCCAGCCTGCGCCAGCAGCACGCCGAAGCTCGGCGCCGTCGCCCGGTCCGGCAGGTAGAGCGTATCGATCATCCCCCTCTGAATCTGCGGCAGGGCCTGGTTGACGATCTGCTGGGCTTCCTCGACCGAGGAGAAGGTATAGACCGCTGATGGCGCGAAGCCGGCGATGACCGCCTGCTGGCGGAAGGCGGTCTGCTGCGCCTGGCCGTAGTCGGTGGCCGGGAAGACCCCGGCAATGCCGCGCCGCCCCTGTTGCTTGACCCAGTTGAGCGAGCGCTTCATTTCCATGTCGGGCAGCACGCTCAATAGGTAAACGCCCGGGCTCGCCGCCGTGGGGTTGTTGGAAAAGCCGATCACCGGCACGCCGCCCGACCGCGCGACCGCGCCCACCGCCGTCACCGCATCGGCCTTGAGCGGCCCCAGGATCAGCTTGGCGCCGCCGGCTACCGCGGCGCTGGCCGCCGCCGTCGCTCCGGCCACCGTGCTGCCGGTATCGCGCAGGCTGATCGTGATATTCTCGGCAATATTAGGATTGGCCTCGATGAAGGCGATAGCCAGCCGGCTGGCATTGGCCAGCGATTGCCCGACCGGGGCCAGCCCCGGATCGCCGGTCAGCGGCAGCAGCAGCGCCACCTGCACCGGTCCGCGGCCGAAAGTCTGTGCCGGGCCGGTGGGCATGGTCGCCGGCTGCATCGGGGCAGGCTGGGGATTATTCCAGCCGCTGAAATCGAGCGTGCGTGAGCCGAACTGGAGCGGCGAACAGGCGGCGAGTGCAAACAGGCTCGCCGCGGCGACACCCCGTGCTATGACTTTCCCCGGATTGCGCATGTCAGGGGCCTCTCAATGCTAGCAGTCTGTTAACAATTGGCAGCAAATTGCTAACCAATTCTCAACCTGGTGAACGCGCATGACTGACACTCCGTCCGGCTATTTCATCGCCGGCACTGCCTTCACCGCTCCCCCGCTGGCGCCCGGCCTCTATGTCGTCGCCACCCCCATCGGCAACCTGCGAGACATCACCATAAGGGCGCTCGAAACCCTCGCGGCCGCCGAGGTAATCCTTTGTGAAGACACAAGAATGTCGGCCCGCCTGCTCGACCATTATGGTATCAGGGGTCGCCGCGTGGCCCTGCACGAACACAATGAGCGCGCCAGGGCCGACGATATCGTCGCCCGCGTCGCCGCCGGCCAGGCCATCGCCCTGATCTCCGATGCCGGCACCCCGCTGCTGTCCGATCCCGGCTTCCCGCTGATTCGCGCCCTGGCCGAAGCCAATCAGCCGGTCTTCCCCATTCCCGGCGCCTCCGCCCTGCTCTCGGCCCTGGTCGTCGCAGGCCTGCCCACCGATGCTTTCGTCTTCCACGGCTTTCTCCCGACCAAGGCCGGTGCCCGCGCCAATGCCTTGAAGGCGCTGAGCGATTCACGTGAAACCATGGTCTTCTACGAAAGCCCGCGCCGCCTGGACGATACGCTGGCCGCCATGGCCGAACTCTGGGGCGCCAGGCAGGCCGCGGTGGCGCTGGAACTGACCAAACGCTTCGAACGCGTCCATCGCGGTACGCTCGCCGAACTCGCCGCGGAGTTTGCCGATACCGAAACCAAGGGCGAGGCGGTGATCGTCGTGGCTGGTGCGGCCGAAGCCGCTGCGCCCGAAGCCGCGGACTGGCAGGCCGCGCTTGCGACCGAGATGGAGGGACAACCCCTGCGCGTGGCCGTCGATGAAGTGACCAAAAGATTCGGGCTCAAGCGCAAGGAGGTCTACGATGCCGCCCTCGCCATCAAAGCCGAAAAGTAGAGCTCGCATAGAGGCTTACCTCGGCGGCCATCGCGGCGAGGCGCTAGCGGCCTGGTTCCTGCGTTTGAAACTCTACCGTGTCGTGCAGCGCCGCTACAAAACCCCGGTCGGCGAGATCGACCTGATCGCCGAGCGCTTCGGCACCACGGTGTTTGTCGAGGTCAAGGCGCGGAGCAAGGCGGTGGTAGAAGCCGAGGCACTGCAGGCCGTCAACCGCTCGCGCATCGCGCGTGCAGCGCAATACTGGCTGGCACGGCACCCCGGCAAGGCGGAGACGAACCTGCGCTTCGACGTGATTTTCCTTGCGCCGGGCCGATGGCCGCGCCATGTCATCAACGCCTTCGACGCCAGCTGAGAACCAACATGAAGCTTAAAGTCGCGGTCCAGATGGACCATGTCGCCACGATTAATCCGCGCGGCGATTCCACCTTCGCCATGATGCTGGAAGCCCAGGCGCGTGGCCACCAATTGCTGCACTACACGCCCGACACCCTGGCGCTGCGCGGCAACCTGGTCTCGGCGCTGGCCGCCCCGATCGAGGTCTTCGACAAGCCCAAGGGCGAGCATTTCAAGCTGGGCGAGGAAAGCCGGGTCGATCTTTCGACCCAGGACGTGATCCATATGCGCCAGGATCCGCCCTTCGACATGAACTATATCACGCTCACCCATATGCTCGAGCGGCTGCATCCGAAGACCCTGGTGGTCAATCCGCCTGCCGCCGTGCGCAATGCGCCGGAAAAAATCCTCGTCACCGATTTCCCCGACCTGATGCCGCCGACGCTGGTGACGCGGGACCGGGCGCTGATCCACGATTTCCGTAGGGAGCATGGCAACATCATCGTTAAGCCGCTCTATGGCAATGGCGGGGCCGGTGTCTTCTTCATCCAGGAGGGCGACCATAACCTGGCGAGCCTGCTCGAACTGTTCGAGAGCAATTACCGCGAACCCTTCATGATCCAGAAATATTTGCCTGATGTCAGGAAGGGCGACAAACGCATCATCATCATCGACGGCGAGCCCGTGGCCGGTCTCAACCGCATCCCGGCCGATGGCGAGGCGCGCAGCAACATGCATGTCGGCGGCCGCCCGGAACTGAGCGAACTGACGGCGCGGGAAAAGGAAATCTGCGCCACGATCGCGCCCGCCTTGAGGGAGCGCGGCATGATCTTTGTCGGCATTGACGTCATCGGCGACTACCTCACCGAGATCAACGTCACCTCCCCCACCGGCATCCGCGAAATCAAGCGCTTCGGCGGGCCCGATATCGCCGTGATGATCTGGGACGCCATCGAAAGGCGCCGCGCCTGATGTGGGCACTGGCGGCGGCGATTCTGGGCGGTGTCTTCTGGTTCCTGTTCCGCCGCTGGCGCAAGAACCTGCCCGTCGATCCGCGCCTTACGGCCGCCTATTGGCAAAAGTCCGGCATAGTGCTGGCCATATACCTGCTCTCCATCCTGGCCGGGGCAGGGGTGACTCGCATCATGGTCGGCTTCAACCGCTCCGGCTGGGCCGACCTGCTCATGGTCGCATTCTTCGCCGTCTGGGTGCTCTATGGCGCCCTCTGGCTACTGCGCTTCCTGCCCACCAGCAAGCCCCGACCCGCCTGGCTCACGCGCTCACGCGGCTGGATCGATGCGCTGGCTTTGCTGCTGCTGGCCGGCCTGGCCGCCGGTGGGCGGATGCTGTGACGGCGGGGGTGGGCAAGGGACGACGAAACCGCTAGGTCTATACCTGTCTTGAGGGGACCAGCGCCATGCCCACTACCACATTCCTCGTCGCTTTCGCGACGCTCTTTGCCACTGTGGGCGTGGCCGACATTGCCTTCATCTTCGCGGCGCTGACCAAGCATAATACGTCGCGCGAGCGCTTCGCCTTCGCCACGCGTGGCGTCATCATCGCCGGGTTGATCCTGCTGCTCTTCGGCGTGCTGGGAAATCCCATCCTCGAAGTCTTCGGCATCACCATTCCGGCTTTGCGCACCGCCGGCGGATTGCTGCTGTTCCTGATTGCCATCGACATGGTCTTTGCCCGCCATTCGGGCGGCACCGGCACGACCGATGAGGAAGAGGTGGAGGCCCGCCAGCGCGACGACATTGCCGTTTTCCCGCTGGCCATGCCGCTGCTGGCTGGCCCCGGCGCCATCAGCGCCGTCATCCTGCTGACGACGGGCACGAAGACCGACCTCGAATTCTGGGCGGTACTGGTCGCCGTCGTGGTGATTCTGTTTCTGGCCTGGCTGACCCTGCTGGTCGCCATTCCCATCCAGCGCCTGCTCGGCGTCACCGGCCTTGCCGTGGTGTCGCGCATGGTCGGTATCCTGCTGGCGGCCTTGGCGGTGCAGTTTGTTTTCGATGGCGTCAGGACCAGCGGCGTGCTGACAGCCGCAGCCTGAAAACAGCGTCGCAATTTCGTAAAATTGCCATGTTAATCAAGTCTTAACGCTGTGATTGACCCCGAGGGTCAGCAGGCGCATCTGATTGTGCCGAAGACCTCTATCGAGAAACTAGAGCCCAATGCGCGTCGCTGTCGCACTCGCCCTGATGATCCTGGCCATGCTGGCCGCCAGTTCGACGCAAACCACTATTGCCCGCTCCGAACTGCTGCTGCCCATCGAGGCAAGGGCGCTCTAGCCAAACAAAAAGGCGGCCGGCGCGAAGCCAACCGCCCGGTCCTGTCCGTAACGGAAGCCTATTTCTTGGTATTGCCGGCGCTGCCCGCGCCCAGGCCGGTTACCGGCTTGGCGGCCGCCAGCTTGTCCTTTTTCGGCTTCTTGGCTTCCTTGTTGCTGCGCATCTGACCCTTGGCCATGTCACCTTCTCCTCGCGTCGGAGCCCGCGGCTCCCGAATGACTGCGCGAGCGAGGCTAGACCTGGCTCGAATCGCTGGCAAGCGCCTGTTCTACTTTGCCGACTGGCACCGGCCGCTGGGGCCGAGCGAGGCAATAGCGCGCGGGTCGCAGCCGGTGAGCAGGAAGGTGATCCAGTCATTCTGGTTGCCATAGAAGGCGTTGCGGTCCACCTCCCCGCGCACGCCGCGGACCACGCCCGTCTGCGTCCATTGCCAGAAGGTCCAGGTGCGGTTGTTGTAGCGCTCATGCGGCTCGGCGGCGGTCGAACGCAGCCAGAAGGCGTTGGGGAAATATTCGCCCTCCAGCACATCGCGGTGGAAGGTCATGTCGGTATAGATGATGGGAAGCTTGCCGGTATGGCGCTCCATCGCCTCGAGCATGTAGCGGATCTTTTCCAGCGCATCGGCCCGATCAGGCTTGTTGCGGCAGCTCGAATGATTGTTCCATTCGAGATCGAGCACCGGCGGCAGCGCATCGACGTCATTGGGCACATTCTGCACGAACCACGCCGCCTGCTCGGACGCCAGCGAGCACCAGGTCATGAAATGATAGGCGCCGCGCGGCATGCCGGCATCACGCGCCCGCACCCAGTTGGTGCGGAAATTGGGGTCGAGATAGTCCTTGCCCTCGGTCGCCTTCATGAAGACGAAATGGATGCCGGAGGCGAAGGCGGTGCGGAAATCGACATTTTCCTGGTAGCGCGCTACGTCGATCCCCTGGATCGGCATACCGCGCGCCCGGTCCACGCCCGAATGGGGCCGGTTGTCACCCTGGATGGGACCATAGAGCCCGCCACCCGACGAGCAGGCTACCAGCAACACCGCCAATGCAGCCGTCACGGCGCCCTTGGCGAGCCCGGAAAACGAGAAAAAAGGCCGTCTGGCAAGCATCGGGGCAGAACTCTACGCAATACGAAACTGAGCCTTTGATTCAACATGGGCGGGTTAACGCCGGATTAGGTTTACCAGTGTGGCAAACAGCGTGGTTAACAGGTCATAATCCGTTCGCTTTACGTTCTTGTTCGGCGCTGCCGGCTTTGCTAAGCTCGGCCCGGGCTTGGGGGCATTGGGGATGGTCACCCGCGTAGCGACAGTGGCGTTTCAGGGCATCGAGGCAGTGCCTGTCGATGTGCAGGTGCAGATTGCGCCGGGCTTTCCGCAATTCATCCTGGTCGGCCTGCCCGACAAGGCCGTCAAGGAATCCGGCGAGCGTGTCCGGGCTGCCTTGGTGGCCTCGGGGCTTGGTCTGCCGCCCAAGCGCATCACCATCAACCTGGCGCCGGCCGACCTGCCCAAGGAAGGCAGTCACTATGACCTGCCCATTGCGCTGGGGCTGATGGCGGCCATCGGGGCCATTCCGCAGGATGCGCTCGATGGCTATCTGGCCTTGGGCGAACTCGGCCTCGATGGGCGCCTGGCCCATGTCGGCGGCATATTGCCGGCCGCCATCGCCGCGCAGGCCCGCGATCTGGGGCTGATCTGTCCCGAACCCTCGGGCGCTGAGGCCGCATGGGCTGGCGACGGGCTCGACATCGTGGCGGCTGAAAGCCTGCTGGCACTGGCCAATCACCTCACCGGCCACCAGCTTGCTGCGCGCCCCGTGCCGCGCAAATACCTGCCTCAGGGTGGCTTGCCCGACCTGGCCGATATCCGGGGCCAGCAGGTGGCCCGGCGCGCCCTGGAAGTGGCCGCGGCCGGCGGCCACAATATGCTGATGGTGGGTCCGCCCGGTGCCGGCAAATCCATGCTGGCGGCGCGCCTGCCGTCCATCCTGCCGCCGCTCGAGCCGCGCGAACTGCTCGACATTTCGATGATCCAGTCCATTGCCGGTGAACTGGCCGGCGGCGCCATTTCCGATCGCCGGCCCTTCCGCGCGCCGCACCATTCGGCTTCCATGGCGGCGCTGGTCGGCGGCGGGCTGCGCGTGCGGCCGGGCGAAGTCAGCCTGGCGCATAATGGCGTGCTGTTCCTCGATGAATTACCCGAATTCGCCCCCAGCGTGCTCGACAGCCTGCGCCAGCCGCTGGAATCGGGCGAAACCGTCATCGCGCGCGCCAATGCGCGGGTCAGCTATCCCAGCCGCGTCCAGCTCATCGCCGCAATGAACCCCTGCAAGTGTGGACTGGCCGGCACGCCCGGCCATACCTGCCGCCGGGGTAAGGCCTGCGCCGATGACTACCAGTCCCGTGTCTCGGGCCCTTTCCTCGACCGCATCGATATTCGCATCGACGTGCCGGCCGTCACCGCCGCCGACATGATTGCCCCTGCCGACGCCGCCGAAAACTCGGCCGCGGTGGCCGAGCGCGTGGCGCTGGCCCGGGCACGGCAGCGCCACCGCTACCTCGAGCATGGTGCGCCCGATGTGTTCACGAATGCCGCGGCGAGTTCGACGCTGATCGAAAAAGTGGTCAATCCCGACAAGGAAAGCCAGGCGTTGCTGCTGCAGGCGGCGGAGCGCTTCAACCTTTCAGCGCGTGCCTATCACCGCGTGCTCAAGGTCGCCCGCACGCTGGCCGACCTGGCCGGCGTCGAACGGGTCGGCCGCCCGCATATCGCCGAAGCACTGAGCTATCGACTCAATTTCGGGGCGGCCTAGCATGGCATCCTGTGCATAAGCCTGTGGATAAGTGTTTCACGTGAATCCGCGTTAGCGGATGCTGCGATAGCCGCCGGGCACGCCGCGAGGTGAGAGCACCACCTGCCACAGGCTGATCTCCCGGGCGCGGAACATGGCGGCGAAGGAACTGAGATAGTAACGCCACATGCGCTGGAAGCGGGCATCGTATTTCTCGCTCCTGAGCGTCGGCCATGCCGCGTCGAACCTCCCCCGCCACGCCATCAGCGTGCGATCATAGTCGGCGCCGAAATTGTGCCAGTCCTCCATCACGAACAGGCCCTCGATGGCCTTGCCGATCTGGGCGATGGAGGGCAGCATGCCATTGGGAAAGATGTATTTTTCGCTCCACGGATCGCCATGCGTGGTCGAGGTGTGCCCGCCGATGCTGTGCAGCAGAAACAGGCCATCCGGCCTGAGCAGACTGGCCGCCTTCTCGAAATAGGCGCGGTAGTTCTTGTAGCCGACATGCTCGAACATGCCGATCGAGATGATGCGGTCGAACTGACCGTCGAGCGCCTGGTAGTCCAGCAAACGCGTCTCGACCGGCAGGCCCCGGGTCCGTTCATTGGCCAGGACAGCCTGTTCCTTGCTGACGGTCACCCCGAGCCCCGAAACGCCATAGCGCTCGGCGGCGAATTTGAGGAAGCCGCCCCAGCCCGAGCCGATATCGAGAATGCGCATGCCGGGCGTCAGCCCCACCTTGCGGCAGATGAGATCCAGCTTGGCCTCCTGCGCCGCATCGAGATTGTCGGCGTCCTGCCAATAGCCACAGGAATAGATCATCCGCCGGTCCAGCATGGCGGCATAGAGATCGTTGCCGATGTCGTAGTGCTTTTCGCCCACCTCGGTTGCGCGCAGGCGCTGCAGGTTGAGCAGCCGGCCGCGCGCCACGCTCCACATCACCGCAAGATCCCTGGGAAAGGCATCCTGCACCCTGCCGCTGATCAGCCGGAACAGGAACTGGTCGAGCGCTTCGGCGTCCCACCAGCCATCCATGTAGCTTTCGCCCAGCCCCAGCGTGCCGTCGCGCAACAGGCGCGCCCAGAGCCGGTCGTCGTGAACCTGTGGATCCCACGGTTCAACGCCGTTGAGCGTCAGGCCGATATTTTCGAGTTGGCTGGTGACAAAATGTTTGGCGGACCTAGACATGGCAATGGCAAAATCCGATCGGCAAATCCCAGGGAGGTTACCTCCATCGTCGTTTGGCGATCAACCCGGTTGTTGCCGCTCAGGGCCCGTTAACGAAGGCCGCATATTGGTCATGGTGACGTGCCAGCAGGATAGACATGCGCAGATCTGGCGAACTGGTCCAGTGGAACAACAAGGGCGGCTACGGCTTCGTGCGGGACGAGGCAGGGCGGGACTATTACGTCCATATTTCCAAAGTCGCCGGCGACGGCCGTCCCCATATCGGCGATCGCCTGTCCTTCGAAGCGGCGGCGGGCCGCAAGGGTCGTCCCTCGGCCATCCATGTCACTATCATCGCGAGCGCTCCGGCCCCCCAGGCAACCCTACGCGATGTCAAGCAGCCCACTCCCGGCGTATCACGCTACAAGCTGGGCCTGCGCACCGCCGCGGCAACGCTGATGACGCTGCTGATCCTCTGGGCCATCGGCACAGGAAAGGCGCCCGAATGGATCGGCCTGCTCTATGCCGCCATGGGCGCTGGCTCGGCCCTGCTCTACCGTTTCGATAAGCTCTATGCACTGAGCGGCAAATACCGCGTCAGTGAGAATAATCTGCATGTCGTCGATATGGCCTTCGGCATTATCGGGGGTCTCGCCGCGCAGGAAGTCTATCGCCACAAGACCGTCAAGCCGCGCTTCGTGGCCACCACCTGGGCCATTGCCCTGGCCCATACGCTGGGCCTGGCGGCGCTGGCCTTCGGCTGGTTCGGCCTGTTGCTGCCGGCAGCGTGAAGTCATCGCCCGGCGGGCCGGGCGATGACGATGGATTGGCAACTTGTCAGTGAAACTGCGCCGTTTCGGTGCTTTCGCCCATGGCCGTGGTGGCGCTTTTGCCTTCGCTTACGGCCAGCGACACGGCGTCGAAATAGCTGGTACCCACTTCGCGCTGGTGGCGTACGGCCGAAAAACCATGCGTTTCAGCGGCGAATTCGGCCTGTTGCAGCCTGGAATAGCCGGCCATGCCGTCCTGCTTGTAGGCGCGCGCGAGCTCGAACGTGGTGAGGCTGAGATTGTGGAAGCCCGCCAGCGTGATGAACTGGTATTTATAGCCCATGGCCGCGATTTC
>CBIGSA010000102.1:0-11185 GCA_966192215.1 uncultured Devosia sp. | reverse complement strand
GTCGGCCGATGCGCTGGCAGCCGATTGCGCGAGGCGCCGCACTTCCACGGCCACCACGGCAAAGCCCTTGCCGGCGTCACCGGCACGCGCCGCCTCGACCGAAGCGTTGAGCGCCAGGAGGTTGGTCTGGAAGGCGATATCGTCGATCAGTCCGATAATGTTGGAGATCTTGGCAGAGCTGGACGTGATGCGTTCCATGGCGTCATTGGCCTTGGCCATGACGGCGCCGCTTTCGCTGGCCGACTGCGAGACGGCACCCGCCTTGACGGCGGCATCCCGTGCCATTTTCGCGTTGGCCGCGACCGTTCCGGCAAGCGCCTCCATGGCGGCGGACGTCTCCTCGATTGTCGCGGCTTGCCGTGTCGTCCGCTCGGATAGGTCATTGGCGCCGGAAAGGATTTCGCCCGTTGCGGCCTTGATCGAGCGCGAGGTGCTGCGCAACTGACCAATCACTTCGGCGAAGCGGGTCACCGTGTCGTTGAGGGCCTGGCGAAGGTCTTCGAATTGGGGCTCGAACTGTGTGTCAATCGTGGATGTCAGGTTGCCTTCGGCAAGCTGCTTGAGCCCGGCTCCCACCGCCGCGACGGCCTGCTTGCGGGCCGTAACATCGGTGGCGAATTGCACGATCTTGTAGGGCACGCCATCCAACCCCAGGATGGGGCTGAACGTGCTCTGGATCCACACTTCGCGCCCGTCACGCGTGCGCCGCCGGTACTCCCCGCTCTTGAACTGCCCTCCAGCCAGATCGAGCCAGAACTGGCGATAGGCCATCGAGGCCGGATCGGCATCGAACAGGAACAGCGCATTGGGTTGACCCTGTACCTCGGCGAGGCCGTATCCGAGCAGGTTGAGGAAATTCTCGTTGGCGGTGAGGACTTCTCCCGTGGTGCTGAACTCGACCACCATCTGCGACCTGGAAATGGCATTGAGCTGGCCGGTATGGTCCGCCGCCGCGACCAGGTGCCGGTTTGTCTCCTCGCCCAGTTCGGCCACGCGTTCGGCATTGGCGCGGAAGACGTCCACGGCCCGGGCCATCGCGCCGATTTCGTTGCGGCGCTCGGTATAGGGCACTTCGGCGGCGAGATCGCCCTGGGCGACGGCGCTCATCACGTCGGACAAGCGCGGAATGGGGCGTGTCAACTGCCGCGACAGCAAGAGCGCCAGGACGCCGATGACCAGCAGGGCCACGCCGCCGACGGCCACCAGCATAACCAGATTCTGCCCGACCACAGCCTCGATCGGCGCCCGCGCCACCGCCACCTGCAGCGCTCCGATGACCGTGCCGTCAGCCATCGCGATGGGCTGGTAGAGTGTGAAATAGCCGGTGCCGTCAATAATCTCTTCATCCCGCGCCGGGCTATTGGCCATCATCGCCTCGAACAGGGGCGTGCCGGCGGCAATGGGCGAATCGAGCCGGCGCTCGCCATCGGGTTTGAGCAGGCTCGATGTGCCGACGACGAAATCCGGGCCGACCTCGGCATCATAGACATAGATGGCCGCATCCTGCCCGGCGACGCGGGCAATGGTGTCGATGACATCGTGACTGCGGAAGCGCGGCATGGAGCGCATGGTGAGCGCTGCGACATTACCGGCCTCGTCGGAGACGATTTCGAGACTCGGCAGGTTGACCTGCAGGATTTCCGCCGTGATGCGGGTGGCGCTCGCCACTTCATGCTCGGCATCTGTTCTGGCCGTATTGCTGAGGCTGATGAAAAGCCCGAGCAGAACCGCACCGATCGCAATAGCGATGGAACAGACGGCCATGGCCGCGATGGCGAAGGTAAGGCGGATATTGCCCAGCAGCGAACCCATTCTGCGTGTCTCCAATAGCCCTTCTGGGCCGACTGACAAGCTCTTCCCCGGAACAGAGAATGCGGCCGTTTCATTAAGCGAGTGTTGATGTCTTGCATTTTTCATAGACAGATCAAAGACTTGCCTAAAGATTGTGCAATCGATTGCAATGGGCCCCAATGCACCGCCTGAAATGCGGTTGTTACGGTGGTCGCATGCCAAAGATGGCAGCGAGCGCATGCCAAGATGGCAGCGAGCGGACCCCGAGACGGCTGACGCCCCTGAGCAAATAAAAACTGAGACGTTGGCCGTCTCGGAGTGCCGGTTTTTGGAGCAGTCCCGAATTCGCGCACCGTGATCGCTCGCCACGTGCGGCCGGAACTCGAACCTGTGCGAGCGGCGAAGCCGCATCCGACGCCCTCCGGCACTGTTCGCCTGCAGGCCGCCCATGCGGAGGGATGGGGGAGTATGCGGGAGATTTGGTGAGGGGATAAGATGAATAAGTCGGTGCTTGTGACTCACCCCCACCCTCACTCCTCCCCACAAGGGGGAATGAGGGTGGGGGGTGTTTGGGCACGACCCACTTTGCGGCCGCGGCGCGGTCTCGGGCTCAAGGCCGGGATGACATCATGCCGCGGCATTCGCAGGCTGGGCCGAAGGCATAAAAAACACCCGCGGCGCGAGCCGCGGGTGCCGATTCTTGCCTGACTGGACGCTCCCTAGTGGACGTGGCTGCCGTGCAGCTGGCCCGCCTCGATGGCCAGGTTCAGCAGGGCGCTGACCACTTCCTGCGCATAGGACTTTTCTTCCGGCGTCGCAGCGGCAGCAAGCTCGGCCTCGGCTGCCTTGATCTGCGCCTGCAGGTCGCCATGGTCGAATTCGTTCAGCGGCACCGAGCGCTCGGCCAGGATGGTCAGCCCCTCGGGCGAGACATCGGCAAAGCCGCCCTTGACGAAGAAAATCTCGTCCTGCCCGCTGCGGTTCACGGTGATGAAGCCGGGGCGCAGCGTCGTCATGAACGGCGCATGGTCGTCCATCACGGTGAAATAGCCTTCCGTGCCCGGAACGGTGACCGAAGTCACGACTTCCGACAGCACCAGCCGCTCGGGCGACACGATCTCGATCTTGAGGCCTTCAGCCATGTTTTTGGTCCTTTGGCACTGGAGCCCGGAACGTTCATCCAGGCTCCACTACGAGATAGCACCCGGGCCTTGGCCCGGGCTATTGCATTAGGCAGCCTGGGCAGCCAGCTTCTGGGCCTTCTTGACGGCATCGTCGATGGTGCCGACCATGTAGAAGGCGGCTTCCGGCAGGTGATCGTATTCGCCGTTCACCAGGCCCTTGAAGCCCTTGATGGTGTCTTCGAGTTGCACGAACACGCCGGGCGAGCCGGTGAACACTTCGGCCACGTCGAAGGGCTGGCTCATGAAGCGCTCGATCTTGCGGGCGCGGGCCACGGTCAGCTTGTCTTCTTCGCTGAGTTCATCCATGCCCAGGATGGCGATGATGTCCTGCAGGGCCTTGTACTTCTGCAGCACTTCCTGCACGCGGCGGGCGGTGTCGTAATGCTCCTGGCCAACGACCGAGGCATCGAGGATGCGCGAGTTGGAGGCCAGCGGGTCCACGGCAGGGTAGATGCCCTTTTCCGAGATGGCGCGATTGAGCACGGTGGTCGCGTCAAGGTGCGCGAAGGACGTGGCCGGGGCCGGGTCGGTCAAGTCGTCGGCAGGCACGTAAACGGCCTGCACCGAGGTGATCGAGCCCTTGTTGGTCGTGGTGATGCGCTCCTGCATCGCGCCCATGTCGGTGGCCAGCGTCGGCTGGTAACCCACGGCGGAAGGAATGCGGCCCAGCAGAGCCGACATTTCGGCGCCGGCCTGGGTGAAGCGGAAGATGTTGTCCACGAAGAACAGCACGTCCTGGCCCTGGTCGCGGAAGTTCTCGGCGACGGTGAGGCCGGTCAGCGCCACGCGGGCACGGGCCCCCGGGGGTTCGTTCATCTGGCCGAACACCAGGGCGCATTTGGAACCGGCAGCCGAGCCACCATTCTCATGCGGGTCCTTGTTCACGCCCGATTCGATCATTTCGTGATAGAGGTCGTTGCCTTCGCGGGTACGCTCACCCACGCCGGCGAACACCGAATAGCCACCATGGGCCTTGGCGACGTTGTTGATCAGTTCCTGGATCAGCACGGTCTTGCCCACGCCGGCGCCGCCGAACAGGCCGATCTTGCCGCCGCGCGCATAGGGAGCGATCAGGTCCACCACCTTGATGCCGGTCACGAGAACCTGCGATTCGGGGGACTGGTCGACGAATAGGGGCGCATCCTGGTGGATTTCGCGCTTGGCGGTCTCGCCGATCGGGCCGGCTTCGTCGATCGGCTCGCCGATCACGTTCATGATGCGGCCCAGGGTGGCATCACCCACCGGCACCGAGATGGCGGCGCCGGTATCGACGACTTCCACGCCGCGAACCAGACCTTCGGTCGTATCCATGGCGATGGTGCGCACGGTGTTTTCACCCAGATGCTGGGCAACTTCCAGCACCAGGCGCTGGCCGTTATTGGTGGTTTCGAGTGCGTTGAGGATCGCCGGCAGGTGTCCGTCGAACGTGACGTCCACGACGGCGCCGATGACCTGCGATACGCGACCGGCCTTTTTCTCTGCCATTTGTTTCGTCCTTCGCTTCGATTGCTTAGAGCGCTTCCGCGCCCGAAATGATTTCGATGAGTTCTTTGGTGATCTGGGCCTGGCGCTGGCGGTTGTAGCTCAGCTGCAGCTTGCCGATCATCTCGCCCGCATTGCGGGTGGCGTTGTCCATGGCGGACATCTGCGCACCGTAGAAGGAGGCGGAATTTTCGAGCAGGGCGCGCAGGATCTGCACCGCGATGTTGCGCGGCAGCAGGTCTTCCACGATTGCTTCTTCGCTCGGCTCATATTCATAGGGCACGGCCGGCGCCTCGACTTCACCTTCCCCGGCGGCGCGTTCCAGCTTGGCCGGGATGAGCTGCTGGGCCGTCGGCACCTGGCTGATCACGCTGCCGAACTTGGCGAAATAGAGCGTCGCCACATCGAACTCGCCGGCCTGGAACATGGCCAGGACCTTGTCCGCCACGAGCTGGGCCTGGGTGAACCCGACCTGCTTGACGTCGCGGAAGTTGAAGGTGTCGACGATATTGTCGGGGAACTGGCGGCGCAGGATGTCGTGGCCCTTGCGGCCCACGGTCAACAGCTTGACCGTCTTGCCCTCGCGGATGAGCTTGGCGGCATGCTCGCGCGCCAGGCGCGCGATCGACGAATTGAAACCGCCGGCCAGGCCGCGCTCGCCGGTGGCGACCACCAGCAGATGCACCTGATCCTTGCCCGTGCCGCCCAGCAGCACGGGCGCGTTTTCCTGCCCGTCATAGACGGCGCCCAGGGCTGCCAGGACCTTGCCCATGCGCTCGGCATAGGGGCGCGCTGCCTCGGCTGCGTCCTGGGCGCGACGGAGCTTGGCCGCCGCGACCATCTGCATGGCCTTGGTGATCTTCTGGGTCGACTTGACCGAGTCGATGCGGTTCTTGAGGTCCTTTAGCGACGGCATGAGTTCGTCGTCTCCTTCAAGCCCTTAGGCCGCGTAGGTCTTCTTGATGTCGTCGAGGGCAGCGGTGAGCTTGGCCTTCGAATCGTCGCTGAGCGCCTTTTCGGTGGCGATGGTCTTGAGCAGGTCAGCATGCTTGCTGCGCATGGCCGAGAGCACCGTCTTCTCGAAATCGGCAACCTTGGTGACCGGGATCGAGTCGAGATAGCCGTTGGCGCCGGCAAAGATCACCGCAACCTGTTCTTCCGTCTTGAGCGGGGAGAACTGGGGCTGCTTGAGCAGTTCGGTGAGGCGGGCGCCGCGGTTGAGCAGGCGCTGCGTCGAGGCATCGAGGTCCGAACCGAACTGGGCGAAGGCCGCCATTTCGCGATACTGCGACAGCTCGCCCTTGAGGGAGCCGGCAACCTGCTTCATGGCCTTGACCTGGGCCGAAGAGCCCACGCGCGACACGCTGAGGCCCACGTTCACGGCCGGACGGATGCCCTGGAAGAAGAGGTTGGTCTCGAGGAAGATCTGGCCATCGGTGATCGAGATCACATTGGTCGGGATATAGGCCGACACGTCATTGGCCTGGGTCTCGATAACGGGCAGCGCGGTAAGCGAACCCAGACCGTGGTCTTCGTTCAGCTTGGCGGCGCGCTCGAGCAGGCGGCTGTGGAGGTAGAACACGTCGCCCGGATAGGCTTCACGCCCCGGCGGACGACGCAGCAGCAGCGACATCTGGCGATAGGCGACAGCCTGCTTGGTCAGATCGTCATAGGCGATCACGGCATGCATGCCATTGTCGCGGAAGAATTCACCGATCGCACAGCCGGTGAAGGGCGCGATGTACTGCAGCGGCGCCGGATCGGACGCGGTGGCGGCGATCACGACGGAGTACTGGAGAGCCCCGGCTTCTTCGAGCTGCTTGACGAACTGGGCCACGGTCGAGCGCTTTTGGCCGACGGCGACATAGATGCAGTAGAGCTTGTCGGTTTCCGACGCATTGGCGTCATGGGCCGGCTTCTGGTTGAGGAAGGTGTCGAGAATGATCGCCGACTTGCCGGTCTGGCGGTCACCGATGATCAGCTCGCGCTGGCCGCGACCGATCGGGATCAGCGCGTCGATGGCCTTGAGGCCGGTCGACATGGGCTCGTGCACCGACTTGCGCGGCAGGATGCCCGGCGCCTTGACGTCGACACGGCGGCGCTCGGTATGCTCGATCGGACCCTTGCCGTCGATCGGGTTACCCAGGCCATCGACCACGCGGCCGAGCAGGCCCTTGCCGACGGGGGTGTCCACAATGGAGCCGGTCCGCTTGACGACGTCGCCTTCCTTGATGGCGCGGTCATTGCCGAAGATCACGACGCCGACATTGTCGGCTTCCAGATTGAGGGCCATGCCCTTGACGCCGCCCGGGAACTCGACGAGCTCGCCGGCCTGCACATTGTCGAGGCCATAGACGCGGGCGATACCGTCGCCGACGCTCAGCACCTGGCCGACTTCGGAAACCTGGGCTTCCTGGCCGAAATTCTTGATCTGGTCCTTGAGGATCGCAGAGATTTCCGCGGCTTTGATGTCCATTTATCCGACCTCTTTCATGGCGATCTTCATCGCGGTCAATTTCGTCTTGAGGGAAGAGTCGATCATCTGCGATCCGACCTTCACCTGAAGGCCCCCGATCAGCGACGGGTCGACAAACTGGTTGAGCGTAACGGTCTTGCCGATCTTGCTCTTGAGCGTCTCGGCCAGGGACTTGACCTGGTCGGCGCTGAGGGGAGCAGCCGAGGTCACGTCGGCAGTGATTTCCCCGCGTGCCTTGGCGGCCAGTTCGCGGAACGCCGCGATAATGGCGTCGAGCGCGAAGAGGCGTCCGTTGCGGGCGATCAGCTTAAGGAAATTGGCGACCAGCGCATTGGTCTTGCCCTTGGCGAGCAAAGCATCGAGTGCCTTGGCCTTGTCGTCGCCGGCAATGACCGGCGAGCGCAGGAAACGCGAAAAATCAGCGCTTTCCCCGATGAGGCGGGACACGTCCGAAAGCGACGTTTCCACCGATGCCAACTGGTTCTCGCTCTCGGCGAGATCGAACAGCGCCGACGCATATGGCCGGGCGATCTGGGTAAGCACTGAATTCTGCGCTGCCAATGCCGCTACACCCTCTTGGTTGCCTGCCCGCTTCTCCGCCTGTTTCTCTGTGAAACCCGGGCGGTTGCCGACGCATGTTCTTATATGGAAAAGGGGCCGTCCGGGGACCCCTTCAAAGTCGCGCACGCTCTAGCACAAGCCCCGAGCGACACGCAAGGCTTGGGGCAGCGATTCAAATGCGGCGAAAGTGTCGCAGGCTTCGACGGTGATCCGGTTTACGATGTTTACATGAAACTCATGGGGTCGATATCGACCTGTACCCGCAGGTTACCGGTGACCTTTTCGGCCGAGCCCAGCCAGAAGCGGACATAGCCGGAAAGGTCAAAATCCTTGCCGGACTGGGCCAGGAGCCGCACGCGGTGGCGGCCACGCACCATGGCGATGGGGGCATCGGCCGGGCCGAAAAGGCGGACGCCATCGGCCATGGGCGCGGCCGAGAGCAGCTTCTTGGCGAAGCCCATGGCGACTTCGTGCTCATTGGCCGAGACGATGAGGGCCGCCAGCCGGCCGAAGGGCGGCAATCCGCCGGCCTCGCGCGCCGCCAGTTCGTGGGCATAGAAGGCCTCACGGTCGCCGGTCACCATAGCGCGCATGACAGGGTGATCGGGGTGATAAGTCTGTAGGAACGCCTTGCCGATCTTGGAAGCGCGGCCGGCTCGGCCGGCCACCTGGGTCAGAATCTGGAAGGTCTTTTCGGCGGCACGCGGATCGCCATGGGCCAGACCCAGATCGGCATCGAGCACGCCGACCACCGAGAGCTTTTCGAAATGATGGCCCTTGGAGACGAGCTGGGTGCCGATGATGAGATCGAACTCGCCCCGCTCGATCTCGGCGAAGCGCTCGCGCAACTGGGCATTGCTGCCCATGTCCGATGACAGGATTACCCGCCGCGCATCGGGGAAGCGTGCCGCCGCCTCCTCGGCGACTCGCTCGATGCCGGGGCCGACCGCGGTGAGGCTTTCGGTATCGCCGCACTGGCCGCAGACCTTGGGCGTCTTCACCTCATGCCCGCAATGGTGGCACATGAGCACGCCGCGGAAACGGTGTTCCACCATCCAGGCCGAACAATCCGGGCATTGATACTGGTGCCCGCAGGACTTGCACAAAGTCAGCGGGGCATAGCCGCGGCGGTTGAGGAACAGCAGAGCCTGCTCGCCCCGATCCAGCGCGGCGAAAACTTCGCGCGCCAGTTGTGGGGCGATCCACTGGCCCTTTTCCGGGCCGTCCACCCGCATGTCGATGGCCGTGACATTGGGCATGGCCGCCTCGGCGAAGCGCGAGGTCAGCAGCACATGGGCATAGCGCCCCGCATTGGCATTGTTGCGCGTTTCGACCGAGGGCGTGGCCGAGGAAAGGATGACGCGGGCATTGCTGAGATGGGCCCGCACCACCGCCATGTCGCGGGCATGGTAATTGACGCCATCGGACTGCTTGTAGGCACCGTCATGCTCTTCGTCGAGCACCAGCATGCCCAGTTCGCGGAACGGCAGGAACAAAGCCGAGCGCGCACCGACCACCGCCCGCACCGAGCCCTCGAGTACGCCTCGCCACACCTTGGCGCGCTGCGCCGGGGTCATGTCGGAATGCCATTCCGCCGGTTTGGTGCCGAAACGGCGGGTGAAGCGGGCGATGAAGGTGTTGGTGAGGGCGATTTCGGGCAGGAGGATCAGCGCCTGCCGCCCGGCGCGCAAGGTGTCGGCCACAGCCTCGAAAAAGACCTCGGTCTTGCCGCCGCCGGTGACGCCATCGAGCAGGGCCACCCCGAACTGGTGCGGATCGAGCGCGGTGATCTCGTCCAGCGCCTGCCGCTGGGCTGGCGACAGGCTGGCAATCGCCGCATCCGGGTCGGGCGGCAGCACGACGGGTGGCGGCGGCATTTCGAGCCGCTCCACCGCCCCTGCCCGCTCCAGCCCGTCGATGACCGAAGGCGAGACCCCGGTAGCGCCCACCAGCGCCGGCTTGGGCCAGGCCATGTCATCCATCAGCGTATCGAGCACGCGCAGCCGGGCCGGGGTCAGCTTTTCCGGCTCATGCCCGGTGCGGCGATAGGCGATGACCGGGCGGGGCGGATCGAGCGCTTCGGTCGACCGCAACACCGCGCGCAGCACCTGGCCGGGCGCGGCCAGTGTATAGCGCGCCACCCAATCGACCAGCTTGAGCAATTCCTCGCTGAGCGGTGGAATGTCATAGGCGATAGAAATATCGCGCAGCCGGTTATGCGAGATCGTGTCCTTCGGGGCGCCCCAGACCACACCCAAAGTCAGCCGGGGCCCCAGCGGCACAGCCACGATCGAGCCCCGCGTCACCGCCATGCCTAGCGGAACGCGGTAGCTATAGGGGCCCTCGACGGCAACCCCGACCATGACGGCGACGATGTCTGGACCTGTCTGCATTTGTGCCCGTTCTGTTCGCATCCGAACATAGGGAGCGCAAGTGATTCTGCCAGCCCCGACCGTCAGACCACCAGCAGGGGCGAACCGGTCTTCACCGCATCATGGAGATGGATGATGTCCTGCTGCAGCAGGCGGACGCAGCCGCTGGACACGGCCTGACCGATACTGCGCTCATCGGGATTGCCATGGATACGGTAGATCGTGTCGACATTGCCCTGGTGGATATAGAGCGTGCGCGCGCCCAGCGGATTGTCCACGCCCGGCGGCATGCCGTGGCGATAGGGCTCCAGCTCCGGCTGGCGGGCGATCATTTCCGCCGGCGGCGTCCATTTCGGCCAAGCGCGCTTATAGGCGATATGGGCGCGGCCCGACCAGGCGAAGCCGTCGCGGCCGATGCCCACGCCATAGCGCATGGCTGTGCCGTCATTGCCCACATGGTAGAGGAAGCGGCTGGCCGTATCGACCACGACGGTGCCGGGCTTCTCGCCCGTGGGGTCGATGACCTGCTGGCGCCAGTAGATCGGATCGACCAGTGACATGTCGGCGGCGCGCAGCGGAAAGGGTTCGTCATAGACCGGGCCATACAGAGCCTGCACGTCGGCCGGAACCGCATGGCGGACTGGAGCAGCGGGCACGGTGGGACGCTGGGTCGTGGTGGCACAGCCCGCAAGGGCCAGGGCGGAAAGGCTGGCAGCACCGGCCATGAACTGGCGGCGGCCAAGGGAAAGACTGGTCATGTTGCATACTCGATGATGCGGCCGGCGGGCCGCGAAAGGAAAATGGCGAGGTGTGAACCGGCTCAGGCCGACCGGGGCGGCGGCAGCTCGGCTTCGGGTGCCATTGTCGATAATGCCAGTACCGGGTCGGGCCCGGAGGTCTGGCGGCTGGACGGCGCGATGGCGGAAACCTGGCCGGCCATCACGCCCAGATCAGGATGGCAGGGCAGGACCCGCTTGCCGCCCAGCGACTTGCAGTGACCGGGCCGCACCAGTTCCGGCGCGTCCATCACGGTGTCGGCAGAGGCCACGACCGGCGCAGCCACGCCAATGCCCATGCCCAGCGACAGGCTGGGCGCGCCGAGGGCAGCCAGGGCCAGGAGCAGGATGGCAATGGATAGGAAGCGCGTCATATCCGGGCCATAACGCGCCCGTTTCGCGCACGGAAGGCCGCTCACGCCAGCGTGTAGGCCGGGTGAAAATTGCCGTCGCCGGCTGGTGCATTTGGGCCACAGACAGACTGCTGACAGGCTCTGTCAGGGCGCGGGCGCACTCTGCTTTCCCAAGCAGAGGAGAGTGTCA
>CBIGSA010000101.1:0-11215 GCA_966192215.1 uncultured Devosia sp. | reverse complement strand
CCGCTGAAATGCGCGAAAGCGGCGCCACGCTCGACGCTTTGGGCCTCAATGGCGTATTGGCCCGCGAAATCGCCGCCGTGCAGGACGCCATGGGCGCGGTCGGCCCGGCGCCCGATGCGCCCCTGGCCGAAACCGTGCAACATGTGCTGAACCGGCGGACCGGGCAGGGCGGCTGACCTCGCCCTTTCGCGCTGCCTGCGCGCGCTGCTATAGGAGGCTTGGAACAGGAATCGTCCCATGAAGCCCAGCGAAGCCGCGACCCACGGTCGCCGCGCCGTCATCGAACTGCGCGAAAAGATCATCAATGGCGAACTGCCCGGCGGCATGCGCCTGTTCGAAGTGCCGCTGGCCGAAGCCCTGCAGATCTCCCGCACGCCGGTGCGCGAAGCCCTGTCGCGCCTCGCCGAGGAGGGCCTGCTCGATCGCCTGCCCAATGGCGGCTTCGTCGTCCGGCGCTTCGGCTATGTCGATGTGGTCGATTCCATCGAGCTGCGCGGCGTCATGGAGGGCACGGCGGCGCGGCTGGCCGCCGAGCGCGGCGTCGAGCCCGAGGCTTTGGCGCGCATCCAGGACATCGTGGTGAGGCTCGATGCCTGCTTCGGACCCAATGAGGAAGATGTCGATTTCGACGCCTATTCCGATCTCAACGCGGCCTTTCATGTCGAGCTGGCGGCACTGTCGGGCAGCCAGATCGTCCGCCGCGAAGTCGAACGCGCCACGGCGCTTCCCTTCGCCTCGCCCTCGGCCTTCCTGCCCAACAAGATGGAAATCGCCGCCTTCCGCCGCTCGCTGCGCACCGCGCAGGAGCAGCATCACGCCATGCTCAACGCCATCGTCTCCCGCGAAGGCGCCCGCGCCGAATTCATCGCCCGCGAGCATGCCCGCATCGCCCGGCAGAATCTTGAATACATCTTCAGCCAGGACCCCGAACTGCTGCAGAAGATCCCGGGCCTCGCGCTCATCCGGCACTGAACCTCTTCACCTCTCCCTCGGGGGAAAGGTCGGCGCGCAGCGCCGGGTGAGGGGGCCTTTAGTGGTCCGTCCATACAACCCACCCTCATTCCCTCCCCACAAGCAGGAGGGGAAGCCCGCTCCGCGGCCAAACCATCATTGGACCACTAACCGCGCCCATGCGCCTCCTCCTCTTGATAGGGAGGGTGGGGTGGAGTCGCGCATGCAGGACGAGCGGCTTTCGCCCCCAAAAATCCCCAATCTTCCCGCCGACCTCGCATGAACGCTCTTGCATTCCCGTCTGCCTTCAGCGCATGATGTATACATCAATAGCAAGAATGCGGGAGGAGACGACCATGGCCGCAACCAGCCTTGGCGACATTTTGAGAGAAAACCCGGACATTGTGGGCCGACTGCGCAATTCGCAGATCGGGATGTATGTATACCCGGTGGTGACGCCTGAATTCACCAACTGGCGCACCGAGCAGGCTGCATGGCGCCATTCCGCCGTGCTGTTCGACCAGTCTCACCACATGGATGAGCTGACGGTCGAAGGCCCCGATGCGGAGAAATTCCTCTCCCATCACGGCATCAATTCCTTCGCCAATTTCGACCTCAACCGTGCCAAGCATTTCGTGCCGGTCACGCCCAATGGCCATGTCATCGGCGACCACATCATCTTCCGCGAGCGGCAGGACAAGTTCGTGCTGGTGGGCCGCGCCCCGACCAGCAACTGGCTGATGTTCTGCGCTGCCAACGGCAAGTGGAACATCCGGGTCAAGCACGATCCGCGCTCCACCTCGCGCCCCGAGGGCGAGCGCGTGCTGCGCACCCATTATCGCTACCAGATCCAGGGCCCCGAAGCCCCGAAGATCTTCGAGAAGCTCAATCGCGGTCCCATCCCCGACATCAAGTTCTTCCACACCGACTGGATCAATATCGGCTCAAAGCAGGTGCGCGCCCTGCGTCACGGCATGTCCGGCGCGCCAGGCCTGGAAATCTGGGGTCCCTACGAGGACAAGAACTACATTCTCAACTGCATCCTCGAAGCGGCCCGTGAAGCCAAGGTGGACCTGGTCCGCTGCGGCAGCCGCGCCTATTCCACCAATACGCTGGAATCGGGCTGGATTCCTTCGCCCTTGCCGGGCATCTATACCGGCGACGGCATGCTGGCCGACTACCGCGATTGGCTGGCGGCCGACAGCTACGAAGCCAACGGTGCCATCGGCGGCTCCTTCGTCTCGGACAATATCGAGGATTACTACGTCAATCCGTTCGAACTGGGTTACGACTTCTATATCGGCTGGAAGAAGGACGATTTTGTCGGCAAGGCTGCGCTCGAAAAGATGAAGGGCCAGACCAACCGCAAGAAGGTCACTTTCGAATGGAATGCTGAAGACGTTGTCGACGTCATCGCCTCGGCCTTCCGCCCCGGCGAAGACCACTACAAGTGGATCGACTTCCCGCAGCCTAACTATGCTTCGACCAGCGCCGACATGGTGCTGCGCGACGGCAAGATGGTGGGCATGTCCATGTTCAACGGCTATTCTTACAACGAGCGCTGCATGCTCTCGCTGGGCGTGGTCGATGCCGATGTGGAAGTGGGCGACGTGCTCACCCTGGTCTGGGGCGAGCCCGATGGCGGCACGAAGAAGACCTCCACCGAGCGCCACAAGCAGGCCGAGATCCGCGTGCGCGTCTCGCCCACGCCCTATGCTCGCGAAGCCCGCGAAAACTACGCCGATAGCTGGCGCAGCAAGAAGCGGTAATGGTCAAAGGCCGGGACGCAATGCCCGGCCTTTTTGGCTTGTCCAGCGGCCGCCCCACCCGCGATGTCACCCCGGCCTTGAGCCGGGGCCCACCCCCAGATCGCCTGCAGCCGCAAGGTGGGTTTGGAGGGATGGTGCCGCGAAAGCTACCGCGTCGTTGCCGGCTACTCCGCGTCAGGCGCCTTGAGCCGTGCCACACGCTTTTCGAGAAACGCCCGCAGCCTTTCCTCGGCCTCGGGGCTCGTCGCCGTGAACGAGGCGATGAACGACTCCACGAACAGCCCGTCTTCCTTGGCCATGTCCTGGATACGCGGCAGGGCATTGATGATGGCGTAGTTGGAGATTTCCGCATTGGTGGCCATGGTCTCGGCCAGCTTGTGCGCATGGTCGCGCGCCGTGCCGGTCTCGACCACATATTGCACCAGGTTCCAGAGCTCGGCCTCGTCGGGCGAGATCACCCGGCCGGTCAGCATCATGTCGCTCATCCGCGCCACGCCGAGCAGGCGAGCGATGCGCACCGAGCCGCCGCCGCCGACGAAAATGCCGCGCTGGCCCTCTGGCAGCGCGAAAAAGGCCGAGCGGTCCGCCACGCGGATATGGGTTGCCGCCGCTAGTTCCATGCCGCCGCCGATCACCCCGCCATGCAGGGCCGAAACCCAGGGAATGGTGCCATGCTGCATGCCTGATGTCACCGCGTGCCAGCGGCGCGAGCCGCGCACGCCTTCGAACGGGGTCTTTTCCACGTGCTCGGCCAGGTCCAGCCCGGCGCAGAAATGCTCGCCATGCCCGAACAGCACCGCAGCCTTGGCTTCGCCTTCGGCGCGGGCAATGGCATCGGCCAGCATTTCGACGAAACGGTCATTCATGGCGTTGCGCTTGTCGGGCCGGTTGAGCCCGATATGAGCCACCTTCCCCTTGAGCTCATAGGTCACGAGAACGCTTGTTTCTGCGGCCATTGCCATGTCCCCCGGAAAGCAATGTTTGGTCGTTTACAGGTAGATAGTTTCCTTGTAAACAAATTTGCAACCGACTGACCGGGAGGGAAGGTCATGGCCGCAAAGGCTGCGCGCAGCGTCAAGCTGTGGTCGCCGCGCATCGCCTGGGAGGAACGGGCGAATGGCGAATATATCATCTGGCGCGAGGACAAACTCGGCCCCTATCCGGCACGACTGAACGAGCGGCTGATCCACTGGGCGGCTGTCGCGCCCGACCGCATCTGGATGGCCGACCGCCAGGGCACCGGCCCCTGGCAAACCGTCACCTATGCCCAGGCTCTCGACAGGGTGCGTCGCATTGGCACCTTCCTTCTCGCCGCGGGCCTGTCCGCGGATCGCCCGCTGGTCATCCTCTCGGAAAATTCCATCGAACATGCCCTGATGGCGCTGGGCGCCCAGCATGCCGGCATACCCTCGGCTGCCATCGCCCCCGCCTATGCCAGCGCCTCCTCCGGCTATGCCAAGCTGCGCGAGATTGCCGGCCAGATCGCGCCCGGCATGATTTTCGCCGATGATGGCGTCAATTTCGCCCCCGCCGTCGATGCCGTCTTCGGCCCGGATATGCCACTGGCCGCCGCACGCAACCTGCCCGCCGGCCGTGCCAATACCCACGCGTTTGAGTCCATCGTCGCCACCCAACCGACCGAGGCGGTGGATGCCGCCTTCGCCGCCACGGGTCCGGACACGATAGCAAAGTTCCTCTTCACCTCCGGCACGACAGGCGCGCCCAAGGCGGTGATCCAGACCCAGCGCATGCTGTGTTCCAACCAGGAAATGATCGCCGATTGCTACGCCTTCATGCGCGACGAGCCGCCTGTCGTGGTCGATTGGGCACCCTGGAACCACACGGCCAGCGGCAACAAGGTGTTCAACCTCACCATCTATAATGGCGGCAGCTACTATATCGATCGTGGCAAGCCATCTCCGGCACTGATCGGCCAAACCATCGCCAATCTGCGCGAAGTGGCCCCCACCTGGTATTTCAACGTCCCGGCCGGCTTTGAAATGCTTGTTGGCGCCATGCGCGAGGATGCGGAACTGCGCCGCAACTTCTTCTCGCGCCTCAATATGCTGATGTATGCCGGCGCCGGTCTGGCCCAGCATAGCTGGGACGCTTTGGTCGAACTCTCCGAGCAGACCCTTGGCGAGCGCGTGCCCATGACCACCGGCTTGGGCTCCACCGAAACCGGCCCCTTCGCCCTCTACTGCACCGAGCCGCAGGACAGGCCGGGCAATGTGGGCATTCCCTCCCAGGGCGTCACCGTCAAGCTCGTGCCGGTGGGCGATAAATACGAACTGCGCCTCAAAGGCCCCAATGTCACGCCGGGCTATTGGAAAAATCCCAAGCTGACGGCCGAAGCCTTCGATGCCGAGGGCTTCTATCGCATCGGCGACGCGGTGAAGTTCGCCACTCCCGGGGACCCTCGCGCCGGCTTTTATTTCGATGGCCGTACGGCCGAGAATTTCAAGCTCGATACCGGCACCTGGGTGGCCGTCGGCGTCTTGCGTGCGCAACTGGTCAACCAGTTCGGCGGCCTCATTCGCGATGCCGTCATCACCGGCGAAAACCGCCCCGAACTCGGGGCGCTGGTCGTGCCCTTCATGCCCGTCCTGCGCGAACTGGCGGGCGAGCCTGACCTGGATGATGCCGCGGTCCTCGCCCATGCCAAGGTCCGCGCCGCTTTGGCGGAACGCCTCGCCGCGCATCAGCGCCAGGCCACCGGCTCGGCCACCCGCATAAGGCGCATCCTGCTGATGAGCGAGCCACTACGTTTCGAGCGCGGCGAAGTCACCGACAAGGGCTCGATCAACCAGCGCGCCGTGCTGTCCCAGCGCGCCGACCTGGTCGAAGCGCTCTATGCCGGTGTTGCCGATGTGATCCAGATCAACAGGGAGGCTGCGGCATGAAGATCGAGGGCTCCAGCACATTGGTGACCGGCGGTGGCTGGGGCCTCAATGGCGAGGTCATCCGGCTCGTCGGCGCCATCCGCATGGAGCCCAAATGAGCTTCGCCGATCAGGTCCAGCGCACATCGACCCTGCTCGCCCTGACGCCGGGCTGGCAGCGCGTGCAGGCCCTGCGGCCCGATTGCGATGACACCACCGTCGCCACCATGCTCGACGCGGCGGCCGGCTTCGCCGAAACCACCCTGGCCCCGCTCAATCCGGTGGGCGACCGCGTGGGCGCGCAGGTCGTGGATGGGAAGGTGAAACTGCCTCCGGGCTTCGTCGATGGCTTCCGTCAATATGCTGAAGCCGGCTGGCTCGGCATCGATGCGCCCGCTGCATTCGGCGGCCTCGATATTCCGCTCACCCTGCAGGCCGCCTGCGGTCCGCTCTTCGATCGCGGCTGCATGGCGCTGATGATGGCCGCTGGCGCTGTCCGGGGTGCCATCCACCTGCTCGCCGCCTGTGCCGATCCCGCTACCGCGGCCGAATGGGGGCCCAATCTCGTCTCAGGCAACTGGGCCGCCACGATCTGCATTTCCGAGCCGGAAGCCGGCTCCGATCTCGGCCGCATCCGCACCAGGGCAGAGTTGCGCGATGGGCACTGGCACATTACCGGCCAGAAGATCTGGATTTCCTTCGGCTCCCACGACCTGGCCTCCCGCATCGGCCATTGCCTCCTCGCGCGCACCAATGCCGAGCCCGGCACGCGGGGCCTCAGCCTCTTCCTTGTGCCCGACAGCGCGGATGGCGGCCCTAATGGCGTCACGCTTGAGCGCATCGAGGAAAAGCTGGGCCTGCACGGCTCGCCCACCTGCGCCATGCGCTTCCGCGACGCGCGCGGCATCCTGCTGGGCGAGGAGGGCAGGGGCCTTGCCCATCTCTTCGCCATGATCGAGCCCATGCGGCTCCATACCGGCATCCAGGGGCTGGGCATCGCCTCGGCCGCCGCCGATCTTGCCGAGGACTATGCAAGCCAGCGCCGCCAGGGTGGGCGTTCCGATCAGCCCGCGCCGCCGATTGCCAGCCACCCCGATGTCATCAGGCAACTGCATGACATCCGCTCGTCCACCGAAATCTTCCGCGCCGCCGTGCTGGAACTGGCAACGGTCATGGATTTAGCCCGCCTTGAGGGTGATTCGGCGCTGGCCGACCTCGCCGCCTTCCTGCTGCCGCTCATCAAGACTTTCGGTGCCGAAACCGGCTTCGATACCGCCCACGCCGCCATCCAGGTTCTGGGTGGTGCCGGCTACACGCAGGACTATCCCCTGGAGCAATATCTGCGCGATGCTCGCGTCATGGCCGTCTATGAGGGCACGACGGGCATGCAGGCGCTCGATTTCCTCACCCGGCGCTTGTGGCGCGACGAGGGCAGGGGCCTTGCCGCCTTCCTTCATCGCGCCCGCGCTGAAATCGGCACTGCGGCCCGCCCTGGTTCCGCCGCCGTGCTGACGCTGCTCGATCAGTTCGGCTCTCTCAGCAGCCATATGACCACAATGCAGGCCGATCCCGACGCCGCCCTCTATCGCGCCGATAGCTATATGCGGGCCGGCTGGGCCGCCTTCTCCGCCTGGATGGCCCTGCGCATCGGTGCCGTCGAAGCGCTGCACCTGCAGGTTTTCAGCTATGCCCGTCATGCCGCCCGCTGCGCGTGAACCCGGCTTTCCGGGCCCGGTATCGATTTCCCTCTTGACGGCAGATTGTTTATTTCCGAATAATTTGAAAGTGAACAATGTCGGTTCGCATGAAAGCCGGGGTTGGGGGACGCCGGAGCGCGACGCCGACGAGGGGCAGGTTTCCGATCAGCATCATCGCCACGACGGCGCCCGCGGGTTTGCTGGCCGGCTCGTGATGCGCTCGGCGCGGCACCGGGTCTTCTGGCTTTTGCCGGATCACCCGTCGTAACAGTCGGGCCCCGTGCCGCATGCCGGCACACAGCAGAAAACCTGGAGAAATGAAGTGATGGCGGTCCGTAAGCTCGAAGAGGACATGGATGATGCGGCCGGCAAGGCCGCCGTCTCGTTGGGCGAGCTTGAAAAATCGGGCGGCTTCGTGCTGCGCATTGCCCAGCTCTCGGCCTTCGAGCGCTTCTTCACCGTCTTCGGGGAAAGCGAAATCCGCATTTCCGAATTCACCGTCCTCCTGGCCTTGTCCGAAAATCCGGGCATCCGCCAGGGCGTGCTGGCCGATGTGCTCAAGATCAAGTGGTCCAACATGACCAAGTTGGTCCGGGCGCTGGAAGAGCGCGGCCTCATCGCCCGCCATATCCCGCATGACGATCGCCGCTCGGTCGTGCTCAGCGTCACCGAGGCCGGCAAGCGCCAGATCGATGCCTCCGCCGACAAGATGTACCGGTCCGACCGGGAAGCTTTGTCCATGCTCAATGACGAGGAACATGCCCAGCTCATCGCTTTGTCGCGCAAGATCGCCGGCTGGCCGGAGGTCAGGTAATGGGCGCGCCGCTCGATCTTGACGACATGGTCGCCATCGACTTCCACACCCATGCCGAAGAGGCCTGCGGCATGCATGCCGACGATGGTTATGACGATCTGCAGGCGGCGATGTCGAAATATTTCCGCTCGCCGTTCAAGCACCCGCCGACCATCCCGGAGACCGCCGAATACTATCGCCAGCGCCGCATCGCGGCGGTGATCTTCCATGTCGATGCCGAAGCTGCCACCGGCCATCGCCGCTACAATAACGAAGACATCGCCACCCTGGCGGCCGAACATTCCGACGTGCTCATTCCTTTCGCGTCCATCGACCCGGCCAAGGGCAAGATGGCTGTGCGCGAGGCGCGCCGGCTGATCAGCGACTACGGCGTGCGGGGCTTCAAGTTCCACCCCACCTACCAGGCCTTCTATCCCAATGATCGCGCGGCCTATCCGCTCTATGAGGTGATCCAGGAGGCCGGCCTCCCGGCCCTGTTCCACACCGGCCAGACCGGCGTAGGCGCGGGCATGCGCGGCGGCTACGGCATGCGGCTCAAATATTCCAACCCCATGTATATCGACGACGTGGCGGCCGATTTCCCCGATCTCAAGATCATCATGGCCCATCCCTCCTTCCCCTGGCAGGACGAGGCTCTGGCCGTGGCCACCCACAAGCCCAATGTTTATATCGACCTCTCGGGCTGGTCGCCGAAATACTTCCCGCCGATCCTCATCAAATACGCCAACAGCCTGCTCAAGGACCGCATGCTGTTCGGCTCCGACTGGCCGGCCATCCTGCCCGATCGCTGGCTCGCCGATTTCGAGAAACTGGACATAAAGCCGGAGGTTCGTCCGTTGATCCTCAAGGAGAACGCACGCCGCCTGCTCGGTATCTAACTACAAGACCGCGAAAAAGCGGCTGGAGACTAGAAACCAAGAGAGAGTGCGGCCGGGCAGATCCGGCCGCGGGAGGACATTGATGAATACTCTAGCCAAACTGCTTGCAGTTGCCTCGCTGGCAGCCCTTGCCGCCGGCACGGCCGATGCGCGTGAACTGCGTCTGGCCTCGGGTGCGCCGCCGGTCCATCCGGCGACCGACCCCATGTATAACAGCTTCATGGAATTCCTGCCCGAGGAGACCAATGGCGAGCTGACGGGCGTGATGATCGGCCCCGAAGTCGTCAGCATCGCCGCCGTCAAGCAGGCGCTGCAATCCTCACTGGCCGAAGTGGGCAACGTTCTGCCGCTCTTCGTTCCGGCCGACCTGCCCAATACCGCGCTCACCGCCGATCTGGCTTTCCTCGCCACAACGCCCCATGCCATGGGCGCGGCGGTCACTGAATATGTGGTCACCTGCGAAGAGTGCCAGGCCGAGTTCAAGGCCATGGGTGGTGTTTTCGTCGGCGCCGGCTCGTCGGACGTCTATGTGCTGCTGACCACCAAGCCGGTCAATTCCCTGGCGGACCTGCAGGGCCTTCGCCTGCGTTCGGGTGGTGCGCCCTATGCACGCTGGGCCGAAAAGCTTGGCGCCGCTGCCGCCCAGGTTCCCGTCAGCGACCAGTTCGAAGCCATTTCCCAGGGTGTGCTCGACGGCTCGATGGCCTCGGTGTCCGACCTGATCTCCTATCGCCTCGTCGATGTCGCCAAATACATCATCGATGTGCCGCTGGGGACCTACCACGCCACGTCCAACTTCACCGTGGCCTCGGGCGCCTGGGCCGAGCTCACGCCGGAACAGCGTGCCGGCTTTGCCCGCGCCGCCAACCGCTCCAGCGCCCTGTTCACCCAGAGCTGGGGTTATGACCGCGCCGCGGCCGCCCGTCAGGCTGCGCTGGATGCCGGCATCGAGATCATCCCGGCCAGCCAGGACCTGCTCGATGCCACCAACGAGTTCCGCTTCAGCGATATCGCCGATGCGGTAACCGTGGCCGAAAGCCAGGCTGGAATAACCGGCGCTGCCGACAAGATCGCCCGCTTCCAGGCGCTGGTCGAGAAGTGGACGGCCATCACCGACGCCGCCAATGGCGATGTCGATGCCATCGCCGCCGCAGTGCAGAAAGAAGTCTGGGATAAGGTGGACTGGTCCACTTACGGTCTGTGATGCTAGGCCCGCGGGTGATCCGATCACCCGCGGGCTCGTCTTTCGCCAATAACCTGGGGAGCAGGACGATGCGCAACCGTCTCGACCGGCTGGTCAATCAGGTAACCAGCGGCATGGCGCTGCTCGGGGCCGTCGGCATCATCGCGATGCTGGTCCACATCACGGCCTATGTCATCCTGCGCAACCTCGTCTCCACGCCCGTGCCGGCCACGGTGGAGATCGTCTCCCACTACTACATGGTGGCCATCGCCTTCCTGCCCGTTGCCTGGGCCGAGCGGCGCGGCGACATGATCTCGGTGGAAATCTTCAGCAACCTGCTGGTGGGCCGCATCGGCCGCATCAACACCGTATTTGTCGCGATCGTGACATGCGGCGCCTACTTGGCGCTCACCTACACGACCTGGATTGTGGCCATGCGCGAATTTACTGCGCGCAGCTACGTCATTTCCCTCAGCGTCGCCATACCCGTGTGGCCGACCTATTTCATCCTGCCGGTCGCCTTCGCGCTCGCGGCTCTCGTGGCTTTGTATCGCGGCATCATGCCGCCGGTGCGGGAACCTGCCAAATGAACGTAACCCTGGGTCTTGCCAGCATCGCCGTCCTGTTCGTGCTGCTGGCTTTGCAGGTGCCCATCGCCATCGCCATGATCGCCATTGCCTTCGTCGGCGTCTGGATCATGCTGGGCCTGGCGCCCGCCATCGGCGTCCTGGCCAATACGCCTTATGAATTCATCGCCAGTTGGACCCTTTCGGCCGTGCCGATGTTCCTGCTGATGGGTTTCGTCGCCTATCACGGCGGGCTGACCTCCGGCCTGTTCGATGCGGCCAAGGTTGGCCTGCGCCGAATCCCGGGCGGGCTGGGAGTGGCGGCCATCGTGGCCTGTTCCGGCTTTGCGGCGGTGTGCGGTTCCAGCCTGGCCACCGCCGCCTCGCTGGGGCGCATCGCCATCCCCGAAATGGTCGGCGCCGGCTACAAGCCAAGCATCGCCACCGGCGCCCTCGCCGCCGGCGGCACGATCGGC
>CBIGSA010000100.1:0-11281 GCA_966192215.1 uncultured Devosia sp. | reverse complement strand
TCGACCTGGGCTATGCCGCGGTGCATCTCGCCAATGACCTGGTCAAGGGCGAAACCGCCGAACCGGGCGCCACGCTCTCGATGGGCCGCATGGGCGAACTGACGCTCGACGACACCAATTCGGGCGCCATGGCCGCTCCCTTCACCTTCGATGCCCGCAACATCGAAGAATTCTCGAAGATCTACTGATCTTTCTTACCTCGCCCCTGAGGGGAGAGGTCGACCCGAAGGGTCGGGTGAGGGGTTCAGACTCAAGGCTCAAGCCGAGAGGCTGAACCCCTCACCCTAACCCTCCCCCCTCAGGGGAGAGGGAACCCATCCCGCCCTTTGTCGGCCTTGTGGTTAGGCCAATGCCGCAGCAAGAGCGGGCATTTCTTCTGCCAGAGACCCAAGCATGACCGAACCCATCCTCGCTTTGTCAGGCATATCCAAGAGCTTTCCCGGCGTGCGGGCGCTGCATGATGTGTCGCTGGAGCTTTATGCCGGACAGGTCACCGCGCTGATCGGGGAGAATGGGGCGGGCAAGTCGACGCTGGTCAAGGTGATGACCGGCATCTATCAGCCCGATGCGGGAGAAATCCTCATCGGCGGCGGAGCCGTAACGCTGCCCACGGCGCATTCTGCCTCGGCGCTGGGCATTACCGCCATCCATCAGGAAACCGTGCTGTTCGACGAACTGACCGTGGCCGAGAATATCTATCTGGGCCATACGCCGACCAATCGCTTCGGGCTGATCGACTGGAAGACCATGCGCGCCGAAGCGCAGGCGACACTCGATTCCATGGCCGCCGGGATCGATGCCGGCATCAAGCTCAAGGAGCTGGGCATTGCCAAGAAGCATCTGGTGGCGGTGGCGCGGGCGCTTTCCATTGATGCGCAGGTCGTCATCATGGACGAGCCGACCGCAGCGCTGAGCCAGAAGGAAATCGAGGAGCTCTATGTGCTCATCGACCTGCTCAAGCAGGACGGCAAGGCGATCCTCTTCATCTCGCACAAATTCGATGAAATCTATCGTGTGGCTGACCGCTTCACCGTGTTCCGCGACGGCGAGCAGGTGGGCAAGGGCTTCATCAAGGACACCAGCCAGGGCGAGATCGTGCGGCTGATGGTTGGCCGCTCGGTGGACCAGATTTTCCCGGCGCGCCAGGCCGCGATCGGCGCGGTGGTGCTGGAGGCCAAGGGGCTGAGCCACCCGACCGAGTTCGACAATGTGTCGTTCAGCGTGCGCAAGGGCGAGATACTGGGTTTTTATGGCCTAGTGGGCGCCGGGCGCTCGGAAGTGATGCAGGCCGTGTTCGGGCTGACCCGGATATCCGGCGGCACGATGGTGCTGGAGGGCAGGGCGATAGCCCCGAAATCGCCGGCCGATGCAGTGGAAGCGGGCATCGTCTATGTGCCCGAGGAACGCGGCAAGCAGGGCGTGATCACCGGCGAGCCGATCTTCAAGAATGTCTCGCTGCCCAGCCTGGGCAAGACCAGCCGCAACGGCTTCCTGCGCATGGCCGAAGAATTCGCCCTGGCGCGGACCTATACCGAACGGCTGGACCTGCGGGCGTCGTCGCTGAGCCAGAATGTCTCGACCCTGTCGGGCGGCAATCAGCAGAAGGTGGTGATCGCCAAGTGGCTGGCAACGCTGCCGAAAGTCATCATTCTCGATGAGCCGACCAAGGGCATCGATATCGGCTCCAAGGCGGCCGTCCATGAATTCATGGGGGAATTGGTGGCGCAGGGGCTCTCGGTCATCATGGTCTCTTCGGAACTGCCCGAAGTGCTGGGTATGAGCGACCGGATCGTGGTGATGCGCGAGGGGCGGGTGGTCGACACACTCGAGAACAAGGGCCTCAAGCCCGAAACGCTGGTGCGGCTGGCCGCTGGCATCGCGGAGGAGCAAGCAGCATGAATCGGCTGTTGAAGCACCGGGAAATCTTCCTGTTTCTTGCGATCCTGCTCGTGCTTGTCCTGGTGACGGCACGCTTTCCGCGCTTCGCCCAGCCGGGAAACCTGCTGACCATTTTCAATGACACTTCCATCCTCATGATGCTGGCGCTGGGACAGATGGCTGTCATCCTGACGCGGTCCATCGACCTCTCCATGGCGTCGAACCTGGCGCTGACCGGCATGATCGTGGCCATGACCAACGCCGCTTTTCCGTTCATACCGATCCCACTGCTGATCGCCGGCTGCGTCGCGGTCGGCGCAGCGCTCGGCGCGTTCAACGGCATATTGGTGTGGAAGCTCAATATTCCGCCCATCGTGGTGACGCTGGGCACGCTGACCATTTTCCGCGGGCTGGTTTTCGTGATTTCGGGCGGCGCCTGGGTTAACGCGGCGCAGATGAGCCCGGATTTCATCGGGCTGCAGCGCGTGGTGTTCCTTGGCCTGCCGCTGCTGAGCTGGTTCGCCATTGTGGTCGCGCTGCTGTTCTGGGTGGTCATGACGCGTACATCGCTGGGCCGCGCGCTCTATGCCATCGGCGTCAACCCGACGGCGTCGGTCTATACCGGAATCGATGTGGGCAAGACCAAGTTCTATGCCTTCGTCATATCAGGCGCCGTGGCGGGTCTGTGCGGGTATCTCTGGATCTCGCGCTACGTGATCGCCTCGGTGGAAGTGGCCGGCGGCTATGAGCTGACCATTATCGCGGCCTGCGTGATCGGTGGCGTGTCGATTGCCGGCGGCATCGGCAGCGTGGTGGGTGTGCTGCTGGGGGCGATCTTCCTCGGCGTCATCAACAATGCCCTGCCGGTGATCAATATTTCGCCCTTCTGGCAGATGGCGATTTCCGGCGCGGCGATCCTGCTGGCCGTGGTGCTCAATGCGCGCGGCGAGCGGCGCAAGGGGCGGGTGATTTTGAGAAAGGCAGAGGCGGTATGACCGATGCATCCCTTCATCGCAGCCTGCCCGACCGGCTCGACAATCCGCTGAAATCGGCCGTGCTGAGCTGGGAGAGCCTGCTGGTTCTGGTGGCTCTGGCGATCTTCATCGTCAATTCCTTTGCCTCGCCCTATTTCCTCAATGCCTGGAGCCTCTCCGATCTCACCTTCAACTTCACCGAAAAGGCGCTGATCGCGCTGGCCATGGCGCTGCTGATCATTTCGGGGGAGATCGACCTGTCGGTGGCGGCGATCATCGCGCTGGCATCGACCATGATGGGGCTGGCGCTGCAATATGGGGCCGACACGCCCGTGCTGGTGGCGGTGGGCGTCGGCGTCGGCATTGTCTGCGGCGCGTTCAACGGGTTCCTGGTGACCGGGCTCAAGCTCCCGTCCATCGTCGTCACCATCGGCACGATGAGCCTGTTCCGCGGCATTGCCTTCATCGTGCTCGGGGACCAGAGCTTCAAGGGCTACCCCAAGAGCTTTTCCTGGTTCGGCCAGGGCTATGTCTGGTGGGTGATCTCGTTCGAGCTGGTGCTGTTTCTTGTCTGCGCCGTCATCTACTGGGTGCTGCTGCATCGCACCAATTTCGGCCGGCGCATCTTCGCCATCGGCAACAATGACGTAGCGGCGCAGTTTTCCGGCGTGCGGGTGGATCGGATCAAGTTCATCCTCTTCTGCCTCACCGGGCTGATGAGCGGCATTGCCGCCGTGCTGCTGACGGCGCGGCTGGGTTCGACACGGCCCTCGATTGCCGAGGGCTTCGAACTTGAAGCCATTACCATGGTGGTGCTGGGTGGCGTGTCGATCCTCGGTGGCGCGGGCTCCATCCTCGGCGTGGTACTGGCCGCGCTGATCGTGGGGCTGGTGACCTTCGGGTTGGGCCTGCTCAATGTGCCGGGCATCGTGATGACCATTTTCACCGGCTCGCTGCTGATCGTGGTGATCGCGCTGCCCATCCTGTTCCGCATGTGGAGGCAACGGCAATGATCGAAGATGGCGGCTACGAAAAACACGCCTTCAAGATGCAGCTCAATCCCGGCATGGCTGCCGAATACAAGAGGCGCCATGACGAGATTTTCCCGGAGCTGGTGGACCTGCTGCATGCGGCGGGAGTGAAGGACTATTCGATCCATCTCGACGAGGAGACCAATATTCTCTTTGGCGTGCTGTGGCGGCGAGCGGACCACACGATGGCGGACCTGCCCAATACCGAGGTCATGCAGCGCTGGTGGGCGCATATGGCCGATGTGATGGCGACGAATGCGAAGAATGAGCCGGTGTCGGTGGATTTGCTGCCGATGTTCTGGATGAAGTGAGGGGCAGCCTAACCTCTCCCCTCAGGGGAGAGGGGGCCCACGCTCAGTGGGCGCGGGGTCAACAGTTAGCGTTCCATCGCCGCGATCAAACTCCGGCCCAGTGCCTCGCCACTTCCCCGGGGCCAACAGAGCCAGAAATTCATGTCATACGCGCCGCCCAGCGGCAGCTGGCGCAGGTCGCTGCGGATGCGGGCGACCGAGGCTTGCGGCAGGACCGAGACGAAGCCGTGATGCAGGACGAGGTTGAGGATAACGGGGATCGAGTCGATCTCGATCAGCCGGATGGCGCTGCGCTCGACCTCGCCCAGGTGATGGTCGAGAATGGTGTTGATGCGCTGGCGCAACCCGCTGCGGGCGCTGGGCACGGCCAGCGGGGCCGCGAGCAGGGCATCGGCAATTGTGTCGTGACCCGGGGGCACGCCGACCACGGCCAGCGGCGTGCGGCCGACGACTTCGCCATCGAGATCGGCCGGCAGATGCTCGGTATCGAGAAAGGCCACGTCGAACAGGCCTGACTTGAGCCCGGCCAAGAGGTCTTCGGCCGTGGTGGAGCTGACGAAGAGCGGCGCGCGCGGGCGCTCGGCCAGCCAGCGCGCGGTGAGATTGGCGAGGAGGCGGGCGATCTCGCTTTCATAGCCCAGCGGTATGACCGAGCCGAGCCGGGCCGTGGCGGCGCTCTTGCGGAAGCGATCCTCCGAGGCGCGGGAAAGGCGATGCCAGGCGGCGAGCATCTGCTCGGCCGCCGCGGCGATGCGGGCACCCTCCGGCGTAACGGTGGAGCCGCTGCTGCCGCGTTGCAGGAGCGGCGTGCCGAGCGAGGCCTCGAGCTGGGCGATCTGGCGGGTGAGCTGGGGCTGGCCGAGATTGAGACTGCGGGCGGCGCGGCGGATGCTGCCCTGGCTGGCCACCTGCACGAAGCGGCTGAGCGCTCCGAAGCGCGTGGCATGATGGGGCGATATGCTGCGCGCCAGGTCGGCGGCCGCCGCAATGTCCCGCTCGAGCCTGACGGCTTCGAGGCTGATGACGAGGCCGGAGCCAGCCCGTTCGACCAGGCGGATCGAGATTTCCGCCTCGAAGCGCGCTATGGATGCGGCAATGGTGGAGGCCGGCCGGCCCAAGGCGCGGGCGGTGGCGCGAATGCTGCGGGTGCGCAGCACGCTATCCATGGCGATGAGGCTTGCCGTGTCCAATTGCCCACCATTGCAGCAGGCCAAGATGATGCACACGAAAACCGCATAGCCTGTTCAGTATTTGGGATATCCCATGTTTCAGATCTATCCAATAGCGTGACCGTTATGAACGAGCTGGCGATGACAGTGCGAGACGCGTCCATCACCCTGAGCGGGCAGCCGCTGAGCTTTTCCGACATTGCCCGCATCGGCGCGCGCCGGGCGGGTGTCACGGCCGACGCGGCGGCACTCAAGCGGGTGGCCGAAGCGCGCGTCGTGGTGGAAGAGGCCATGGCCAACCACCAGCCGGTCTATGGCTCGACGACCGGCGTCGGCGCCATGAAGGACGTGGAATGGTCGGATGACCAGCTCGACGCCTTCAATATGGGCCTGGTGCGGGCGCATCATTTTGGCACCGGCGACGCCTTTTCCAGCGAGACCGTGCGGGTCGCCATGGCCATAAGGGTCAACATGGCGCTGACCGGCCGCGTGGGATGCACCACCGACCTTGTGGAAGCCTATCTGGCGCTACTCTCGGCCAATGTCGTGCCGGTGGTGCGGCGTACCGGCTCCATCGGCTGCGCCGATATCGGCCTGATGGGCCAGATCGGCGCCGTGCTGACCGGGGCGGGGGAGGCCGTGTTCGACGGCCGCCGCCTGCCGGCGGGCGACGCACTGGCGGCAGCGGGGCTCAGGCCCTTCCGGCTGGCGCCGCGCGACAGCCTGGCCTCGATTTCGACCAATGCCGTGGGCTATGCCGCGGCCGCCAATGCCATCCGCGAGGCGGCGGGCGCGGTGCGCGTCATGCTGGCGACGGGCCTGACCACGGCCGGGGCGCTGGGCGCCTCGCGCGATCCGTGGAAGGCGGTGGCCCATGTCGGCACCGAACGCGAGGCCGGGATCGGCGCCTGGCTCTATTTCAACGCCAAGGGCTGGGACTGGCCCGACGCGACGCATATCCAGGACCCGCTGAGCCTGCGCATGATGAGCCAGGTGTTCGCCACCGGCTTCGAGACGCTGGTAGCGGCGGGCAAGATCCTGCTGGCGGCGACCGGGCGGACCGACGACAATCCTGTGGTTGCGGGTGGACAGGTGCTGACCTCGGGCGGCTCGCTGCCGCTCGACGTCACCGTGTTCCTGCAGACCGCGCAACTGGGGCTGGCCCATATCGCGCGCAATTCGTTCAACCGCTGCGTGCTTTTGGGCAATGGCGGGCGGCGGGGCCTGCCGGTCAACCTGGTGCAGCCGGGCGCCATTGCCACCGGCTTCGGACCGATCATCAAGCTGGCGGGGGAACTGTTTGCCCGCGTGCTGACCATGACCGGGCCCATCTCGGCCAATTCCATGGTCGTGGCGGGGGGCATCGAGGATGAAGCCGCCTTCCTGCCGCTGGTGGTGGAGCGGCTGGAACGCCAGGTGCTGGCTTTGCGCCGGCTGGCGGCACTCGAAGGCATGCTTGCGGCACAGGCCATGGACATATCGGGCGATGCGCCGGGCAATGTGCCGGGCATCATCTATGCGCTGGTGCGCCAGCATGCTGACACATACTGGCAGGATCGGCCTTTATCGGCCGAAGTGGAAGCCGTCGAACAGGCTCTCGCCTCCGATGCGCTGATGAACGAACTAATTTCTCACTCGACGATTATGGAGTTGGACGAGTTTTTCGCACTGGGCCCGGTTGCCTAGCATTGTGAGCCTCGCCCAATCCCCACAAAGGGTTACGTTAGGGACAGCCGGGTTGGGACCCGGAGAAAACGGAGAAACCAATGCGCCTCACTTCCACGCTGCTGACCGCCGTTGCGGCCTTTGCCATTTCCATGACTGCCGCCAATGCCCAGGTGGTCGTCTCATCCAAGATCGACACCGAGGGCGGTGTCCTGGGCAACATCATCAAGCAGGTGCTCGAATCCAACGACATTCCGGTCGAGGACCGTATCCAGCTCGGCGGCACGCCCATCGTGCGCGAAGCCATCACGGCTGGCGAAATCGACATCTACCCGGAATATACCGGCAATGCCGCCTTCTTCTTCGAAAAGGCCGACGACCCGCTGTGGAACAATGCTGAATCGGCCTATGCCGAAGCGGCCAAGCTCGACTTCGACGCCAACAAGATCGTCTGGCTGACCCCGTCGCCGGCCAACAATACCTGGGCCGTGGCCATCCGTAACGACGTGGCCGAGGCCAACAATCTCAACACCTTCAGCGAATTCGGCGCCTGGGTTGCCGGCGGTGGCGAAGTCAAGCTCGCGGCCTCGGCCGAGTTCGTGAATTCGCCGGCAGCTCTGCCCAAGTTCCAGGAAGTCTATGGCTTCACGCTCTCGCCCGACCAGCTCGTGACGCTCTCGGGTGGCGACACGGCGGCGACGATTGCCGCGGCGGCACAGCAGACCAACGGTGTCAACGCCGCCATGGTCTATGGCACCGATGGCGGCATCGCCCCCTCGGGCCTCAAGGTGCTCGAAGACGACAAGGGCGTGCAACCGGTCTATCAGCCCGCCCCGATCATCCGCGAGGAAGTGCTGGCGGAATATCCGCAGATCGAGGAACTGCTGAAGCCGGTTTTTGAAGGGCTGACGCTCGAAAAGCTGCAGGAACTCAATGGCCGCGTGCAGGTGGGCGGTGAAGCCGCCGCCGCAGTGGCGACCGACTACCTGACCCAGGGTGGTTTCCTGGACTGAGTGGATGGGGTGGGGGCTGTGCATGTTCGACGCGCAGACACCCCCTCCCTGCTCGATTCAACGGACTTAGCTGACGCTAAGTCCTATCTCGCTTCCCTCCCCTCAAGGGGGAGGGTGAGCTCCACGCCGTGGCAGAATGGTGCCACATGCAAGATGTCACCCTCCCCCTTGAGGGGAGGGTAGCGAAGCTGGGTCCGCTAGGGCCGTAGCGGAGCTGGGGAGGGGGTGTCGCGCCTCCGCAAACTCGGAGCCAGCATGAGCATCGCCGACACCACCATCGTCACATCCCGGCCGGCCTGGCTGGCGCTCGATAAGCTGGGCGTGCTGATTGCGCTGATTGCTGCAGCGGGGGCGGCGCTTCCCTTCGCGCTGTTCCGCGCCAATCGCATCGTGCCGGGCGAGGCACGGAACCTGCTCGATGCACTGCCGAGTTTTCCCTCGGGCTTTCTCATCGGCGTGCTGCTGGTGGGTTTCGCTGTGGCTTTGCTGCGCTTTCCCGTTGTTGCCAAGCTGGTGACCGGCTTCCTCGTCCTCGCCGTGCTCTTCGTTTTTATCGGCTGGTCGGCCAGCTACCTGACGCCAGAGGGGGATACCTTCGCCCGGGTTTCGCCGGGTGCCGGGTTCTGGCTGCTGGTCTTCGCCTTTGCGCTGCTGGTGACCGATGCGCTGACGCGGCTGAAGCTCAAGCCGCTGGCGCGGATCGGCATTTTGCTGGTGGTGGCGCTGGCCGCAGCCGCTTTGTTGTGGAGCGGGGCGTGGAACGACCTCTCCATTCTCAAGGAATATGCCAATCGGGCGGCCGCCTTCTGGGCCGAGGCACGGACGCATCTGGCGCTGGCCTTCGGCTCGGTGGCGATTGCCACGGTGGTCGGCATTCCGCTCGGCATCCTCTGCTACAAGGTGCGGCCGCTGCGGGCGGGCGTGCTCAATGTGCTCAACATCGTCCAGACCATTCCATCCATTGCCCTGTTCGGCCTGCTGATCGCGCCACTCGCCTGGGTGGCGGCCAATGTGCCGGGCGCATCCGCCATCGGTATTTCCGGCATTGGCGTGGCGCCGGCCATGGTGGCACTCTTCGCCTATTCGCTACTGCCCATTGTTTCCAACACGGTGGTGGGGCTGCAAAGCGTGGCGCCGGCGGCGGTGGACGCCGCCAAGGGCATGGGCATGACCGGGTCGCAGCGCCTGATGCAGGTGGAACTGCCGCTGGCCTTTCCGGTGATCCTCACCGGCATCCGTATCGTGCTGGTGCAGAATATTGGCCTCGCCACCATTGCCGCACTAATCGGCGGCGGCGGTTTCGGCGTCTTCGTGTTCCAGGGCATCGGGCAGACGGCGATGGACCTGGTGCTGCTCGGCGCCGTGCCGACCGTGGCCTTGGCTTTCGCCGCGGCCGTGGTGCTGGACGCCATGGTGGAAATGACATCGCGCGGGGGGCGCAGCGCATGATCGAGATCGACGACATCACCAAAGCCTATTCCGGCACGGTCGTGGTGGACCATGTGACGCTGACGGTGGAGCCGCATACGATCTGCGTCATCGTCGGCACGTCGGGCTCGGGCAAGACCACCCTGATGCGGATGATCAACAAGCTGGTGGAGCCGACCTCGGGCCATATCCGCATCGATGGCGAGGATATCGCCGGGATTCCGGCCTATGAGCTGCGGCGGCGTATCGGCTACGCCATCCAGGGGCATGGCCTGTTCCCGCACCGCACGGTTGGACAGAATGTGGCGACCGTGCCCAAGCTCCTGGGCTGGGACAGGAAGAAGATCGACACCCGCGTCGATGAATTGCTCGATCTGTTCCAGCTCGACCCGGCCGAATTCCGCGACCGGCTGCCGCATGAACTCTCGGGCGGACAGCAGCAGCGTGTCGGCGTGGCCCGTGCGCTGGCGGCTTCGCCGAACATATTGCTGATGGACGAACCCTATGGCGCGCTCGACCCGGTCATCCGCGCCAAGGCGCAGGAGGACCTGCTGTCCATCCAGCGCAAGATGGGCACGACCGTGGTGCTGGTGACCCATGATATGGAAGAGGCCATCCATCTAGGCGATATGATCGCGGTGATGGACAAGGGCAAGCTGCTACAATGCGCCAGGCCCGCCGAGATCATCGCCAATCCGGCGACGCCCTTCGTGGCCGAGCTGATCGGCACCAGCGAAAGGCCGTTCCGGCTGCTGTCGCTGGCCAAAGTGGCCGACCATATCGAACCGGGCGAGGGGGCGGGCGAGCCGATCGAGGCCAGTGCCTCGCTGCGCGATGCCTATGCGGAACTCCTGTGGTCGGGCAGACCCTCCATGCCGGTGCGGCGCGACGGGCAGGTGGTGGGCCGGGTAACGCTGGACGCGTTGTCGCGGCTGGCGGCGAGGCCGCAATGAGCGCGGGCAATGTCGTAAGGCTGGTGGCTTTGGCCGTGCTGCTGGCTCTGCTGGTGCGCCCGGAGCTGTTTTCAGGCTTCTTCACGCTCTTCACCAAGAACAACCAGCCGGCGATCTACAACCAGGGCAACCTGCTCGATATCACGCTCAACCACCTGGCCATCGTGCTGGCGGCGACTGTGGCCTCCACGGTCATCGCGGTGGGGCTGGCCATTATCGTGACGCGGCCCTTCGGGGCGGAGTTTTTGCCCTTGTCGCGCAGCCTGGCCAATATCGGGCAGACCTTTCCGCCCGTGGCCGTGCTGGCGCTGGCCGTGCCCATGCTGGGCTTCGGCACGGCGCCGACGCTGGTGGCTTTGTTCCTCTACGGGCTGCTACCGATATTCGAGAATACGCTGACCGGGCTGACCAACCTGCCGCCCGCGGTGACCGACGCGGCCAAGGGGGTCGGCATGACCGGCTGGCAAAGGCTGGTCAAGGTCGAGCTGCCGCTGGCTTTGCCTGTCATCCTGGCGGGCGTGCGGCTCTCGGTGGTGATTTCGCTGGCGACGGCAACGATTGGCTCCACCGTGGCGGCACGGACGCTGGGCGAGGTGATCATCGCCGGGCTGCTATCAAGCAACACGGCTTTCGTGCTGCAGGGCGGACTGATCGTCGGCGTGCTGGCCGTGCTGATCTATGACGCGCTGTCGGCGCTGGAGCGGTGGCTGATGGCGCGGACCGGGCAATTGGGGAGGGCGGCGGCTTGACTATTGAGTACCCGACCTCGTGGTTCGAGGCTCGTGAAGAACTCGCACCTCACCATGAGGTCTCCCGGAATACAACGCTCGCAGTAGCCCTCATGGTGAGGCGGGAGCGC
>CBIGSA010000099.1:0-11390 GCA_966192215.1 uncultured Devosia sp. | reverse complement strand
ATGACGGCCGATCCGGCGATGATCCTGGCCGATTTCCAGGAGATCGGCATCAAGATCTTCCTGGCCGTGCTGGCCATCGTCACGGTCATCGCCTTTGCCGATTATCTCTATGTCCGCCAGAAATGGTGGAAGAAGCTGATGATGACGGTTCAGGAAACCCGCGACGAATACAAGCAGATGGAGGGCGATCCTCACATCAAGGGCAAGCTGCGCCAGTTGCGGCAGGAGCGGGCGCGCAAGCGCATGATGGCGGCGGTGCCCGACGCCACGGTGGTCATCACCAACCCGACCCACTTTGCCGTGGCGCTCAAATACGACAAGGCCATGCGAGCCCCCAAATGCGTGGCCAAGGGTGCCGATGCCGTGGCCTTCCGCATCCGCGAGCTGGCGAAGGACCACGACGTGCCCATCGTCGAGAACCCGCCGCTGGCGCGCGCTCTTTTCGCCAGTGTCGATGTGGACGAAACCATTCCCAACGAGCATTTCAAGGCCGTGGCCGAAGTCATCGGCTTCGTCATGCGCCTCAAGAGCGGGGCGGGGTGGAAGGCGAACTAGGATGGGTCCTGGGCGATCCCGTGTTGAAAACCATGATCGCCCTCCCGAATGGCCGGGCCATTTGCTAGACCATTGCGGTGCGCCTGATTCGGCCCGACTCACAGGTTATGGAGCATCCTGACCCATGGCATCGACGCCGACAGGCGAGGACAGTTACCCCGATCCGCTCGTGACGGCAGGGCGCGGCGGAGCCGGCCTGTGGCGCGTCGTCGTGCTTGGCCTGGTGCTGGTGGGCATTGCGGTAGCCTTCTCCTTCTTCGGCGACAGGGTGCCGGCCGATTTCATCATGACCTTTGTGGGCGTGCTGGCGGTGATCGGCGTCTTCTGCCTGTTCGGCCTGGCCGCCGGCCTGTTCCGTTTCGCCAACGGTGAGGAGAGGCGCACCATTTCCAATGCGATGGTCGACAGCCTCCCCTTCGGCGCCGTTGTGTCGGATCGGGATGGCAAGATCTCCTATGTCAACGCGCATTACGGCAGCTTTGCCGGCGCGGTGACCAATGGCGTACCTGTCAGCGTGCCGCGCCTGTTCGCCGGCCAGTCCGATGCCAGCGAGGCTATCTACCGCCTGTCGCGCGCCGCCAAGGATGGTCGCGCTGCCGTAGAGGATATCCGCATCATCGGCGGGCTGGGCGGTTCGCTGTCCGACAGCGCCGGCGCCTTCTGGTATCGCGTCAGCGTGCGCCCGCTCCCCGAATCCGACGAGGCCAGCAAGCCGCTGGTCGCCTGGACGGTGGAGGATATCACCCGCGACCGCGACAATAATGAGAGCGCCTTCCGCGACCTGCAGCGCGCCATCGACTATCTGGATCATTCGCCCTCCGGCTTCTTCTCGGCTGATGCGCATGGCCGCATCCAGTATCTCAACTCCACCCTGGCCGATTGGCTGGGTTATGACCTGGCCGAGTTCAATTCCGGCCATCTGGGCCTTTCCGATCTGGTGCGCGGCGACGGGGCGACCCTGCTCATGCGCGGGCGCGGTGATGGCGAGATCGGCACCGAGATCATCGATATCGACCTGGTGCGCCGCAATGGCACCAGCTTCCCGGTGCGGCTGCTGCACCGCGCCGCGCGGCTGGCCGATGGCGAACTGGGCGAGACACGCACCCTGGTGCTCGTTCGTTCCAAGGCCCCCGATACCGAGGAAGCGCTGCGCGCCGCCGAGGTGCGTTTCTCGCGCTTCTTCAACGATACGCCCTTTGCCATTGCCACGCTGGATGCCGAGGGGCGGATCATCCGTACCAATGCCCCCTTCGGCCGCATCTTCCGCTGGTCGGGCGAGGAGAAAAGCCTCGAACTGCAGCCCCTGAGCGAGTTGATCGGCGAGGGGAGCCGGGAGAAATTCGCCCGCGCCATGGCCGACGCTGCCGCGCATCGTTCCGAGATCGAGCCGGTCGATGCCTTGCTGAGCGCCGAGGGCGACCATGCCGTGCGGCTCTATCTGTCGTCCTCCGAGATGAGCGCCGGCTCGCCAGAACAGGTCAATGTCTATGCGCTCGACATGACCGACCAGCGCAAGCTCGAAGCGCAGTTCGCCCAGAGCCAGAAAATGCAGGCCGTGGGCCAGCTTGCCGGCGGCGTGGCGCATGATTTCAACAATCTGCTCACCGCCATTATCGGTTTTTCCGACCTGCTGCTGCTCAAGCACAAGCCGGGCGATCCCAGCTTCAGCGAACTGATGCAGATCAAGCAGAATGCCAATCGCGCCGCGGGCCTCACCCGCCAGCTCCTGGCCTTCTCGCGCCGCCAGACCCTCAGGCCCCAGGTGCTGGAACTGCCGCTGATCGTCGATGATCTGACCGTGCTGCTCAAGCGCATGATCGGCGAGAAAAACACGCTCGCAGTCGAGCATGGCCGCAATATCTGGCCGGTGCGCGCCGATGTCGTGCAGCTCGAACAGGTCATCATCAACCTGGTCGTCAATGCGCGTGATGCCATGCCCGATGGCGGTTCAATCACCATCCGCACGTCCAATGTCGAGAAGTCGGAAGCCGAACGACTGACTTTCGAGGGCATGGTGCCGGCCGATTATGTGCTGATCGACGTGCAGGATACCGGCACGGGCATGAGCCCGGAAATTCTGCAAAAAATTTTCGAGCCCTTCTTCACCACAAAGGAACTTGGCAAGGGCACCGGCCTGGGCCTCTCCACCGTCTATGGCATCGTCAAGCAGACCGAGGGCTATATCTACCCGGTCTCGGTGGTTGGCGTGGGCACGACCTTCAAGATTTTCCTGCCGCGCCATGTTGCCAGCGCCGCCGAGCAGGCCGCCAAGGCTGCCGCTGCAGCAGCCCCGGTGCGCGACCTCACCGGGCATGAGCGGATATTGCTGGTGGATGACGAGGAGAGCGTGCGCGCCTTTTCGGCCCGTGCCTTGCGCGCCACCGGATATGAGGTTTTCGAGGCCGACGGCGGCGAGGAGGCCCTTGAGGTTCTCGAGGATGAGGATTTCAAGATCGACCTGATGATTTCAGACGTGGCCATGCCCGAAATGGACGGTCCGACGCTGCTGAAACATATCAGGGAACGCATGCCTGACCTCAAGGTCATCTTTGTTTCCGGCTATGCCGAAGAAAGCGTACGCCGCGATATCGAAGACGATCAGAGCGTGGAATTCCTACCCAAGCCGTATTCGCTCGACCAGATCAATACCAAGGTCAAGGAAGTGCTGCAGAAGGTGGGCAAGAGCGACGTCAATTGAACGTCCAAGGGCGCTTCGAGGGGCCGGCCGAGCTCAATGTGCTGGGTGAACCGCTCAGCCCCTGTTCCAGCGATCCGCTGACCGGTTTCTTTCGCACCGGCTATTGCGCGGCCGGGCCCGACAATGCGGCCTTGCATCTTGTCTGCATCGAGGCGACCGAGGCGTTCCTCGCCTACTCGGCTTCCGTCGGCAATGACCTCTCCACTCCCATGCCGCAGTTCTCGTTCCCCGGCCTGGTCGCCGGCAACCGTTGGTGCCTTGTCGCCCAGCGCTGGTGGCAGGCGCATCAGGCCGGCAAGGCCCCACGCGTCTTCCTACGCTCGACCAACCAGGCGGTGCTCGGCCTCATCCCGCTGGACGTGCTCAAGCCATATGCGCTGGATTTGAACTGAGGTTCTTACTGCCGCCCGCGCATCAACCGCGCCAAGGCCGCGCCTAGGCCAGCAAGCGCCACGACGAAGAACGTCCACTGGAGCACCAACAGAAACGTGCTCGGCGCCTCGCTGGCGGAGAAAATCGTGTAGCCCAGCCAGGCGGCGACCGCAGCGCAGATGATTGCCGAAATGCGTGGATCGTTCATGCGCCTTCTCCCGCGGCCAGTTCGGCCACTACCGTGTCCAGCTTGCTGTAGCCAAACTCCATGCCATCGGCCATCGGCGTGGCCAGCGCACCGTCTCGCGCCTCCTTCGATGAATAGTTGAGCGTATTGACCAGCGTGGTCCGGCTGCCCTGTTCGTCGAATATCAGCGTCGAAACCGTCTCGCCGCCGGTCCAGTCATCGTCGAAGATTTCCGCGCTGACAACGCGTTCCACCGGTTCGATCTCGCGGATCACGCCGCCCATGCCCATGACATAGCCGCTGGGTGCCTGCCATTCATAGCGGTACTTGCCGCCCACTTTCGGCTCGAATTCGCAGACTGTCATGATCCAGCCTTCGGCGCCGTTGAGCCACCGGCGGATCAGCGGCGCCTGGGTATGGCAGGCAAAGACCAGGTGCCGCGGCGCATCGAACTGCCTGGTGATGACGATCTGCGTATCGCTTGGGGTCGTCACGGTCAGCGGTCCGCCAAAGCCCATTTCAGTCTCCTCAATTATTCTTGCCGGCCATGGCCTCGAGCTTTTTCAGCTCGTCGAGCAGGTCATCGAGCTGGCCGAACTGTTTTTCCCAGAATTTGCGATATTCGATCAGCCAGCCGGTCGCCTCGGCCAAGGGTGCGGCCTCCAGCTTGCAGGGCCGGCGCTGGGCGTCGCGGCCGCGCGAGATGAGGCCGGCATTTTCAAGCACTTTCAGATGCTTGGAAATGGCCGGCTGGCTCATGGCGAAGGGTTCGGCCAGTTCCATCACCGAGGCTTCCCCCTGCGCCAGGCGCGCCAGGATCGCCCGCCGGGTCGGATCGGCAAGCGCCTGGAAGGTGGCGTCGAGGGCGGCGGCGGTCGGCATGGGAATAACTTTCAGGTTCTAGAACCGTACGGTTATATTGCTCGTATTGCCTGAATCGTCAAGCCATGCCGCCGGGAATAGGCGTGCCCGGTGCCAGCAGGCCCTTTTCGGCCAGCGTGGTCCAGAGCTCGTCCGGAACCTTGACGTCCCACCAGTCGAGAATGCCGTCCAGCTCGGCCGGCGAACGCGGGCCTGGCAGCACGTTGCAGACGGCCGGATGGGTCAGCGGGAATTGCAGGGCCGCGGCGGGCAGGGGTACGCCGAAATCGCGGCAGACCGCCTCGATGGCACGAACCTTGGCCACGACCTCGTCGGGCGCCTTGGCATAGTTGAACTTGTCGCCGCCCACCAAGATGCCCGAATTGAACGGGCCGCCGATCACTACGGAGGCACCACGCTGGATGCAGGTGGTCATGAACGGGTCGAGCGAGGTCTGTTCCAGCAGCGTATAGCGCCCGGCTAGCAGGAACACGTCCCAGTCGCCCAGCGCGAAGGCGTCCATCAGCACCTGCCATTCGTTGACGCCCAAGCCGATGGCCTTGACCGCGCCGGTGTCGCGCAATTCCCGCAAAGCCTTGTAGCCGCCACCGGCGAGTTGCGCCCAGAGCGGCTTGTTGCCCTCGACGCCATGCGTTGCCACGCCGATATCGTGGACATAAAGGATGTCGATACGATCGAGGCCCAGCCGCTGCTGGCTGTCCTGGTAGGACCGCATGATCCCGTCATAGGAATAATCGTAGAGCTGGTTGAAGGGCAGGGGATCGACCCAGTTGCCCTTGTCCTGCGCGGCGGGGCTTGCCGGCTTCAGCAGCCGGCCGACCTTGCTCGACAGCACTACGCCTTCGCGCCGCTCGCGCAGTACGTCGCCTACCAGGTGCTCGGAGCGGCCCAGGCCATATTGCGGCGCGGTATCGACATAGGTAATGCCCATGTCGAGTGCATGGCCGACCGTGGCGCGCGCCTGTTCTGCCGGAACGGCGCTGAAAATGCCGGCCAGCGAAGCGCCGCCCAGTCCCAGCGTCGTCACCTCGAGATCGGTGCGGCCGATGCGGCGCTTTTCGAATGTCCGAGCAGTCATGTCATCCCTCCAGAAGGCGGGGGATAACTGACATGTTAGTTGCCCGGCTTCAAGCTCAATAGACGTTGCCGACGATGACCGGATGCTCGGTTTCTACCTTGACGGGGTTGCGCAGGGCAGCGCCGAACTGGCTTTCCTCGATCTCGAAAATATCGTCGGGCCGGGTCTGGATCCCGTCGGCAAAGCTCAGCGTCGCCGTGCCAAACATATGCACATGCACGTCGCCGGGATTGCGGAACAGATCATATTTGAAGTGGTGGTATTCGAGGTTCGCGATGGTGTGGCTCATGTTGTCCTCACCCGACAGGAACGGCTTTTCCCACAATACCTTGCCGTCACGCCAGATGCGCGACATGCCCTCGATATGGGCGGGCAGGTCGCCCACGCGCAGTTCCGGCCCAAAGGCGCAGGCGCGGAGCTTGGAATGGGCCAGGTAGAGGTAGTTCACCCGCTCGGTCACGTGGTCGGAAAATTCATTGGCCAGGGCGAAGCCCAGCCGGCGCGGCTGACCGTTCTGGTCGATCACGTAGATGCCGGCAATTTCCGGCTCCTCGCCCGCATCGAGCGCGAAGCCGGGCGAGGGAATCGGGTGGCCGGGATTGACCACCGAATAGCCATTGCCCTTGTAGAACCATTCCGGCTGGACGCCCTTGCGCCCGTCGGACGGCTTGCCGCCCTCTACGCCCATGCGGAACATCTTCATGCTGTCGGTCAGCTCGCCCGCGGGCTTGTCGCCATTGGCCTTGTGCATGGCGTCGCGCGTGGCGGCGGAGCCCAGATGGGTGAGGCCGGTGCCGGTGACATAGAGATGGGCCGGATCGGGATGGTCGATCGGCGCCAGCATGCGCCCCTCGGCGAGGATGGTCGCGCGGTCCACCGTCTCCCCCAGTCCCTTTTCGGCAATCAGCGCGCCCAGCCCGCCATGATGGGCGAGGGCCGTGATGGCCAGTTGATAGACGCTGGTCGCATCGTTGACGACGCGGGCGACGCCGCCTTCGACCGCACCGACGGCACGTTCGCCATTGGCGTTGAAAAACTGGATCAGGTTCATGGCGCGGCTCCTCTGTCAGCGCATGGCGCGTTGCTGGCATAAAGCGCAAGCAGGCAGGAGTGGCAAGTCAAAAATCATACTTATTGGGCGGGGTCGATGATTCACGCGTCCGGCGCGTCGATGCTAACAGTCTGCTAACGGATTCGCGGGTGGTGCGAATAGGGATGTTCTCATTTTGTCCCTTGACGAGACTGGAACAATATGAGAACAAATTGCGGACATTCAGAGCATGGCCACCAGCGGTGTCGGCGCGTTGCGCAGTCTCCCGGAGCGTGGAATAAGGAGAGATCAGATGGCTAGTGCGCCGCTTCGTGTTGTTGAAGGTGGATCGATGGATAAGGACAAGGCACTTGCTGCGGCGCTCAGCCAGATCGAGCGCAATTTCGGCAAGGGCTCGATCATGCGCCTGGGCGAAGCCTCGGCCATCGAGGTCGAATCGATCTCCACCGGCTCACTCGGCCTCGATATCGCCCTGGGCATTGGCGGCCTGCCAAAAGGCCGTATCGTCGAGATTTTCGGGCCGGAAAGCTCGGGCAAGACCACGCTGGCGCTGCATGTCATCGCCGAGGCCCAGAAGGCCGGTGGCATCTGCGCCTTCGTCGATGCCGAGCATGCGCTTGATCCGGTCTATGCCCGCAAGCTGGGTGTCAATGTCGATGACCTGCTGATCTCCCAGCCCGATGCCGGTGAACAGGCGCTGGAAATCACCGATACGCTGGTCCGCTCCGGCGCCATCGACGTGCTGGTGGTCGATTCGGTCGCCGCGCTCACCCCGCGCGCCGAACTCGAAGGTGAAATGGGCGATGCGCTGCCTGGCCTGCAGGCCCGCCTGATGAGCCAGGCCATGCGCAAGCTGACCTCGTCCATCTCCAAGTCCAAGTGCCTGGTCATCTTCATCAACCAGATCCGCATGAAGATCGGCGTGATGTATGGCTCGCCCGAAACCACCACGGGTGGCAATGCTCTCAAGTTCTACGCCTCGGTGCGCCTCGACATCCGCCGCATTGGTGCCCTCAAGGACCGCGAGGAGATCGTGGGCAACCAGACCCGCGTGAAGGTGGTCAAGAACAAGCTGGCCCCGCCCTTCCGCCAGGTTGAATTCGACATCATGTATGGCGAAGGCATTTCCAAGACCGGTGAATTGCTCGACCTGGGCGTCAAGTCCGGCATCGTGGAAAAGTCCGGTGCCTGGTTCTCCTGGGACAGCCAGCGACTGGGGCAGGGGCGCGAGAATGCCCGCCAGTTCCTCAAGGACAATCCGGCGGTGGCCGCCACGATCGAACAGGGCGTGCGCGAAAGCTCGGGCCTGCTCGGCGAAGTGCTGCTGGTGGCCGGCGGCGATGACGACAGTTCCGGCGACGACGACTGACTTTCTCCTCCCATGCAGGGAATTTTCGAGGCACCGCGCAAGCGGTGCCTCTTTTCTTTGTCGATCGGGCGTGAGGGCGCCGCAATGCTGGACATTCCGGCGGCCTGCACGATAGAAAGCCTGCCGAACTCGTCTGCGGCGCCTCCGCGCCAATTCCGCAATGAAAGCCTCTAGATGACCAGCGTAAACGACCTTCGTTCGAGCTTTGTCGACTACTTTGCCCGCAATGGTCACCACGCCGTGGCATCGAGCCCGCTGGTGCCGCGGAACGATCCGACGCTGATGTTCACCAATTCGGGCATGGTGCAGTTCAAAAACACCTTTACCGGTGTGGAAAAGCGCCCCTATACGCGCGCGACCACGGCGCAGAAATGCGTGCGCGCCGGCGGCAAGCATAACGATCTCGACAATGTCGGCTTCACCGCGCGCCACCACACCTTCTTCGAGATGCTGGGCAATTTTTCGTTCGGCGACTACTTCAAGGACCACGCCATCGAGCTGGCCTGGAACCTGCTGACCAAGGACTGGGCGCTGCCGAAGGAGAAGCTCATGGTCACCGTCTATCAGGACGATGACGAGGCGCTGAACCTGTGGAAGAAAATCGCCGGCCTCTCTGAAGATCGCATCGTGCGGCTCGGGGCCAAGTCGAATTTCTGGCAGATGGGCGATACCGGCCCCTGCGGCCCGTGCTCGGAAATCTTCTACGACCATGGCGAGCATATCTGGGGCGGCCCGCCGGGCTCACCCGAGGAAGATGGTGATCGCTGGATTGAAATCTGGAACCTGGTCTTCATGCAGTATGAGCAGCATGGCGACGGGTCCCGTACCGGCCTGCCACATCCTTCCATCGATACCGGCATGGGGCTCGAACGCATCGCCGCGGTGATGCAGGGTGTGCACGACAATTACGATATCGACCTGTTCAGGGCGCTGATCGGCGCCGCGGCTGCGGCCACCGGCGCCGACGTGAATGGCGAAGGCAATCGCAGCCTGCGCGTCATTGCCGACCATCTGCGCTCGATGAGCTTCCTCATCGCCGAAGGCGTGCTGCCCTCCAATGAAGGCCGCGGCTATGTGCTGCGCCGCATCATGCGCCGCGCCATGCGCCATGCGACCCTGCTGGGCGCCAATGAGCCGGTCATCCACAAGCTGGTGCCGACGCTGGTGCGCGAGATGGGCCAGGCCTATCCAGAACTGGTGCGCGGCGAGGCGCTGATTTCCGAGACGGTGCTGCTGGAGGAAGGCCGCTTCCTCAAGACGCTGGGCCGCGGCCTGCAGTTGCTGGCCGAAGAAACCCGCGACATGGGCGAAGGTGCCGTGCTCGATGGCGCCAGCGCCTTCAAGCTCTATGACACTTACGGTTTCCCGCTCGACCTGACGCAGGATGCCCTGCGCAGCCGCGGCATTACGGTTGACCAACCCGGCTTCGATGCCGCCATGGCCGCGCAGAAGGCCGAGGCGCGCAAGAGCTGGTCCGGCTCGGGCGAGGCGGCCACCGATACGGTGTGGTATGGCCTGGCCGACAGGGTCGGTCCCACCGAATTCCTCGGCTACGAAACCGAAACGGCCGAAGGCGAGGTCAAGGCCCTGCTGAAGGACGGCAAGGAAGTCATGGCGCTGGCCAGCGGCGAAGAGGGCTTCGTCGTGCTCAACCAGACGCCCTTCTATGGCGAAAGCGGCGGCCAGGTCGGTGATACCGGCAGCCTCAAGGGCGAGGGCGGGACCGCCGAGGTCACCGATACGCAGAAGCACCACGGTGTTTTCGCGCACAAGGTGACGGTCACCGAGGGCAGTATCAAGGTCGGCCAGCCCGTAACGCTGGTCGTCGATCATGAGCGCCGCTCGTCGATCCGCGCCAATCATTCGGCCACCCATCTGCTGCATGAAGCCCTGCGCATCGTGCTGGGCGATCATGTCGCGCAGAAGGGGTCGCTGGTTTCGGCCGATCGCCTGCGCTTCGACTTCGTGCACACCAAGCCGATGACGAGCCAGGAAATGGCTGAGGTGGAAGACATTGCCAATGCCATTGTGCTGCAGAATACGCCGGTCGAAACGCGCCTGATGGGCGTCGAGGAAGCCAAGGAATCGGGTGCCCGTGCCTTGTTCGGCGAAAAGTATGGCGACGAAGTGCGCGTGGTCGCCATGGGCGAACCCACTGGCAATGGCCTGGGCTGGTCGGTGGAACTGTGCGGCGGCACCCATGTGCGCCGTACCGGCGATATCGGCCTGGTCTCGATTGTCGCGGAAAGCGCCGTGGGCGCCGGCGTGCGCCGCATCGAAGCGCTGACCGGCAAGGCGGCGCGCCATCGCGGCAATGCCAATGTGGCCATTGTCGATGCCGCGGCAGGTCTGCTGCGTTCGGGCAGCCATGAAGTGCTGGATCGCATTGCGGCCTTGCAGGACAATATCAAGAAGATCGAGCGCGAACTGACCGATGCCCGCAAGAAGCTGGCTCTGGGCGGCGGCGCCGGTTCGGGCGCATCGGCCGCTGCCGACGAAACCGTCAATGGCGTGACCTATGTCGGCCGCACGGTGGAAGGCATTGCAGCCAAGGACGTGAAGGGCCTGGTCGATACCGAGAAGAAGCGCATCGGCTCGGGCGTCGTTACCGTCGTGCTCAAGGGCGACGACGGCAAGGGCACGGTGGCCATCGGCGTCACCGAGGACCTGACGGCAAAGTATGCCGCCGGCAACCTCATCAAGCTGGCCACGGCCGCGCTTGGCGGGCAGGGCGGCGGCGGCCGGCCGGACATGGCGCAGGGTGGTGGCCCCGATGGCGGCAAGGCCGCCGAGGCCATCGCGGCTGTCCGCGCGGCGCTCTGAAACCTGTGTTCGAAGTGGAAATCCCCGCGAAAGCGGGGATTTTTTTGTGCCGTCAGAGCCCCGTGCGCCAGAAGAAAATCCGCGGCTTCCAGACAATCTTGAGCTTCTCGGTCATGACGTTGGCCAGGCCCGCGGCCAGCACGATGATGAGGCCGATAACGGCGACATAGTCGGGATATTCCCCGAAGAACAGCGCGCCGAAGACGATGGCCCAGATCAGCTGGCTATATTGTACCGGCGCGACCAGGTTGGCCGGCGAGCGCCGCGCGGCTGAAATCAGCAGAAGGCCGCCGGTGCCGCCAAGCAGGCCGATGCCGAGGAAGACGGCCATCTGCTCCAGCGAGGGCACGACGAAGAAGGGGATCATCAGCAGCC
>CBIGSA010000098.1:0-11499 GCA_966192215.1 uncultured Devosia sp. | reverse complement strand
AGCCCTCATGGTGAGGTGCGAGCCCTTGCGAGCCTCGAACCACTGACGCGTGGCACTATTGCGCCCGCAATGCCTACCGCCTCCGTCACAATGCTGCTATAGAGCCCGCGACTTAACGCTTTTCCCGCCTGAAAATCCTTCCGCCAAGAGCTACGCCATGACTGAGTACACCAATCTGCCCGACACCGAATATTCGGCACGGGAGCTGTTCGGCATCGATACGGACATGAAGGTGATGGGGTACAAGGAAGCCAACAGCCACGTGCCGCCGGTCGATCCGGATTACCTGTTCGACCGCAACACGACCTTGGCCATCCTTGCCGGCTTCCAGTACAATCGCCGCGTCATGGTGCAGGGCTATCACGGCACGGGCAAATCCACCCATATCGAGCAGGTCGCGGCGCGCCTCAACTGGCCGCTGGTCCGCGTCAATCTCGACAGCCATGTGAGCCGCATCGATCTCGTCGGCAAGGACGCCATCGTGCTCAAGGACGGCAAGCAGGTCACCGAATTCCGTGACGGCATCCTGCCCTGGGCCGTGCAGAACAATGTCGCGCTCGTGTTCGACGAATATGATGCCGGCCGCCCGGACGTGATGTTCGTGATCCAGCGCGTGCTCGAAGTCGCCGGCCGGCTGACCCTGCTGGACCAGAATCGCGTGATCGTGCCCCATCCGGCCTTCCGGCTGTTCTCGACCACCAATACGATCGGCCTGGGCGATACGTCGGGCCTCTATCACGGCACCCAGCAGATCAATCAGGGCCAGATGGACCGCTGGAGCCTGGTGACCACGCTCAACTACCTGCCGCACGACAAGGAAGTCGGCATCGTGCTCGCCAAGAACAAAAGCTACGGCGAGACCGAAAAGGGCAAGAAGCTGATCTCCAACATGGTGCGGCTGGCCGATCTCACGCGCCAGGCCTTCATCAATGGCGATCTCTCCACCGTCATGTCGCCGCGTTCGGTCATTACCTGGGCCGAGAATGCGCAGATTTTCGGCGGCGATGTCGGCTTTGCCTTCCGCCTGACCTTCCTCAACAAATGCGATGAACTCGAACGCCCTGTCGTTGCCGAGTTCTACCAGCGCGTGTTCGGCGAAGACCTGCCGGAAAGCTCGGCCAACCTGGCCGTCACGGCCTGATTCATCCACGACGTCATTCCCGCGCAAGCGGGAATCTCCCTTGCTGGAGGTCGTGCCGAAGTGAGATTCCCGCTTGCGCGGGAATGACGCGGTGAAAGGGTTGCGCTCTCGCGTCCGCACCTTGGATTAGCATCAATGGCACAACCACCGCGCAGCAAAGCCAACAGACCCGACCAGACCCAGGTGTTCAAATCCGCCATGGGGGCGACGGTGCGCGCCATTGGCGGCAAGGCCGATCTCGAAGTCACCTTCACTTCCGACCGGCCCCTGCTGACCTCGGACAAGGCGCGGCTGGCCAACCTGCCGCGGCTGCCGACGCGGCGCGACATTGCCATTGCCCGTGGCCAGGGCGATGCCATGGCCATGCGGCTGGCCAGCCACGATCCCGAGGCCCATCGCAAGCGTTCGCCGATGGACCCAACCGCCCGCGCCGCCTTCGATGCGCTGGAACAGGCCCGTGTCGAGGCCCTGGGCTGCGTGCGCATGCCCGGCATGGTCGGCAATATTGGGGAAATGCTGGAAGATCGACTCTTTCGCGCCAATTTCGCCGAGGTGGACAACAAGGGCGATGCGCCCATTGCCGAGGCCCTGGGCCTGCTGCTGCGCGAGAAACTCGCCGGTGTGCCGGTGCCGCCATCGGGCCATGCGCTGGTCGATCTCTGGCGCAAGGAGATCGAGGACAAGGGCGGAGAGTCGTTATCGCGCCTACTAGAGCGCTACGAAAACCAGGACGAATTTTCGCGCGCCGCCAAGGCTCTGCTGCGCGACCTCAATCTCGTGCCCGAAAGCGAGCTGGACGATCCCGATTCTTCCGACGAGGAAGAGAGCAGCGACCAGGAGCCGGAACAGGGCGAGGGTTCCGACCAGTCGCCCGAGCAGGGCGAGGGCGAGAATGACAGCCAGGACAGCCAGCAGGACGAGCAGGCCGGCGAGTCGGAAGAAACCGGCGATGTCGAGGGCATGGAATCGGACATGGCCGATACCGACGAGGACGCGGCGGCCGAAGCCGGCGAAGACGCGCCCATGCCGCCGCCCGCCAAGGACGCCGGTACCCAGCTCTCCAACCAGTTCAACTACAAGGTCTTCACCACCAAGTTCGACGAGATCGTCAAGGCGGCCGAGCTGTGCCCGCCTGATGAGCTCGACCAGCTCCGAGGCCTGCTCGACAAGCAGCTGGAAAACCTGGCCGGCGCCGTGGCGCGGCTGGCCAACAAGCTGCAGCGGCGCCTGATGGCCAAGCAGAACCGGAGCTGGCAGTTCGACCTCGAAGAGGGCCTGCTCGACACCGCGCGCCTCACCCGCGTCGTCACCGATCCGATGCAGGCTTTGTCCTTCAAGGTCGAGAACGACACTGATTTCCGCGACACGGTGGTGACGCTGCTGATCGACAATTCGGGCTCCATGCGGGGCCGGCCGATCACCATTGCGGCGATCTGCGGCGATATTCTCGCGCGCACGCTGGAGCGGTGCGGGGTGAAGGTGGAAATCCTGGGCTTCACCACCCGCGCCTGGAAGGGCGGCAAGAGCCGCGAAGCCTGGCTCGAAGCCAATCGCCCGGCCAATCCGGGCCGCGTCAACGATGTCAGGCACATCATCTACAAGGCCGCCGACGAGCCGTGGCGCCATGCGCGGCGCAATCTGGGCCTGATGATGCGCGAAGGGCTGCTCAAGGAAAATATCGACGGCGAGGCGCTGGAATGGGCGCGCAAGCGCCTGATGGCGCGGCCGGAAGCCCGGCGCATCCTGATGGTGATTTCCGATGGCGCGCCGGTGGACGACTCCACGCAGAGCGTCAATGCCGGCAATTATCTTGAGGCCCATCTGCGCCAGGTGATCGAGGATATCGAGACGCGTTCGCCCATCCAGTTGGTCGCCGTGGGTATCGGCCATGACGTGACGCGCTATTATCGCCGCGCCGTGACCCTGCTCGATGCCGAAGAACTGGCCGGCGCGCTAACCGACGAGCTGGCGGCCCTGTTCGACGAGGAAATGCCGGCCCAGACGCGACGGCGGGCCCGAGGATGATCTTGTGGCGCGTCGCCATCACTGCGGCGATGCTGGCGGGCAGCCTTCCCGCTGCTGGTGTCGAGGTGAGCGTCAGCGCCAGTCCGGTGACTCAGTTCAAGGAAAGCGGCGTGGATGAGCCGGTGGATGGCCTGATCTTCCGGGGCGGCATCGCCATGGTCAGCCAGGACGATACATTCGGCGGCCTTTCCAGCCTCACCATGACCGGGCCGGGCCAGCAGGTGGCCTTTGCCAGCGATCGGGGCAATTTCGTCACCGGCCAACTGGCCTATGACGATGCGGGGCGCCTGTTCGGCTTCATCGGTGCGCGGGTCGAGCCCATGCGCAATTCCAGGGGTGATATTTTGCCCCGCCAATATGCCAAGGATGCCGAAAGCATCGACACGGTCTATCGCAATGGCGAGCCGGTGGCGGTGCGCGTCGGCTTCGAGAACCTGACGCGGGTGGCCGATTTCGTGCTGAGCGACGGCATTCCGGGCGGCGCGGCGCGCGAGGTTTCCATCCCCGACTGGCTCACCGATACGCGCACCAACGAGACGCTGGAATCGCTCTGCATCGCGCCGCCGGCCTCGCCCATTGCCGGCTCGACCCTGCTGCTGGCCGAGGAAGTGCTGGACGATGAAGGCAATCATCGCGGCTGGTTCCTGGGCCAGCGCGACAAGGGGCCGGTCTCCTACCAGAACAGCCCGGTGGTGAACCCCACCGATTGCGCTTTCCTGCCCAATGGGGACCTCCTGGTGCTGGAGCGCGGCGTCTCCATGCTGAGCTTCGTGATGAATCTGCGCCGCGTGCCCGCCGCCGAAGTGCGGCCGGGCAATCTCATGACCGGCGAGCTGCTGCTTTCGGCCACGGGTGGCACGATCGACAATATGGAAGCCGTTGCGGTCCATACCGCGCCCAATGGCGAGACGCGCATCCTCATCGGCTCGGACAACAATTTCAACGACTGGCAGCGGACCCTGCTGCTGGAATTCGCGCTGGTGGAATAGATCTTGACGGGCATCAAGCCGCCGCAACCCATGCCGTGGCAGCAATGGCTGGTCACGGAGGTCGCGCCATGCCGCATTTCGTTCATATCGATATCGCCGCCGATGATCCGCAGCGCGCGGCGCGGTTCTATGCCGAGGTGTTCGATTGGCCGGTGACGCCGCTCGAAGGGCCAATGCCCTATTGGCTGCTGGGCACCGGGCAGGATGGCAAGGGCATTGGCGGCGGTATCGCCAAGCGCGCCCAACCCTGGCAGTCGATGACGCCGACCATCGAAGTATCCTCCGCCGATACCTATGCCAGGAAGATCACCGACCGGGGTGGCAGCATAGTCGTGCCCAAGACGACAATTCCGGGGGTCGGGGAACTCGTCAGCTGCAAGGACCCGGAAGGCAATGTCTTTGCCATCCTGCAGCCGGCGGCGGACAATCCCTTCGTACCGCCGGCGGACCGGCCAGCGGCTGAATGAAACACCGGCCCGCGGGCGGGCCGGTTCAGCGCATGGGGGCGATGGCTCTCAGGCGAGGGCGCCGAGTGGCGGCAGGGGCTTGAGCTTGCCCATCAATGCCCGGTAGGGCGCCAGCAGCAGCAATGCGGCCAGGAACTTGACCAGGAAGTCGCCCGTGGCCAGCGAGGTCCAGAGCGGCACTTCGGGGCCTACGCCCAGCCAGGGAGCGGGGAAGCCGAGCGAGCCGTCTTCGAGGCCGAACAGCGCGTCGATCCCGGCCAGGGCGGGGGCGAAGGCGACCGTGAAGAAGATGGTCGTGTCCAGCACCGAGCCGAAGAGCGAACCGGCCAGTGGTGGCAGGAACCAGGCCTTCGCCGCCCGCAGGCGGGAAAATACCGTGATGTCGAGCAATTGGCCGGTCGCGAAAGCAGCAGCGGAGGCCAGGGCAATGCGCTGGGTGGTGGCGGCGCCGCCTTCCGGATTCCAGGGCAAGGGGTGGTAGCTGAGATAGAACGAGCAGCCGAGGCCCACCAGAAAGCCGACCAGCACGACGAGCCGGGCCCTTTGCGGGCCGTCATAGCGGTTGGTGAGGTCGGTGACGAGGAAGGCGAAGGGGAAGGTGAAGGCGCCCCAGGTCAGAAGATCCGCCAGGTTCACCGAACCGAGCTGCACGTGCAGGGGATAGAGAACCAGGATATTGGACGCAGCAACCACCACGACCATGGCGGCAATGGCCGCCAGGAAACGAGCAAGCATCAGAATGCACCTCTATGTAGCCGCCTGCCGGCATGAGACCGGAGCGGGGGATTGCGCCACTATAGCGCAAAAACAAAACCGCGCGGAGCCATAACTCCACGCGGCTGAAACTTTGGCCGAAGCCGGAAATTACGCAGCCAGGGCCGCGCGGATTTCCTTCTTGATGCCCTGGGCCAGGGGCGAGAGATCGGCATCGTCCTGCTTGAGCAAGAAGGCATCGAGGCCACCGCGATGCTCGACCGAGCGCAGGGCTGCAGCCGAAACGCGCAGCTTGACCGGGCGGTTGAGCGCATCCGAGATCAGCGTGACATTCAGCAGATTGGGGAGAAAGCGGCGGCGGGTGCGGTTGAGCGCGTGGGACACATTATTGCCCATCATAACGCCCTTGCCGGTGAGTTCGCAGCGACGTGCCATTTGGAGATATCCTGTTTGTGTAAAGGTCCTACGCGGCGGGAAATCCCGCAACGGGCCTCGATTGTGTTGAAATCTGGCGGTTCTTTAGAGAAAACGGGCCTTCCCGTCAAGCCAAGGGCCCGTCAAACGCCCGCGAGCGCCTTGCATGGGCCATATCCGGCAGGCAGTTTTGAGCAAAGCGCTGATTCGCGCATCCTTGCAGAGAAAGCCGTCTTGACCCTCACCCGTCTTGCCCCTCTGGCCGCCCTGGCGGCGTTCCTTAGCCACCCCGCCAGCGCGGCCGAAGTCGATGCGACGGCCAAGTATATAATGTCGCTGGGCGGCATCAATGTCGCGGCGATGACGGTGGGTCTCGAAGACAGCGGCAGCCATTACCGGCTCGATCTCTCGGCCAATGTGGCGGGCCTGGGCACGCTGGTCGCCAGCGGCACCGCCAAGGCGACCTCGGAAGGCCGGTCCTCGGGCTCGGCGCTCCAATCGGAGGATTTCGACCTCGAAACCCGCGCCGGCGGAGAGACTTTCACGGTCGATGTCTCCTTTGCCGGGCGCGACGTCTCGGCCTTCAAGGTCGATCCGCCGATCGTCGACAATTACGATCGCGTGCCCCTTGAGCGACGGCACCTGACCGGCGTGGGGGATTTCCTCTCGGCCTTCGTGCTCAAGGGCGATGGGCTCGACAAGGGCCTTTGCCAGCGCAAGGCCAATATCTTTACCGGCGTCGAGCGCTTCAACATCGCCATGAGCTATGCTGGTGACGACGAGGCTACTTCGCCGCGCACCGGCTATCAGGGGCCGGTCGTGCTCTGCACGGTGGATTACGATCCGATCTCGGGCCACTTCACCAGTTCGGACATTACCAATTACCTGGCCGACAGCGACCGCATCGTCATCTGGTATGCGCCCCTGGGCGAGACCGGCTATTTCATCCCCTATCGCGTGCTGCTGGGCACCGATATGGGCGATCTGTCCATGGTGCTGACCGAGATGCGGTTCTAGGCCGCTGTCCCGCGACGGGACGGTCAAACGCTTTTTTCTCAATTGTGCCGGGCCAAAGTGGCGGCGCACGGACCGGCAGGCGTTAACGCCTGCCAATCGCCTAAAAATGTTCGTGCAAGGTTCCGGTGAGATTCGGCCGGAAAAGGCCGAAATTTACCCTTTGGTCACCAGGATGAAGCCGTTTGAGGCCATTTCGGCTCGATTGACGCCTCGCTGGTGGCCCAGCGAGGCCGACCCCCAACATGTCGTGGCGAACAAAGCGGCATTGCCGTGATTCACCCGATTCTGTCCCCGTTCGTTCCCGGTTTGGCCCGGTCGTGAAGAACGGGGCGGCATGGGCGCCGTTTATGTGCCGGTTTGGGAAGGGTCTAGAGCGTTTCGAGCCGCTGGACGTATCCGTCGGCCACGGTGAAGGCCTGGCGCAGCGTTACGGGGCTGCCAGGAAAGGTGCCGGAGACCTCGAAGGTCACGATGGTCCTGCCATCGGCGCTTTCCACCGCCTTCACGGCGTAGCGCGGATGGTAGCTGGTCTCGACCCGATCGAGCCACGCCGCGATGGCGGCCGCACCGGCATGGGTCTGGCCTTCATCCCGCACCACGGCATCGGGGGCGAACAGGCTGGCGGTGTCACGGTGGTCGTGGGCGGCAAAATAGGCGGCAAGCGGGGCAGGCAGGGGAGCCGGGGCGGACTTGGTCATGGCGAATGCGATTCTGCTGGTGGAGGGGCGGGCTTCATACGACCGCGCCCTGACAGGCGCTGTCAGCAGCCTGTCCCATCCCGATACGGTCAAGTGCCGTGCTCCTCAATTTTGCCGCGCAAGGGCCCGCTACGGCGCCTCCGCGCCATAAATCGGCCAAAAATCTTTGCGATCCAAGGATTTACCGGGCGTTTACACATGCCCGATTCGCGCTGCGAATTTACGAGTTCGCAACGAAGCTGAATGCTTTGCTGCGTTTTCGGCAGTTTTTCCGCGTATTTTTATTTCCGCTAGTGGTATTTCCGGGGTGGGACCACCAGACTTGGTGGGAGAACGAAGCCGGATTCATTGATTCGCGCCGATTCGGTGCCGTTTCGTTCCTGTCCTGTTCCTTTTATTAAACTGCGTGACAAAAGCGTCGCAATGACTGTCCTTTCCCGGGACAATCCGCGCATGGCCCTCGCAAGTGTCACGCTGACCTCCTACATTGCCGGAAATGACTTTCGCGCCCTCCCAGTCGGTCAAGGCGATCCTTGGCCCTACCAATACCGGCAAGACCTATTTTGCCATCGAGCGCATGCTGGCCCATCCCACGGGGATGATCGGCCTGCCGCTGCGGCTCCTCGCCCGCGAGGTCTATACCCGCTGCGTCGAGCGGGTGGGCGAGCAGGCGGTGGCGCTGGTCACTGGCGAAGAGCGCATCGTGCCGGCCAAGCCCCGCTACTGGGTCTGCACGGTCGAAGCCATGCCCATGGATATCCGCGTCGACTGCGTGGCGGTGGACGAAATCCAGGTCGCCATCGACTTCGATCGCGGCCATGTCTTTACCGATCGCATCCTCAATGCCCGCGGCAGCAGCGAAACTCTGCTGCTTGGTTCGGCCACCATGGCGCCGGTCATCCGCAAGCTGCTGCCGCATGCCGACATCGTCGACCGGCCGCGCTTCTCCCAGCTCACCTATGCGGGAAGCAAGAAAATCTCGCGCCAGCCGGCGCGCTCGGCCATCGTCGCCTTCTCGGCGCGGCAGGTCTATGCCATTGCCGAACTGATCCGGCGCGAGCGCGGCGGCGCCGCCGTGGTCATGGGCGCGCTCAGCCCCCGCACCCGCAATGCCCAGGTCGAGCTCTACCAGAATGGCGATGTGGATTTCCTCGTGGCCACCGACGCCATCGGCATGGGGCTCAATCTCGATATCCACCATGTCGCCTTCGCCGATGACAGCAAGTTTGATGGCCATACCAGCCGCCCGCTGACCGCGGCCGAGCTGGGCCAGATTGCCGGCCGGGCCGGGCGGCATGCCCGCAATGGCACGTTTGGGGTCACCGGCGGCACCGAAGGGTTCGACGAGGAAATGGTCGTGGCGCTCGAAACGCACGATTTCGAGCCGGTCAAAGTGCTGCAATGGCGCAACAATCGGCTGGATTTCTCATCCATCAATGCCTTGCGCGACAGCCTCGAAATGGCCCCCGAACACAAGAGCCTGACCCGCGTTCCGGTCGCTACCGACCAGCATGCGCTCGAATTCGTGTCGCGCAATGAGGCCGGGCAACTGGCGCGCGGGCTCGATGGCGCGCGGCTCCTATGGGAATGCTGCCAAATCCCTGATTATCAAGGCATTTCGCCGGCCAATCATGGGGAAATCGTCACCCGGATTTACTCGGACTTAGTCAAGCGCCATCATGTCAGCGAGGACTGGATTGCCGAGCAGGTACGCTTTTGCGACAATGCCTCCGGCGACATCGACACCCTGAGCAACCGGATCAAGCAGATCCGCACCTGGACCTTCGTTGCCAACCGCAAAAACTGGCTTGCAGACCCTTCACATTGGCGCGAAAAGACCCGAGACATTGAGGATCGCCTGAGTGATGCGCTGCATGAGCGGCTTACCCAGAGATTCGTCGACCGGCGCACCAGCGTCCTGCTGCGCCATCTGAAAGACAAACGTATGGTATCTCCCGAGATCAACAGCCAAGGTGAAGTGCGTCTGGAAGGCCACCTCATCGGCACGCTCGAAGGCTTCCGCTTCACCCTGGCGCGCAATGATGGCGATGCCGACATCAAGGGCCTGCGCGCGGCCGCCGACCAGGTCGTGGCGCCCGAAATCCACAATCGCGCCGATCGCCTGGCCGGGGCGCCGAATGAGGAATTCGTGCTGGCCACCGATGGTCGCCTGCGCTGGAAGGGCGATGTCGTCGCCGAGCTGGTCGAGGGCGATGCGCTTTATCGCCCGCGCATCCTGATCCTGGCCGATGAGAGCCTGACCGGCACCGATCTCGAACGCGTGCAGGATCGGCTTGGCCTCTGGCTGCGTCACCATATCAACACCGTGCTCGAAGGCGTCATGGCGCTGGAGGCTCCGGCCGACCTGGAAGGTGCCGCCCGCGGCATTGCCTTCCAGCTCTATGAGCATCTGGGCCTGCTGCCGCGCCCGCAGGTTGCCGACGAGGTCAAGGGCCTCGACCAGGATGTGCGCGGCAAGATGCGCAAGCTGGGCATCAAGTTCGGTGCCTATCACATCTATCTGCCGCTCAGCCTCAAGCCAGCTCCGCGCGAGCTGGCACTGATCCTCTTCGCGCTCAAGCATGGCGGCGTGCGCCAGCCGGGCGTCACCGATATTCCCCATATCGTGCTTTCGGGCCGCACCAGCTTCGTGGTCGACCCTGAAGTCGATACGCGGCTGTATGAGATCGCCGGGTTCAAGGTGGCCGGCAAGCGCGCCGTGCGCGTCGATATTCTCGAGCGCCTGGCCGATATCATCCGCCCGCTGATCGCGCTCGATCCGAGCCGTCACCAGGGCGAACTGCCCGCTGGCGCCGCCGAGGGCAATGGTTTCCGCGTTACCGTGGAAATGACTTCGCTACTGGGCTGCTCGGGCGAGGACTTCGCCTCGATCCTGACTTCGCTCGGTTATCGCGTGAAACGCACGCCCAAGGTCGCGGCCCCAGCCGCACCGGCCGAGGCATGCGCCGCGGCGCCGGCGCTCGAGGAAGTGCTGGCCTAAAATCCTGTCAGCACCGACGCACAGGTCGAAACGCCGGTCGAGGCCGTGGTGGCCGAAGCGGCTCCGGCTGTCGAAGGCGAGATTCCGGCCACAACCATCATCGAGGCAGCGCCCGAGACGGCCGAACCGGCAGTGCCGGCCGAGCCCGAATTCGACGAAGTCTGGTCGCCGGCCGGCCGCCGGCCCGATCACAAGCGGCACGAACATCGCCGCCGCCCCGAAGGCGAGGGTCAGCAGGCCCGGCCCGAGCGGCAGCGTCCGCCGGCCAAGCGCCGTCCCGAGGGTGAAGTGCAGGACTTCTCCAAGGCCCGCCACCTGCAGAACAAGGCCAAGTTCGACGGCAAGGGCCGCAACGACAATCGCCGCCCGGACAGCGAAAAGGGCGAGCGCGCCCGGTTCGAGCGTCCGCGCGAGGAGAAGCGCGAAAAGGCCTTCGATCCGGACAGCCCCTTCGCCAAGCTGGCGGCCCTGCGCGACCGCAAGGCGGAGTAAGCCTTGGCAGGAACCAGCGAACCCATCCGCAAGGAAAGGCTCGACAGGTTCCTGTTCTTCTCGCGTGCGCTCAAGTCGCGCACGCTGGCGCAGAAGCTGATCGAAACCGGCGCTGTCAGGGTCAATTCCGAACGTACGGACCGTTCCGACCACAAGGTCGGGGCGGGCGATGTGCTTACCATGAGCCTCCATGGCCGGATCCTGGTCTGGCGCATCATCGATCCCGGCACGCGGCGCGGCCCGGCGCCGGAAGCGCAGGGCCTCTACGAAGACCTGTCGCCGCCCGCTCTGCCCAAGGCTGAGCAATCGCCCTATGACGCCGCCATAGCGCAGCGCGACGACGGGGCGGGGCGCCCGACCAAGAAGCAGCGCCGGGAGACGGACCGGCTCAGGGGCGGGGATGATGGCGATAACTGAATGGCCACTTCTTACCTCTCCCTTGGGGGGAGAGGTCGGCGCGCAGCGCCGGGTGAGGGGGGCTTTTCTTGACACGGTGCTCGGGGGAGGCCCCCGCACCGGACCTCTCCCCCGACGGGAGGGG
>CBIGSA010000097.1:0-11506 GCA_966192215.1 uncultured Devosia sp. | reverse complement strand
CCCAGCCACGGCGTCCTGCGGCTCTCTTTCGTCCACTACACGACGCCCGAGGAGATCGACCAACTCATCGCCGCGCTGGATGCGGAACTGCCCTAGCCTTTCAGTCGGCATCCACCCTCCCCCTTGTGGGGAGGGTGGCCCCGAAGGGGTGGGGTTCTCTCCGCATACTCGGCGTATGTGGCCCACTCCCACCCTTGATCCCTCCCCACAAGGGGAGGGAGACGACTGAAAATCCCGCCCGACAAACCACCGAGCCCCCATGCCCCGCCCCGTCGCCGCCCTCTTCCTCCTGATCTGCACCATGCTCTGGGGCTTTGCCTTCATCGCGCAGAAATCGGCCATGGATTCCATGGGCCCCCTCACCTTCGCTGGCGTCCGCTACCTGCTCGGCGGCCTGCTCGTCCTGCCGCTGGCTCTGTGGGAAAAGGGCCGCCGCACCGCGCCGCTGACCGGCGTCCATTGGGGCTTCATCACGGGCATGAGCCTGGTCTTCTTCATCGGCTCATGGCTGCAACAGGCAGGTCTTGCCACCACCACGGCCACCAATGGCGGCTTCCTCACCGGACTCTACGTCTTTTTCGTGCCGGTTCTGGGCTTCCTGATCTTCCGCACCCGCCCGCATCCGATCATCTTCGTTTGCGTGCCACTGGCGTTGATCGGCATCTACTATCTCAATGGCGGCGGGCTCGACAGCTTCACAGAGGGCGATGGACTCATCGTCACCAGCGCCGTGTTCTGGGCCATGCATGTCATCCTGCTCGGCCACGTCGCCCGCGCCACCGGCCTGCCCATCTTCGTCTCGGCCGTGAGCTTCCTCGTGGCCGGCGTAGTGGCCCTCTCGCTGGCTTTCATCATCGAAACACCCACCTGGGCGGGCATTTCCGCCGGCTGGATCCAGATTGCCTATGCCGGCATCCTGTCCACCGCCGTGGCGTTCACCTTCCAGGCCATCGGCCAGCAATATGTGCCGCCCGCCAATGCCGCCATCATCCTCTCGGCCGAAAGCCTCTTCGCGGCCATTGGCGGCGCGCTGCTGCTGGGCGAGCGCCTGCCGCCCATCGGCTATGCCGGTGCCGCGCTGATCTTCACCGCCATCCTCGCAGTCGAGGCACTGCCCCCACTCTGGGCGCGGCGACAGGCGCATATGGCCAGAACGACAAACTGACGAACTATCCCGAAAGCCCGCACACCCACGATGTCATCCCGGCCTTGAGCCGGGATCCATCCCGAGATTGCGCCACCGCCGCAAGATGGATCGCTCGTCGCGGGCCCACCATCTCAGGATGGATCCCCGCTTTCGCGGGGATGACATCGTGTATGTGGGAGGCTCTCGCACAACCAGCGCGCCTAGTCTCCGTAGCGATACATCCGGTAGCTCTTGCAGATCACGAACACCACGCAACCTTCGAGCACGATCTCGTCCTCGCTCACCTGCGTGATCGTGCCGCCCGCCGTCTGCCCGTAGATGTGGAGGTCCCCCTTCCACTGGTTGGGCTTCACCTGGTTTGCATGGTCGATCAGCAGCGTATTGAGATAGGGCAGGTTTTCCTTGTTGTCGGCGCCATTGCCCAGCCAGATCAGCGTGCCGCACAATTGCGTGCCATCGCCGCACAGCTCCACGCTATAGCGGGAATCCCGCATTTCGATTTCCCAGATGCCTTCGGGAGAGGCCAGCGCCGGCTGGGCCAGCATGGCCAGGGCGCCGAGCACGAGAACAGGTTTCCGCATCGCAAAATACTCCAGGCTGTGGACAACCACCCTGTCAGCGTCCGGCTGAACGGCAACTGAACGGAAGCTGACCGGGCGCGTCATGGCTGCGTCATACAACATCGCTAAGCATGGCCTCGTTCCGGCCCTTCCCCCATCGGCCCGAACCTGCCGCGCCCCGCGTTCCCCAACGCCGCGCCCGGCCATCAGGAGAGCCGGCCGCCAACCCCGCTCTCCCGCCGACCCATTCGGCATTTGGCCGCCCCCGTGGCGGCCTCTTTTTTGTGGAGCACATCTCTTTGCTCTCGCGCGCCGTTTGCCGCTCCGGCACAACGGAGCCATGGCCAAGCTCTATTTCTCCTATGCGGCGATGAATGCCGGCAAGTCCACCTTGCTGCTGCAGGCCGCCTACAACTACCGCGAGCGCGGCATGCGCCCGCTGCTGTATACCTCTTCGCTCTATGTCGAAAACGGCATCGGCCTCATCTCCTCGCGCATCGGCATTTCCGAGCCCGCCTCGCTCTACTCGGCAGGCGACGATCTCTACCAGGCCATCCGCGAGGAAACCGAGACCGGCAAGGTCGATTGCGTCTTTGTCGACGAGGCCCAGTTCCTTACCCCCGAGCAGGTCTGGCAGCTCGCCCGCGTCAGCGACCGTCTGCGCATCCCGGTCATGTGCTTCGGCCTCAGGACCGATTTCCAGGGCAAGCTCTTTCCCGGCAGCCAGGAGCTCCTGGCTATTGCCGACGTGCTGCGCGAAATCCGCACCATCTGTGAATGCGGCGCCAAGGCGACAATGGTGGTGCGCCAGAGCGCCGACGGTCGCGTACTTACCGCCGGGGAGCAGGTTTCCATCGAAAAATCGGTCTATATCTCGCTTTGCCGCAAGCATTGGGAAGAAGCGGTCGGCCGCTGGCCGGTGAAAGGACCCTGACCATGCAAGCTGACGCCACCGAGCCGAAAGGCGCCCTCACCATCCGCACTCTCGCCATGCCCGCCGATACCAATCCGGCCGGCGATATTTTCGGCGGCTGGGTCATGAGCCAAATGGATATTGCCGGCGCCATCGCCGCCGTCGAGCGCAGCGGTGGCCGCGTCGTCACCGTGGCCGTCGAAGCCATGACCTTTATTGCCCCGGTCAAGGTCGGCGACATCCTCTGCGTCTACACCACCGTCGAACGCGTGGGCACCACTTCCATCACCATTTCCATGGAAGCCTGGGCTCGTCGCAACCGCATTGCCGATCGCGTCAAGGTCACCGACGGCCGCTTCGTCTATGTCGCCCTGGGCGAAGACGGCCAGAAGCGTCGCATCGACGCCTGACCGGGCCTGGCTGAACGATTTCGTTCAGCCAGCGTTCAGGCAGCGCATGGTCTGTTGCTGCTATCGGCCGGTTCCGGCCGCGCTGGAGTGCCCATATGAAAACCCGTCTGCTCGTCGCCGCCATTGCCGCTCTCTTCGCGGCCAGCATCGTCCCGGCTGTCGCCGATGTCGGCCAGACGACCGGGCAGGCGCGCGTCTACCAGGGCAAGAGCACGAGCTCCGGCCTGGTCGGTACTCTGCTGGCAAACCTGCGAGTCGAGGGCCAATGCTATCGCGATGGCTGGTGCCATATTTCCGGCGGCGGCCTCAGCGGATGGGTACAGAACACCGATGTAATCCTCTATTCCACCGCGCAGCCCCAGCCGCAACCTCAACCTCAGCCGCAGCCCCAGCCGCAGCCTAATCCCGGCTGGCCGTGGCCCCCGCAGCCCTGGCCGCAGCCGCAGCCACCCCGCCCGCAACCGCCGATTTTCGACGATGCCGGCGCCTGCTTCTACAGCCAGCGCAATTTCGGCGGCTCGAGCTTCTGCGTCGAGGAAGGCGATTCCTACAGCCGCCTGAACAACTGGGACAACAAGATCCGCTCGGTCGAAGTCTTCGGCGGCGCCCGGGTCGATCTCTGCAGCGACCAGCGCTATCGGGGCAACTGCATCACCCTGCGCAGCAGCGCCTCGCGCCTGCCCACCGCACTGGATCGCCGGGCGTCGTCGCTCGATGTTTACTAAGCGCGCAAACCAATATTTGCCGGAACTCTTTCTTCCCGGCTCCGTTTCTGAACAATAAAAGCTAAGCGTCAGCGGCCGCCAAGCGTCGCCCCATCCCGGGGCCGGCCGCAGCACAGAGGAGCGCCAGACAAATGAACCGCCACACTCGCAGGATGTTGCTGAATATAGCCACTGGCATTGCCGTGGCCGCCACCGCCGCAGTTGTCTTCCTGCCGGCCGCCAATGCGGCGCCGGGCGTTGTCACGGGCAATGTCAATGTCCGTTCCGGTCCGGGCACCAATTATGCGGTTGTCGATGTCGTGGCCCGCGGCACCCAGGTCGATGTGCAGCAGTGCCAGGGCTCCTGGTGCTATATCAACAAATCCGGCCCTGACGGCTGGGTTTCCGCCAGCTATCTGAGCGCCGGCGGCCGCCCGGTCAATCCCAGCCAGCCGGGCCTCAGCTTCGGCTTCACCATCGGCGGCCCCAACGGCCCGCAGATCAGCATCGGCGTCGGCAACCAGCCCCAGCCGCGCCCGCCCGTGGTGCGCCCGCTGCCCGAACCGATCTTCGGGGAAGTCTGCTTCTATGACCGCACCCGCTATCGCGGCACCAGCTTCTGCATGGAATCGGGTGACAGCATCCGCAATCTGGGTGATTGGACCGACCGTATCTCCTCGCTCGAGAACGAGGATGGCCTGCAGGTGCAGGTCTGCTCGGAAAGCAATTACCGCAATTGCCGCACCTACACCACCAGCGCCTCCTCGCTGGGCGATTTCGACGACTACATCGCCTCGATCCGCGTGCGCTGATAGGGCCCATCGAATGCAAAGGGCACGACTTCGGTCGTGCCCTTTTGTTTTGCCCTTGGAGCTTGTCCGCCGCCGCGCTAGGTTCGCCCGGACATCGAGAAGAATCCGGGAACCCGCCATGCACCGTTTCGGCCGCCTTCTGACCGCCCTTGCCGGCCTCATGCTCCTGGCCATGGCCCCCGCCTGGGCCGCCTCCGAATCCGGCACGCATGCCTGGAGCTCCGATACGCTCACCCTGCGCGACGGCCCCGGCCTCGCCTATACTGTGACCGGCGAAATCGCCGCGGACCTGCCCATCAAGGTCCTGCGCTGCGAAAAGCTCTGGTGTGCCGTTGACGGCCCCGGCGGCCGCGGCTGGACCAGCAAGCAGTTCATCGTCTTCGGCCTCACCTCGACCGACTGGCCCGGTGGCGTCAATCCGAACTACCCGAGCGGCGGCAGCGTCTGCTTCTACCAGGGTACCAACTATACCGGCGCCGAGCTCTGCATGAGCTCCGGCCGGGTGATCCATGACCTGGCCCTGCTGGGCATCGATAATGGCTTCTCCTCGATAAAGGTTTTCGGCGCCTCGGCTGCCGTCTGCCGTGACCGCGATTTCCAGTCCTACTGCGAGCGCATCATCGCCGACCAGCCGGTCCTCGACCAATACCTCCGCCGCGCTCTGTCCTCCATCCGGGTGTATTGAGCCCGCTGCTGCGTCACAGCCTGTGGCCCCACCCTAGCGTCAAACCCTCCCCATCAAGGGATGGGAGGCGCATGACCAACGTCAGTAGCCCAATATCATCACGTCCACCGGGCGGGCTCCCTCCCCTTCTGGGGAGGGAATGAGGGTGGGGGTGAGTCACGCGCGCCGAACTCGCCGATAGCATTGCGAATAACGCCCCGTTCATCTTCGCGCCCCGGCCCGGCCGCTTCCACCCACTCCCGCTAAACGCAGCGTTCAGCGGCAGTTCAGCCCCAATACTGTCAAATCCCCTCAGATCAGGCGAGCGGCACGCTCACTGCAAGTCAAATGAGGGTATTTCGAAATGAACGCCAAACATATCACTGCTCTGTCTTCCGCCGCTGCTGTCGTCTTGTTGTCGACTGCTGCCGCTTTTGCCCAACCCGGCGTCGCCACCGGCGCCGTCAATGTCCGCACTGGCCCGGGCACCTCCTATTCCAAGGTCGGCACGCTGAGCGCCGGCGAACTCGTCGACGTCAAGGATTGCCAGGGCTCCTGGTGTTTCGTAGACCGCAATGCCGGCACCGACGGCTGGGTCTCCGCCAACTACCTCAAGCCCGCTGCCGCCCAGCCGGCGCCCGGCCCGTCCGAGCCCGACATTCCGTTCAACTTCGGCGTCACTGTCGGCCCCGGCGGCCCGTCCTTCTCCTTCGGCATCGGCGATGCACCCCTGCCCCCGCCCCCGGCGCCCGCCACGCCCAAGGTCTGCTTCTTCAAGAGCACCAATTTCAACGGCGGCAGCTTCTGCGTCAGCCCCGGCGACAGCAATCCACACCTGGCCGGCAGCTGGAACAATTCCATCTCCTCGATCAGCGTCGAGGGTGGCGCCCAGGTCACGGTCTGCAAGAACAATTGGTATGGCGGCTCCTGCGCCACCATCATCAATTCCAAGCCGTCACTGAGCTCCTACAACAACGCTATTTCGAGCTTCCAGGCGCTCTGACCGCGCCCCGCTCAAACCGCTGCGCCGCCCCACGGGGCGGCGCTTTTGCCTGGCGCAATGCCGATGGATTTACCCCCAAACCCATCATACCATGCCCCGGTCCGGCCGAGTCTGTGAGGAGACGTTCGAGGCCGGCATTTTCATGGGGGAAATCCAATGCCACGCATATCCGAATATTATTTCCGTACCGCGATCCTGTTCCTGATCGTGGGCATTGCCATCGGCATCCACATGTCGATCAGCCAGAACCACAATGTGATCGGCGCGCACGCCCATATCAACCTGCTCGGCTGGGTCACCTCGGCCATCTTCGGCGGCTACTACGCGCTGAACCCGGCCAAGGCCGCCGGCAGCCTGCCCATGCTGCAATATATCGTCTACGTGGTCGGCGTCGCCGTCATGGGCGTCTCGCTCTACCTGCTGCTGGCGGGTAACAGGGCCATGGAGCCCATCGTTGCCGTGGCCTCCATCATCACCTTTGCCGGCGTCCTGCTCTTCGCCTGGATCGTCTGGACCCCGGCACGGGCATAGCCCCGAACATGACGAGCGCCGCCCAGAACTGGACGGCGCTCTTTGGCGGCGCCGATGCTGGGAATGCAAGGGCGGCGCTGCCAAGACAGGGGGAGATCGGCCGGGACTACTCCCCGAAGAACAACGGATGCAGCCGCTTGGCGAAAGGCAGCACCGCCTGGACATGCGGCAAGCCGCTTTCCCGCGCCCGCTGAGCCTCGGCGATATGCAGCACCATGTCCTGGCGCAACTCCGCTTTCTGCTCGTCGCTCAGCGCCGATGCTTCGAGCATCGCCACCACCTCGCGGAACATCGCATCGAACTCGTCCTGCGGAATGGTCGCCATATAGCCGGTGACCACCTCATCGAACGCTGCCGCCCAATCCGTGCTGCTGAACCCTGCCGCCGCGATATGGCCGTTGAAGTCGAGTTCGTAGAACACATCGCCCGCGCCGTAATAGATGTCCTCACCGCTTTCCTCGGCGATGGTCTCCATCAGCGTTACCACCCTGTCGACCGTTCCCGTGTCGAGCGCCGCGGCCGGGCCAGCCCATGCCACCAGCAGGGCGGCAAGGGCCAGTTGCTTGAAAATCGTCATTATTCCCGTCCTAGAAGGTCAGCTTGAGCCCAAGCGATCCGGAGATCGAAGGGTCGCGGCCATTGGTTGCGGCATGCACCGAGCCCGACAGGGCCAGGTTGTCGGCGATCTGGTGATCCAGTTCGAGCCCGGCGCGCAGCCAGGTGGCGCTCCGCGCACCCCCGCCCAGGCTGAAATCGAACAGGCCGATCACATTGCCCTTGGCGGCCGGCGCATCCCCGCTGCGATGCACCGCTTCGAACGTGGTGGTCAGCGTGGTCTGTGCCGAAAATTCGGTCACCGCCGCCACGCCCAGCCGTATCTCTGTCATGCCGAGCGTCTGCGCGTCGAAATGGGCCGGAAACGGTCCGCCGCTTTCGGTAAAGGCACCGATATGCTGCCGCCCGAACGCCACCGAGGCCCAGGGGTTGATCGCCGTATTGCCGATCCGGGCGGCCTCGAGCCAATCCGCCCGCAGCCGGATCACGCCGGCCCCCAGGCCGGTCCTGCCATCCGAATAGGCCGTCGCCGCGCCATTGGTGTAGCCGCGATGGATATCGGCCTGCCAGCCGCCCAGCATGCCGGTCAGCGACAGCAGCAGCGGCGTCCCGTCGGGCTGCCAGTCCACTTCGCCGATCACATATTGCCCGTTGAGCCGGCTCGATCCGCCCAGCGCCAGCGACTGCCAGGAATGGCTGGTGCCCACGCCCAGCCCCGCCTTGATGCTGCCGCCGAGCAGTTCCACACAGGCGCCCGCTTCCGCCAACCCGAGCCCGGTGCCGCTTTCCCCATGCAGGCCGAGATCGCCAACGGTCCACATGCAGTGGCCTTCGGCGAGGCTCCCCTGCTGCATCAGCGGACGGTGATGCGCCCCGTTCATCGGCAGCCAGGTCAGGAACTCGCCGGCGCTGGCGATTTGCGTCGTCGAGAACAGCGACCGCCGATATTCCTCGACATCCATCAGCCCGCCGCCGGGTCCAGGACCAGGGCCGGGCCCCGGCCCGGGCTCGTCGTCGGCCACGCGGGCGATATAGGCCCGGCTCACAAGTCCGGACAGGTTCATCATCCCCGCAATGATCCGCCCGTCGTCGGAAACCGCCGTTGCATCGGTGAGGATCTGCCCGTCGGCCAGGTCCACGCCGTTCCGCGCCAGCCAGTCATGCACCGATTCCATGCCGGTCTCTTCCGTCCAGCGGAAGGCCAGATGGTCCTCGCTGCCGTCGGGCCCAGAACTGCTCCAGCCCACCACATAGGCGCCATCGCGCGATACGGCCCAAGCCTCGCTTTCGGCATCCGACCGGTCCGGCACCAGCGTCCCCAGGTCATGCATCTGCACATTGGCACCGACGCCGCCGGTGGCCCCATCCACCCAGCGGAATGCCCGGCTGATACCGTCGGAATCGTCGGCCCAGCCGACCACGACCGTCCCGTCAGCGGAAATATCGCGCGCCGCGGACGAACCGATATCGACCCCGGTGAACGAGCCCAGATCGAGCAGGATGTCGGCGCCCGAGCCGCCGGCCTCCAGCCCCGACAGGTCCCACCGCACCGCGCGCGAGGCGGTCGCATTGCCGTCGCTGTAGCCGGCCGCATAGCGCCCGTTGTCGGATATGGCCCAGGCCGCCCAGTTGTTGGAATCGTCCAGCCCGCTCAGCCGGTACATCTGCTCATTGTCCACTTCACCCGTGGTCGCATCCTTGATCCAGGTCCAGGCGCGGGTCATGCCCGGCCGGATATAGGATCCCACCACCCGCGTCCCGTCGCCGGAGACGTCCCGCGCCGCCATATGAGCATTGGGAATTGAGGGGTAGAGCAGGCCCAGGTCGATGGCCATGCCATTCGGCGCATCCCACAGGAAGGCCCTGTTATAGCCGGCCAGGTTCTGCGAATAGCCCACCACCCACCGGGCATTGCCACTCATGCCATAGATGCGCGATGTGCCGGCCCCGAAGCCGGGCAGGCTCGTCGCCCCGCCGGGCTCCTGATAGTAGCCGGTATTGATGCGGTTGAAGGTGTCGTACACATTGCCGACGAAAATGGTGCCATCGGCGCTGATCGCCGGGATGTCGTAATATTCATAGCCCAGGTCCGGCCGCGACGGATCGAGGATTTCGCCCGCCGCCTCGGCCCTGGGCATGCTGACAATGGCCGTCGTGCCCAGCAGCATCGCCATGCCTGTCAGCCGCCATGTCCCGCGCCTGCGTGAAGCCGTGCCGAACGCTCGTGTTGCCATGTCCCTCTCCTGAAACGCAAAATCGGCCCCCACCGGGGCAGGACTTGCGAACTAGGAGACGGGCGCTACGGGTTCAACGCATGCGCCCCTGGGGCATAATCATTGCCGCGAGGCATAATCGCCTTGCGGCCGCGGCGCATTGGCCCGGTAGGCGCCGGGCGGCACGCCAAAACGGCGGCGGAAGGCGGTGACGAAATTGGTCACCTGCCCATAGCCCAGTTCCCAGGCGAGCTGCTTGAGCGACAGCGGCGTCCCGCCCTGCAAGGCCGCCCGCGCCGCGTCGAGCCGGGCGTCGCGCAGATAGTTGAAGACCGTCGTGCCATAAAGGCTGCGGAAGCCGCGATTGAGCCGCTTGGCCGTGAGACCGACATCCAGCGCCAGCGTTTCCAGGTCCGGCGGTTCGCGCAGGTCCGCCAGCAGCCGCTCGCGCGCCTTGCGCACGCGGGCCAGTTCTCCCGCCGCCAGTGTGCCCCTGTCATCCTCCGTCTCGAAGCGGTCGAACAGATGCGCCAGCAGTTCGAGCACCTTGGCCTGCCGGAACAGCCGCCGCATCGACCGCTCATAGGGCATGCTCAGCAGCATGTGGCTGACCGCCCGCAAGGGCCCCGAAATCGCCGCCACATCCGCCAGGTCGTCCACCCGGCCTTCGAGCACGTTGCGCATCACTTCGGGCAGGTTGCCGTCGCTCCCCAGCAGGTCCAGCGCCTCGGTTTCCAGCCGCAGGGCAATGGTGCGCCAGCCGTCATCGGCGGCAATGTCATAGCGCACGCGCCGCTCGGTGGGCGACAGCAGATAGGTCCTGCCGTCTTCGCGCCAGGTCTGCTCGTCGCAGCCCTCCAGCGCCATCACCCCGCGTCCCGCCAGCATGCTGCCCAGGATGAGACGTCCCTTTGTGCCCGTGCCGGCCTCCACCTCCATGTTGAACCGGCTGCGCCCCACCGCTTCGCCGCGATAGAGCCAGATGCCGGGAAAGACCGGCGTTTCCTCCAGATAGGCCCGCACCGGTCCCCGCCGGAAATCGGCGCGCTGGCGCTCATCGAAATCATGCGCCCATTCGCAATGCCCGCTGGAAAACAGCCAGTTCTGCATGCCCCGCCCCCATTTGAGAACGCGGACACTATAGAAAACTTCACGCCCGTTGCAGCATTAAGCGCCGGCCGGAAGCGGATTTTCTTATGCGCAACGGCACTGACTATGCGCGAAGGGCGCCCTCGCCCTAAATCCGCAGATCCTCGCCCGCGATCTCCACCTTGGGCACACGGAAGCCCATGGCGATCCAGGCCGTCAGCAGCCGTCCATAGAAGCCCGCCGTGGGCCAGGCACCGGCGGGAATGCCGTCATCAGGCAGGACGATGCCTTCGGGCAGGTCGCCGGTCTGCGTGCGCAGCTCTGGCACCGGAGCCGTGCCGCTGGGCCACAAGCCGGCATAAAGGCTGAGCCAGTGCCCGCCCTTGAACTCGACGAAAACAGGCGTATCGCAGCAGGTGGCCACTACGCGCCGCGTCGGCGCCTCCGGCGTCAGCCGGAAGCCATGCAGGTGCTCCACCCCGCTGAGCAACCGCACGCGGTCCTTGCGATAGAGCACGTAATGGGTGCCACCATGGTCATTGGCTACGTGAGGCGCGCCGGGCAATCCCGCCGCCATGCGCGCCGCACCCGCCCGGCAACTGTTGCAGCAGCATTCCGCCACGATCAGCGGCCTGCCCGCCACCTCCAGCCGCACCTGCCCGCAGGCGCAGCCGATCCCGGTCACCCCGTTCATACCGCCTCCTGCTTCACCAGCGGAAACAGGCCCCGCACCTTTTCCTCGCGCAGCCACAGCGCCACCCACACGGCCACGCCCAGATAGATGGAAAACAGCGTATGGCTGAACAGCGGATTATCCACCCGCAAATTGGCCGCCAGCGACCCGCCCAGCAGGCCCGTGGTCAGCACCGCCCCGAGCAGGGCCGTGCGCGGAATGAGGAACAGGA
>CBIGSA010000096.1:0-11530 GCA_966192215.1 uncultured Devosia sp. | reverse complement strand
CGTGTTCCCCTCGATCGAAGAGCAGAACGCCAACAAGGCCACCATCACGACCGGCTGGGACACCACGGTTGGTGCCAGCGTGCAGTAAGCTGTGGAGGCACACTGCCTCCCACCCGCGAAGCGCATCCTCCCCCTTGAGGGGAGGGTAGCGGCGCTAGGCCCGGCGGGCCGTAGCAAAGCTAGGGAGGGGGTGTCGAACTTTCAGCGCACACTGATGGCGCAACACCCCCACCCTGCTCGATCACGGACTTAGCTGAAGCTAAGTCCTATCTCGCTTCCCTCCCCTCAAGGGGGAGGCTAGGAGGGGGTATCCGACAAAATGACCACAGCATCGCCCCGCCGCATCCCCTGGGACGCCCTTGCCGTCGCCCCCTTCATCATCTTCGCGGTGATGTTCCTCTTCCTGCCCACGCTCGGCATCGTCACCGCCGCCTTCACCGACCGAGCAGGCAATTTCACCTTCGACAATATCTTCGGCCTTTTCACCGACCAGATTCTCGCCGCCTACTGGATTTCCATCCGCATATCCGGCGCCTCCGCCTTCTTTGGCGCATTGATCGGCCTGGCCATCGTGCTCGCCATTATCCGCGGCCGCCTGCCGGCGCCCCTGCGCTCCGCCGTCATGACCTTTTCCGGCGTCGCCTCCAATTTCGCGGGCGTGCCGCTGGCCTTTGCCTTCATCGCCACGCTGGGGCGCCTGGGCCTCGTCACCATCGTGCTCAAATTCCTTGGCCTCGATATCTATCGCGCCGGGTTCAACCTGCTGAGTTTCTGGGGCCTCACCCTCACCTATCTCTACTTCCAGATTCCGCTGATGATGCTGACCATCGCCCCGGCGGTGGATGGCCTCAAGAAGGAGTGGAACGAGGCCGCCCAGATGCTTGGCGCCAGCCAGTGGCAGTTCTGGCGCTATGTCGGCTTCCCCATCCTCTGGCCATCGGTCCTCGGCACGCTCAGCCTGCTCTTCGCCAATGCCTTCGGCGCCATCGCCACCGCCTGGGCGCTGACCGGCTCCAACCTCAACATCGTCACCGTCCTGCTCTACAACCAGATCAGGGGCGATGCCTTGCAAAATCCCGGCCTCGGCGCTGCCTTGGCGCTCGGCATGATCGTCATCACCTCTTTGGCCAATGTCATCTACCTGGTCGTCGCCAGCAGGGCCGAGAGGTGGATGAAATGAAGTCCAACCGTTTCTGGGCCTGGCTCACCTTCGGCCTTGGCGCCGCCTATTTCATCCTGCCGCTGCTCGCCACCTTCGAATTCTCGCTGCGCATGCGGCGCGGCACCTATAGTTTCGACGCCTATGCCTCGGTCTTTGCCGATCCCTATTTCGCGTCGAGCTTTGGCTATTCGGTCGTCATCGGCCTCTTGACCATCGTGGTCGGCGTCCTCGTTGTTGTGCCGGCGGTCTATTTCGTCCGCCTGCGCATGCCCTGGCTGCGCCCCTTCATGGAATTCATCACCCTGCTGCCGCTGGTCATCCCGGCCCTGGTGCTCGTCTATGGCTATATCCGCCTCTACAATTCCTCTTCGATCATCCCTTTCACCGGCAGCGCGCTCGGCACCGACATCCTGCTGACCGGTGCCTATGTCACCCTCGCTCTCCCCTACATGTACCGCGCGGTCGATAACGGCATGCGCACCATCGATATCGGTACGCTGACTGAGGCCGCCCAGATCATGGGCGCCAATCAGGTCCAGATCATCTCCCGCATCATCCTGCCCAACATCCTCGTCGCCATCCTCTCCGGCGCCTTTCTCACCTTCGCCATCGTCATCGGCGAATTCACCATTGCCAGCCTCCTCAACCGCCCGGCCTTCGGCCCCTATCTCGTGGGCATCGGCACCAATCGCGCCTACGAGCCGGCGGCGCTCGCCATCATTTCCTTCATCATCACCTGGGGCGCCATGGGCATGATCAACGTGCTCGGGCGCTTTGCCCCCCGCACCTCTGCCCGGACCGATTGACCATGGCTTTTCTCGACGTCCAGAACCTAACCAAGACCTTCGGCCAGACCACGGTGGTCAAGGGGGTGAGCTTTGCCTTCGACAAGGGTGAGTTCATTTCCCTGCTCGGCCCCTCCGGATGCGGCAAGACCACCATCCTGCGCATGATCGCCGGCTTCGAGAACCCGACCTCGGGCAGCATCGAGGTCGATGGGCAGGACATTACCCATCTCAAGCCCAACCAGCGCCAGCTCGGCATGGTCTTCCAGGCCTATGCGCTCTTTCCCAATCTCAATGTCGGCGACAATATCGGCTTCGGCCTCAAGATCGCGGGCATGGGCACCGAAGAGCGCCGCGCCCGCGTCGACGAAATGCTCCGCCTCATCGGTCTGCCCGGCTTCGAAAAGCGCTACCCCTATGAAATGAGCGGCGGACAGCAGCAGCGCGTGGCCCTCGCCCGCGCCATCGCCCCCCGACCCCGCATGCTGCTGCTCGACGAACCGCTCTCGGCGCTCGACGCCAAGATCCGCGTCTCCCTGCGCGAGGAAATCCGCGCCATCCAGCTCGATCTGGGCATCACCACCGTCTTCGTCACCCACGATCAGGAAGAAGCCCTCTCCATCTCCGACCGCATCGTGGTGATGAATGCGGGCAATATCGAACAGCTCGGCGCCCCGCACGAAATCTACAACAAGCCCGCCACCCGTTTCGTCGCCACCTTTGTCGGCCAGCTCAACAGTCTCGAGGCCACTGTTCTCGATCCGGCGGCAAAGACCGTCTCCATCGACGGCCAGGCTGTCACCATTCCCCAATTGCCCGCCACCGCCGCGGCCAATGCGTCCATCACCCTCACCCTGCGCCCCGAAGTGGCCACCATCGGCGCCCGCGAGGGCAACGACATCACCCTCACGGGCACCATTGCCGATGTCACCTTCCTCGGCTCGGTCATCCGCCTCCGCATCGCGCTGGGCCAGAATATCCTCAGCCTCGACACCTTCAACGACCAGCGCACCGCCCCGCCGGCCCGCGGCGAAGCCGTCACCATCAGCCTCGCCAGCAAGGACCTGCTGGTGCTGTAGACGCCGTTGGCTCGGTGCTAAACCCACCGCGCACCCTCATTCCCTCCCCACAAGGGGAGGGAGGCGATGAACACCGGCATTGCAACCTGCGCCTCCCTCCCCTCGATGGGGAGGGATCGAGGGTGGGGTGGAGTCACAAACGCCGGTGCATCGGTCCTGGACCAACTCACCCCTTGCGGCCACAGCAGGGACAGGCGTACCACTGGCCACCAACCGACGGAGCCGACCCATGCAATCCCCCTTCGTCACGTCAGACTGGCTGGCCGCCCACCTGACCGACCCTGATGTGGTGGTCCTTGACGGCTCCTGGCACATGCCCAACGCCGCCCGCAATGCGCAGGCCGAATATCTCGCCGGCCATATTCCGGGCGCCGTCTTCTTCGATATCGACGGCGTGGCCGATACCAGCACAGACCTGCCCCATATGCTGCCCGCACCCAATGACTTCGCCCGCATGGTCGGCGCACTGGGCATTTCCGACAGCATGACCATCGTCGTCTATGACGAGCTGGGCCTCTTCTCCGCCCCCCGCGTCTGGTGGACTTTTCTGGCCATGGGCGCCAGCGATGTCCGCATTCTCGCCGGCGGCGGCCCCAAATGGCGCGCCGAAAAACGCCCCACCGAAGTCGGCCTCGTCAGCCGCCCGCCCCAGACCTTCCGCACCGATTTCGACCCCGCCCGCGTCGCCGATTTCGAAACCGTGCGCGACCGCAGTCGTGACCGCGCCGCGCAGATCGCCGATGCCCGCCCGGCCCCGCGCTTCCATGCCGAAGTGCCCGAGCCCCGCGCCGGCCTGCGCAGCGGCCATATTCCAAATAGCCTCAACGTCCCGGTGAGCCTGTTGACCGAAGCAGGCCAGATGAAATCGCCCGCCGAGCTGACGCAGCTCTTCGCCGAGCGCGGCCTTGCCCTCGACAAGCCCATCATCACCTCCTGCGGCTCCGGCATCACCGCCGCGACCCTGGCTTTGGCACTCGAACTGGCCGGCGCAAAAGATGTCGCCGTCTATGACGGCTCCTGGACCGAATGGGGCTCCCGCAAGGACGCCGAGGTGGAAACCTGATCGCGCTGCACCGGACATCCCGGTCGCGGTACGATGACGGGCTGCCGGTTGCCTTATAAAAGCGGCTATCGTTCCCTATATGAAGTCTATGCGTTTCATACGCCTTCGGCCTTGGGTCAACGCCCGCTCCTTAGATCGTGAACGTTGCGTCCCGCGACGCACCATTCGCGTTCTCCAACAAGGAAGCAGCGATGACCAACTACAATGTTCCAACCGAACTTTATCCGGGCCGTAACCACAGGTTTGGCCCACGGGGACGCTATCAACGTTTTCCTTCGTTGGCTGAGGCGGTTCAGTTTACAGTCGAAGTCCTGCCAGTAGCCCTGCAACAGGGCTCCGTCCTGGAGGCCGAGGAAGTCCGCTATAACGGGGACGCTATTCGTGACCTCTATTTCTCCGATACCTACCCTCTGCGCCGAGCATTTTTGGGAACTGCAAAGCCGGGGCATGTAACATGACGCCCGATCGCTTACGCTCCTGCCTCATTATCATCCGATGGGCGCCCAGCACCCTCGCTCAGTGCCTCAAGGTCAACAGCAAGATTGTTGATAGCTGGTTAGCCGGTTCCGCACTTATTCCGATCAGTGTCGCGTCGTGGGTGGAAGCGCTCTGCTTTACGCATGAGGCCTCTGACCTCATGCGCCCCGCCATTGCAGGTAACGCGCGCCAGTCGGTAAGTTCTGGTGCGCGATCGGAATACATCCCTACCTATTCCTATGGCCTTCTGCGCCGGATAAACCAAGGTCCCGTCGCACTGCGCTCGTTGTTTGGCACGGACGATGAAGCTGCTGTCGTGTTCCTGGTGTCCCGTGGACTGGCCGAACGCTACGATGATCTGCTGAAAATCACGTCCGCAGGGATCGAGTTGGGCACAATCGTCGCGCCCTATCGAGATCTTCATCCCAGTGCATAGCGAAACAACAACCCACCAGATCACGTTCAGGCACCCCTTTTGCCTACCGGGGATGGCAGAGGCCCATCGACCTGGGACCTTCGATTTCGTTATCGAGAAAATCCCCCTGGACGTATCCTGGGAAGCCTACCGGATGTCTTGCAGCCTGATGTTGGCCGATGGTGGCACGATCAGTGCACAGCCGGTTTCGCTGGCTGATGTCGAAAGCGCATTGCTCGCCGATCGGCAGCATGACACCGCCTCGTTCTAGCGCACCTTGATCAGCAGGATGACCAGCAGCCAGATGCTGGCGACGTGAATGAGCAGGAAGCGCAGCAGCACCTGCGCATTGGACCAGTGCAGGTTCTTGCGCACATGGTCGTGGAACGGGAAGCGCACCGAACTGAGGATGCGCCAGCCGAAGAGCCGCATCAGCGCCACCTTGGCCAGCCCCGTCGCCCCGTTGAACAGCAGCAGCGCCCCCACGAAGAACACCGTCGCCGGGTTGCCCGTCACCACCACGCACATGCCCACGAACAGCCCGATGGGCCGTGACCCGGCATCGCCCATCAGCGCGGCGCTGGGCGGTGCATTGTGCCAGAGATAGCCCAGGATCGCGCCGCAGAACACCGCCGCCGCCAGCGCCCAACTCACTGCATCGGGATTGTAGGGGATCAGCAGATACCCCGCATTGGTCACGTCGCCAACCACGGAATAAAGCAGGAAACCCAGCACGCAGATAGTGACCGCCGAGAGCGTGCCCGACACCCCATCGACGCCGTCATTGCAGTTCACCGCGTTGATGCACAGCCAGACGATGGGCGTATAGAGCAGCACCCCGCCCCACCACGGCAACATGATATGCGCCGAGGTAAACGGCAGCCACACTTCCGCGTCGCTCCCGTTCATCAGCACGACGCAGACGAAGAGCGAGATGGCCAGGTCCGTCAGGCCCAGTGTCAGCTCGCTCAGCCCGCCCGGCTTCCGATCGTCGAGATAACCGACGCAGGAGGCGATCAGCAGCGCTCCCAGGCAGAAATAGAGTTGCGGATCATAGGGGAGGCAGATCACCAGCACGCCCACCGTGATGAGCACGATGAACAGCCCCACCCCCACCGGCTTGCCAACGCTGTCCTCCGCATTGACCGCGTGCGCCCGCCCCTTGTCCTTGGTCAGCACATGCCATACGCGCGGCAGCACCAGCAGCGACAGGATCGCCGACAGCAGCGCGCCCACCGTGGCCAGCACCGTATAGGAAGTCAGCAGGCGCGCCGGGCCCCAATGGGGCGCGATGAACTCGGACAGATAGGTAAGCATGATGGGCCGACCGCTGATGAATCGCCGGCCCGGTGACTCCATTTGAGTCGGACCAGCCCCGCATGATCGCCTCTGCGAGTCACCAGATCAACGCCCGGAAATCCGTGCCACACAAACAAAAGCCGCCAGGCCGCCCCGGCGGCTTCATCGCGCTCCGGCCCTCGCCTCAGGCCGAACGGTTCTTGTTATACAAATCGAAGAACACCGCAGCGAGCAGCACGACGCCCTTGATCATCTGCTGCCAGTCGATGTTCACGCCCATGATCGACATGCCGTTGTTCATCACACCCATGATGAAGGCGCCGATCACGGCACCCGCAACCTGGCCCACGCCGCCCAGCGCCGAGGCGCCGCCGATGAACACGGCCGCGATCACGTCGAGCTCCAGCCCCTGCCCCGCCTTGGGCGTGGCCGAATTGAGCCGCGCCGCATAGATCATGCCGGCCAAAGCCGCCAGCGCACCCATGATGGCGAAGACATAGAAGGTCATCCGCTCGGTCTTGATGCCCGACAAGGCGGCGGCCTTGAGGTTGCCGCCCAGCGCATAGATGCGGCGGCCGAAGGTCATGCGCTTGGTGACGAAAACGAACAGCGCAATCAGCACCGCCATCACCACCAGCACATTGGGCAGGCCCTTATAGGAGGCCAGCATATAGGCGAAGAACAGCACCAGCGCTGCGATGACCAGGTTCTTGGCGACGAACAGTCCGAACGGCTCGGTCTCGTAGCCGCGGGCCTTGCGCCGCGCGCGACCGCGAATGGCGAAGAACACCATGCCCACCACAGCGAGGATCGCCAGCACCATGGTCGTGGTATGCAGCGCCAGCCCCTGCACCCCTTCGCTCGCTGCCACCAGCGTGGTCGGCCCGATCACGTCGGGAATGAAGCCGGCCGACAGCAGCTGGAATTCGGCCGGAAACGGGCCCACCGACTTGCCGGAAAGGATGGCCAGCGACAGGCCCTTGAAGATCAGCATGCCGGCCAGCGTCACGATGAAGCTGGGGATCTTGTGATAAGCGATGAGGTAGCCTTGCGCCGCCCCGATCACCGCCCCCACAACGAGGCAGATGGCGCCGGCAACGAACGGATTGGCGAGGAATTCGAACCCGGGCGGCAAATCCCAGCCAATCATCAGCATCGCGGCCAGCGCCCCGATGAAGCCGGACACCGAGCCCACGCTGAGATCGATATGCCCGGCCACGATGACCAGCAGCATGCCCAGCGCCATCACGATGATATAGCTGTTCTGCAGGATGATATTGGTGAGGTTCACCGGCTTGAACAGCACGCCGGCGGTGAAATACTGGAAGAACAGCATGATGAGGATCAGCGCCAGCAGCAGGCCGTAGTCCCGCATATTGGCCTTGAGGGCGCCCCATACGCTCAGTTCCTGGACCTTGACCTGTTCGCCGGTCGCGCTGATGCCCGGCTGGGCGGTTTCTGTGGTCATGATGCCTTCCCTTCGGCGCGCACGATCGAGCGCATGATCTTTTCCTGGCTGGCTTCGCTTGTCGGCATTTCGCCCACGATGCGGCCCTCGTTCATTACATAGACGCGGTCGGTAATGCCAAGCAGCTCGGGCATCTCCGAGGAGATGACAAGGATGGCTTTGCCCTGGGCCGCGAGCTGGTTGATGATGGTGTAGATTTCGTATTTGGCGCCGACATCGATGCCCCGCGTCGGTTCGTCGAGGATCAGCACATCCGGATTGGCGAACAGCCACTTCGAAAGCACCACCTTCTGCTGGTTGCCCCCGCTGAGATTGCCGGTGACCTGATAGACGCTCGACGAGCGGATATTGGTCTTCTTGCGATATTCGTTGGCGACGTCCATTTCGCTGAGATCGTCGATCACGCCCACGCGCGATACCCCGCCCAGATTGGCGATGGTCGTATTGTGCTTGATGTGGTCGATCAGGTTCAGCCCATAGGTCTTGCGGTCCTCGGTGGCATAGGCGATGCCATGCGACACGGCCTTTTCCACCGTCGACGTATCGACCTTCCTGCCATGCAGGAACACCTCGCCGGTGATCTTCTGTCCATAGGACTTGCCGAACAGGCTCATCGCGAATTCGGTGCGTCCCGAGCCCATCAGCCCGGCAATGCCCACCACTTCGCCCTTGCGGATATTGAGGTCGATATTCTTGATCACCTGCCGGTCGCGATGCTGCTGGTGATAGACGCTCCAGTTCTTCACCTCGAACACCACATCGCCGATGTCAGGCACGCGGTGCGGGTAGCGGTCGTCGAGCGACCGGCCAACCATCAGCGTGATGATGCGGTCTTCGCTGATGTCTTCCTTGTTCAACGTCTCGATGCTGCGTCCGTCGCGGATGACCGTGATACGGTCGGCCACCTTGCTCACTTCGTTGAGCTTGTGGCTGATCAGGATCGAGGTAATGCCCTGGCGGCGGAATTCCATCAGCAGGTCGAGCAGGGCCGCGCTGTCCTTTTCCGACAGCGACGCGGTGGGCTCGTCGAGAATGAGCAACTGCACCGACTTGCTCAGCGCCTTGGCGATTTCCACCAATTGCTGCTTGCCCACGCCGATATTGGTCACCAGCGTATCGGGGTCTTCGGTCAGCCCCACCATGCCCAGGAGCTTGCGCGCGCCGTCGCGCGTCTCGTCCCAGTCGATCACGCCGCCCTTGGCCTGCTCGTTGCCCAGGAAGATGTTTTCGGCGATCGACAGCAGCGGCACCAGCGCCAGCTCCTGGTGGATGATCACGATCCCCTTGTGCTCGCTGTCGCGGATCGATTTGAAATGCTGCTCTTCACCCTTGTAGATGATCTGGCCATCGTAGCTGCCCGAGGGATAGACTCCGCTCAGCACCTTCATCAAGGTGGATTTGCCGGCCCCGTTTTCACCCACGATCGCGTGGATTTCCGCTTCACGGACGCTCAAATTCACGTCCGACAGCGCCTTGACGCCGGGGAAAGTCTTGGTGATGCCACGCATCTCCAGAATGGTATTGGTCATGCTGGCTCTGCCATTCAGTCGACCTCGGGATAGTCACCATGAGGTCTTGCGCAAAATTTGGAAAGGGCCCCGCGTTGCCGCGGAGCCCCCTGTTCCCGCAAGCAGAGCTTACTGGAGTTCTTCGGCCTTGATGTAGCCGCTGTCGATGACGCGGGCTTCATAGTTGGTGATGTCGACTTCATACGGGGTCAGCAGGATCGACGGCACGACCTTGACGCCATTGTCATAGGTGGTGGTGTCGAGCCCGGCCGGGGTGCCGCCGGTCAGCACGGTGTCAACCAGCTCGGCAGTGATCTGGGCCAGTTCGCGGGTGTCCTTGAACACGGTCGAATACTGCTCGCCGGCAATGATCGCCTTGACCGAAGGAACTTCGGCGTCCTGGCCCGAAATGATCGGCCAGGGCTGGTCGGCCGAGCCATAACCCACGCCGCGCAGCGACGAAATGATGCCGCGGCTCAGCCCGTCATAGGGCGACAGAACCGCGTCAACGCGCGAGCCGTCCGAGTAGTTGGCCGACAGCAGGTTGTCCATGCGGGCCTGGGCCACAGCACCATCCCAACGGAGGGTACCGACGGTTTCCATGCCCATCTGGCCGGACTTCACCACCAGCACGCCTTCGTCGATCAGCGGCTGGAACACGTTCATGGCGCCGTCGTAGAAGAAGAAGGCGTTGTTGTCGTCCGGCGAGCCGCCGAACAGTTCGATGTTCCACGGGCCCTTCTTGTCCGGATAGCCGAGACCCTTGAGGATCGAGGAAGCCTGGAGCACGCCCACTTCGAAATTGTCGAAGGTGGTGTAGTAGTCGACATTGGCGCTTTCGCGGATCAGGCGGTCATAGGCGATGACCTTGATACCGGCATCGGCGGCCTGCTGCAGCACGGCGCTCAGCGTGGTGCCGTCGATCGAGGCGATGACCAGGGCCTTCACGCCCTTGGTGACCATGTTCTCGATCTGGGCGAGCTGGTTCGGGATGTCGTCTTCCGCATACTGCAGGTCGACGGTGTAGCCCTTGGCCTCGAGGGCCGCCTTGAGCTCATTGCCGTCCGAAATCCAGCGCAGCGAGGACTGGGTCGGCATGGCAATGCCGATCTGGCCCTTGTCCTGGGCGAAGACCGCGGTGGAAGCGGTCAGCGCCATGGCGCCGACGGCCAGCACGGTGGCAAGCGTCTTGAAAATCTTCACGTCTCGACTCCCTTTGTATTTCGAGTTCAGAAGCGTTGGATGGTCGTCAGGGGAGAGGTTTCGGAGGCATGCAATGCCGTTCGGGCAGTGGGCCGCTTGGCGCCGCCTGTCCCTATATGGGCGCCCGAAAAACCGGACGGACACCCGAAGGTCCGCGGATCGATCCCATGTTGCATGAAGTCCTCCTGCGTGACGGCGACTGCCGCCGCGGACCCTCCCAAGCCCACGGGCCGGAACCTAGGATAATCAGATACCAGTGTAAAGCCGATTTCCGGCGCATCCCGAATTTTTTCGACCGCCGAATATTAACGTAAATCCATGTTTCAGGGCGATTGCGGCTCCGTGACGCGGCCGCTAAGATGCCTTCGCCTGTTAAGGTACGTACCCGGAAAGATCGCAAAGCGACGCCGGAATGACAAAGGTATCAGATACCTTGGAGGAAACGTGACCACACCGGATGGGGCACCCCACCCCGATCAGCCCACCGCTGCCATGGCCGTTGCCGACGCCCTGGCGCGCCATATCCTTGGGGAACTAGGCCCCGGCTCCACCCTGCCCAGCGAGGCCGAACTGGCCAGCCAGTATGATGTGAGCCGCCTCACCATCCGCGAGGCCGTCAAGCTCCTCGAAGGGCGTGGCCTGCTCGCCATTGCCCGCGGCCGCAAGGCCGTGGTGCGCGAGCCCGATGGCGCCGCCTTTGCCGATTTCCTCACCTCGGTCATCCGATACGATTCCAAGGGCCTGTTCGATCTCGTCGAGGTGCGCCTGTCGCTCGAAGTGCAGTCGGCTACCCTGGCCGCCAAGCGCGCCACCCGCGCCGGCATTGCCGCCATCGAAAGCGAATTGCAGGGCATGCGAGACACGGTCGGCATCCGTGGCGAGCCCATGACCCAGGAGCAGGAACTGGGCTTCCACACCCATGATGTGGGCTTCCACGAAGCCGTGGCCCTGGCCAGTGGCAACCGCGTCATGGGCTTCCTCTTCGAGGCCATGGCCCAGCCTCTGCGCGAAGGCTTTTTCATCAGCCGCCGTGGCCATGAGCAGCGCGGCCATACCCTGCATGACACGATC
>CBIGSA010000095.1:0-11634 GCA_966192215.1 uncultured Devosia sp. | reverse complement strand
GGCGTGAACGGGTCGCTGCTTGCATACTTGGGCGCTAACCTTGTGAATCCTGACCAGCCTCTTTGTGTCGCGCAGTTGACACAGGCGGACCATTCAACGCAAGGCCGAACGCTGCCAAGTGGTTCCATTCAGGCGGGCATGGCCACGGGCCGGCTGTCGACTGCGGACTGCCGCAGGGCATCGCCGACGGCGAAAATGGTTGGTGTGGAGAGCGGAAAATCCGCAACGGCGGAAACGGCCTCGGCAACCGTGCCGCGCCAGATCTGCTCATCGGTGCGGCCGACATTGCCGGCGATGATGGCGGGCGTATCAAGACTCATGCCCTGGGCGCGCAGCTGGCTGACGATTTCAGGCAGCGTGCGGCGCGACATGTAATAGACGCTGGTGGTGGCGGAATCCGCCAGGGCGACCCAGTTGAGCGTGTCCGGCAACACCCCCTTGCGCGAATGGCCGGTGACGAAGCGCACCGATTGGGCGTGGTCGCGGTGGGTCAACGAAATGCCGAGGCGGCTGGCCAAAGCCAGGGCAGCCGTCACGCCGGGGACCACGGTGACGGCAATGCCGTGGCGCCCCAGCATGTCGATTTCCTCGCCGGCGCGGCCGAAGATCATCGGGTCGCCGGACTTGAGCCGCACCACATGCTTGCCCTGGCGGGCCAGGGTCAGCATCATGTCATTGATGTCTTCCTGGCGGCAGCTTTCGCGCGCGGCCCGCTTGCCGACCAGCAGGCGCCGGGCTTCGCGGCGGGCGAGTTCGAGAACTTCGGGCGACACGAGATCGTCGAACAGGATCACATCGGCCGATTGCAGGGCGCGCACGGCCTTGATGGTCAACAGGTCCGCATCGCCGGACCCGGCGCCCACCAGCGTCACGCGTCCAACGGAGGGGGCTGCGGCGATGGCGTCGATATCGACATCCATGGGTGTCGGTGCAGCACCGCCGAAAGCCTTGTCCACCAGCCGCTCCCAGAAAGCGCGGCGCTGCGGTCCAGCCTCCAGCCGATCCATCACGCTGCCACGGACCTGCTGGGCCAGCCGCGCCCAGGCGCTCAGTGTGGCGGGCAGCAGGGTCTCGATGCGGCGGCGCACGGCTTGGCCGAGAATGGGCGCGGCGCCCGAAGTGGAAATGCCGACCACCACGGGCGAGCGATTGACGATGGTGCCGAACTGGAACTGGCAGAATTCGGGCCGGTCGATGACATTATAGGGCACGGCAGCGTCCCGCGCGGCCTCCACGAAGGCAAGGGCCTCCTCATTGTCCTCGATATCGGCCACTGCCAGGGCGGCGCCCGAAAGGTCGGAGGGCGACCAGTGGCAATCGACCAGGCTGATCGTTCCGGCCGCGGCACCAGTTTCGGCTAGGGCGATCAGGTCGTCGCACCAGTCGGTGATGGGAGCGAGCACCTGCACGTGCGCGCCGGCGGCTGCCAGCAGTTCGATCTTCCAGGTGGCGGCTTCGGAGCCACCAATGGCGATGACGCGCTTGCCGATGAGGTCGAAGAAGACGGGCAGCACGGCCAGCGGCGCAACCCGGTCTGGGCGGGATTTGTCCTTCTGCCTGGGGACGATATGCATCGCAGCTCCTTCAAAACAAAAAGCTGCCAACGGGCGGCGCATGGGTCTTCGACCTCTGCGGCGGCGCGTTGGCAGCTTTGCCTATGGCGCCCAGCATTGGACGCCGACCTCAAGAGCGTCTTGGGAGGAGCTCTTTCGCCAGTGACACTGCAGGAAGCGTGCCAAGGTACTGCTGGAGGCGATTTTCCTTGATAGTTCAGTGAATTATGGCGTGACCTGCGCAAAATGAATCAGGCAGTGAGGCCTGGTCATGGTTCAAAACCGCGCCTTGTGCCTATTTGGCAGTCACATGCGCTGGCTGGCGACATAGGTGTCCAGCGTGCCCGGATCGAAGGCCTGGCCGTCGAAGAACAGATCCGGCCCCATGACGATGGAGCCATTGTGGGCCGGGATTTCGCCGGGGACTGCACGGGTGCCATCGGTCTTGGTATCGGCTATTGGCGTCGCCGCGCCGATGGGTGCGAGGGCGGCGCGATAGAGGTCGGGGCGGAAGCTGGCGGCGGCGATAGCGGCATTGGCCGGGCTGGCCGCGACTTCGCCCCAGCGCACCATCTGCGAATAGTACCAGAGGGCGTGGCTCTTCCAGGGGAAGTTGGCCGCGCTGGCATGGGGAATGAAATGGTCGGGGACATCGAGCATGGTACCGCCACCGATATCGAAGCGGCCAGTCAGTGCGCGGCTGACGATTTCGCTGCTGGTATCGAGATAGACGGGCGCGGCCATGATACGCGCGGCCTCGGCATGGTTGGCCGGATCTCCGCACCAGATGCCGGCGCGATAGATGGCGCGCACCATAGCGGAAACCAGATCTGGATGTTCGTCGGCCCATGCGGCGCGCATGCCGACCACCTTGTCTGGGCTCGATTGCCAGATCGAGGCCTTGACCGTGACCATGCGGGCGCCCTTGGTGGCAACGCCGATACTGTTCCACGGCTCGCCGACGCAATAGCCGTCAATCCCGCCCGTGCTCAAGGCATCAGGCAGCAGAGGCGGGGGCAGGACCACGATTTCCACGTCGCGATCTGGCACGATGCCGCTGGCCGCCAGCCAATAACGCAATTCGTAATTGTGCGACGATGTCTGGTGCACCACGCCGAAGCGTAATTTGCGCGGTGAAGCCGCGACGACCCGGGCGAGGGCGGTGCCGGCCGGTCCGGCCGCCAGGTCACCCGGCGCACCCTGATCCGCCATGGCCTGCCACAGATCGGCGCTCACCGTGATGGCATTGTTGCCCAGGCCCAGCACGACCGGCGTGATAACGAGCGTGGCGATGGGGGTGAGGCCGAGGCTGGCCGCGAGCGGCATCGGCGCCAGCATCTGGGCGATGTCGAAATGACCGATGGCGGCGCGGTCGCGGATATTGGCCCAGCTCGTTTCGCGAACCAGATGCAGGTCGAGGCCCTCCTGGGCCGCGAAGCCCTTTTCCTGTGCCAGCACCAGTAGGACGCTGTCGAGCAGGGGCAGGAATCCGGCGGTGAGATGAGTGAGGGACATGGCGGTTTCCTATGGGCCGAGCAGGGTGGCCGCGGTCACAAGGCTCTGGGCGATGTCGACCATCCGCCGGTTCTGGTTCATGGCCGTGGAACGTAGCAGGGTATAAGCATCGGCCTCGCTGAGACCCCGCGTCCGCATAAGGATGCCCTTGGCCTGTTCGATGAGCTTGCGATCCTCGAGCTCGCTGCGCGCCTGCTCCAGTTCACGGGTGAGGCGGGCAAAGGCGTTGAAGCGGGAGATGGCCATGTCGAGGATCGGCTTGACGCGTTCCTTTTTGAGCCCATCGACCACATAAGCGGAGACGCCGGCCTCGACAGCCTTTTCGATCGTAGCACCATCGGAGCGGTCGACGAACATGGCGATGGGCCGCCTTATGGCGCGCGACAGCGAGAAGAAATGCTCGAGCGTGTCGCGCTTGGGATTCTCCAGGTCGATGACGATGACATCGGGCAAGGTGGCCTGAATGGTGCGCGCCACCTCATTGACATCATGGATCACGGCGACGCGCGCATGCCCGGCCTCCCGCAGGCCATCCTCGATGATGGAGGCGCGAATGCGGTTCTCGTCGATGATCAGGATCGAAAGTTCAGGGGCGGACATCGGCTCTAGCTATGCCGTTGCCCAGAAAAAGCACAAGGGGCGATCTTGCACATTTCGTATGCAATTTGGCGGTGGCTTGTTGGGTGGCGCGGTGTGGAGAGGGACGCCTGCGCGATCCAATCGCGGCCGACTCCATACGGCAATGGCTATGGCGCACCGAAGCCCAGTTCGTTGATCACATCCTGCCGGTCACCGCTGCGATCACCCATGAATGGGGTGAGATCAGCGCCGACCGGACAATGAGGCGACTATCGTAGGTGTCCTCAACCCTTGGCGCTGACTTCGTTGCGCCAGGAATATTGTGGGGAATAGCCCAGCATGCGCTTGGCTTTTTCGATGCTGAGCAGAGTGCCATTGGTCGTGAGGTTGCCCTTGGTGGGGACGTTGGGGAAGACCTCGGCCAGCAGCGACATGTTGGATCGGCTCATGACGGTGTCGGCATTGGCGATGATGAAAGCCTCGAAGCCCTTGAAGTCGGCCTGGATCGAGCGGCGCACCGCCTGGGCGCCGTCGCGCGCGTCGATATAGCCCCAGAGGTTCCATTTGCGACTGCGCGGGTCGGCGTCGAATTTGGGGAAGGCCGTGTAGTCTTCCGGATTCATGACATTTGAGAAGCGCAGGCCGACGATACGCAGGTCCGGATCCCAGCGGCAGAACTGGGCGGCCATTGTCTCGTCGAGCAGCTTGCCCAGCGAATAGGCCGACTCGGGGCGGGGGTAATAGTCCTCGTCCACCGGGGCATAGGGCGGCGGCGTATCAAAGGGCAGGCCGAGCACGGTCTCGCTCGAGGCAAAGACGATGTTCTTGATGCCGGCCAGCCGGCTGGCCTCGAACACATTGTAGGTGGTCGGCACGTTGTTGGCGAAGATGCGGGCATTGGCCGCCAGGCCCGGCGCGGGAATGGCGGCGAGATGCACGACGGCATCGAATGGCCCCTTGCGTTCGTCGACGCCACCGAGAATGGCGGCGGCGACCTCGCCGAAATTGGTCAGATCGATGCGGATGGAAGGGCAGATGGGCTCGGGCAGGGCCTGCTGGTCGATGTTGAGCACGTCATAGCCATGGGTCACCAGGTCGCGCAGCACTGCGCGTCCGAGTTTGCCGCTGCCGCCCGTCACCAGAACCTTGGCCATGCGAACCTCCTCTATTTGCAGGCGATTTTCGTCCCGCTGGTGCCGTCAGCGTAAGCTGGAAAGGCCTTTCTGCCAACCGGTGTCGTGCCTTCGCCAAGGCTAAACCGGCGATGAACGGACGTCTCAGGGCGTGTTCAAGGGCACCGGCGCAAAAACAGGGCCAAGCTCGATGACAGACATCGAGAGGGCCGCATAAGCCGGCCAACCAGACACAGGAGACATCAAATGTTGAAACTCACTGCCCTGGCCGTCATTGCCGGCCTTGCCACCGCCGCCACCACGCTGCCCAGCTCGGCGCAGTTCTTTGCCGGCCCCCCGCCGGGCGCAAACAATCCCACCCCGATCGTCGAGGACGACTGCGCCTATCAGCTCAACTACATGCCTCGCGTAACCCGCGCCCATATCGAATCGATCCATGACCGTCCGGTCTATCTGGTCCCGGTCTGCGAGGATGGCCTGCGCAACCACAACGACCTGTATGAGTGGTTGTTCACCAAAGGCAATGTCGGCACGCTGCGCCTGCCCATCGCCCGCAACAGCACGCTGATGTCGGCGTTGATGGCCGAGGGCTACGACCACCAGGACGTCATTTCACTGCGCTTCGGCGGCGATGACAGCATCGTCCTCTACGTTCACCAGCGCAACCTGCGTTGAGCCCGACCGCGACCCTGCCCGCCAGATGAACGGTTTCTGAACATCGGTCTCAGGACCAGTTCAAGCCAGGTCGGGCAGGGTGATCCCAACAACGAGATGTCCAGGGGGACAAGATGAACAAGCAACAGGAAAAAGTACTGGTCGCCACCCTGTGTGGCCTGGTCGTGGTCGCCGCCGGCGCCTTTGCCGTGCAGCCGGCCATGGCCGCTGGCTACCAGGTCGATCAACTGGCCAAGGTGACGGGTGTGGCCCACTGGGACCACCTCAATGTCCGCAAGTGGCCGGCATCCTATTCACAGAAGGTCGGCGCCTTCATGCCCGGCAGCCATGTCTGGGTGGAACGCTGCATCGAGGCTCAGACCGGCTCGGACTGGTGCCTGGTCGGTGCGCAGGACACGAGCGGCTGGGTCAATTCGCGCTATCTCACCGTCGTCCACGACTGGGACCTCTAGTCCCAGTCGGGAGCGCTTCGCTTCGAAACGCCCCAGACGAGAGCGCCAAGAGGCGCCTCGGACATCGGCGACGGCGGAGGTCCGGCGGTTTGCGGCTCAACCATCGCCGCAGATCGTAAACCGCAGACTGTTCGGACCTCCACCCTCGCCGATGCGAGCTCTGCCAGTATTTCGTGCGTACCTCCTTCCCATGCTCTGTTGACTTTTCCGGTCCTGCGCTGTTCGTGAGAACCAGCCTGGACCGGAGTTTTTTCTGATGGATGCCAATCCCGTTCTTGCCGAAACCATTCGCGGCAACTGGGTCGAGAACCGCCATCGCGGCGCCTATGTGGTGGTCGATGCCGATGGGCGGATCATCGCTTCAGCGGGCGATTTCGAGCGCCCCGTTTTTCCGCGTTCGGCCATCAAGTCCATGCAGGCGCTGCCGATTTTCGCGCGCCATGCGGATGAGCGGTTCCATCATTCCGAGGAAGAACTGGCGCTGGCCTGTGCCAGCCATCACGGCGAGGACGTGCATGTGGCGACGGCCAATGGCCTGCTGACCCGCATGGGGCTTTCGGCCGCCGATCTCGAATGCGGCGCGCATGCGCCGACCAACGCGGCGGCCCGCGAGGCCTTGCGGGCTGTCGGGACCGAGCCCAGCCCGTTGCACAACAATTGCTCGGGCAAGCATTCCGGAATGCTGAGCGTGGCGCTGGCTATGGGCGTGCCAACGGCTGGCTATGTAGGCCGCGAACATGCGGTGCAGAAGGCGGTGCGGGAGGCGGTGGAGGCGGTAATCGGGGAGAGTCTGACGGAAGGCAAGTGCGGCACCGATGGCTGTTCGATTCCTACCTTTGCCGCCCCCCTTCGGGCCTTCGCTTATGGCTTTGCGCGGATGGCGACAGGCAAGGGCCTTCCGCCCGACCTGGCTGGCGCGGCGCAGCGGCTGTTCGACGCGGCAACCGGCCATCCGCACCTGGTGGCGGGCACCGGCCATGCCGACACACTGCTGATGGCGGCTTTCAAGGGCCGGCTGATGCAGAAGGTGGGGGCGGAGGGCGTGCAATGCGGCGCTATCCGCGACAAGGGCTGGGGTTATGCGCTCAAATGCGACGACGGCAATATCGCCGCGAGCCAGGCCATGCTGGCCGGCATGCTGATGCAGATTGCCGATCCCGATGAGGCCCAGATGACGCTGCTCGAAACCCTGGCCCATCAGAAGATCAGGAGCGTGCGCGGGGCCGACGTTGGAGAATTGCGCGCCACGGTCTAGTCGCTACGGCCGGCAAACCGGCGCAGCAGAACAACGCTCCAGATCGCATGGACGAGCACCGCCAGCCCGGCCGCGATCCCGATGGGCAGGGCGTCGGCGGGCGCCAGCGTCACCTCGCCAACCCAGTAGGTCGGGAAAATGCCGGCCAGGTAGCGCCACGGCGCAGGAGCCAGCGCAACAAGGGGGATGGCGGCCGCCAGGTTTGTCAGTTTGGTCAAGGCAAGTCCCTCGACCTTGTTTCTCGCCAGTGCCGGCAGGATGGTGGCATAGACGATGGCGGCGGCCGGGATGACGAGAAACAAAGTCAGCTTTGCCCAGGGCGAGGCATGGGGCAGTAGTATAGGCAAGGCGCCCGCTGTAACGAGCGCGGTGGCAAGCGCGGTCGATGCCAGGCGATAGACGAGAAAACCCGTCTTGCCGACCGGTGTTGCCGCCAGTGCCGGCAAGAGATTGCCATCCCGATCTTCAAGCATCAGGAAGCCTGCGACCCAGCCGATAAGGGAGGCCGGCAGCAGCAGGGCGACAGGGATCAGGTAGCGCGACAGATCCGGCAAACCGAACGCTGCCAAGGCGGCGTTATCCATTGGCTGCCGCCATAGTCCCAGACCGGCGGCGGGCATGGCCGACAGGACCAGCACGAAAGCAAGCAGCGGGTCGCGCATGATGTTTGCAGCGTCGGCCGCCAGCAGGCGCCACAATCTGCTGGGCATAAGTAAGCTGCCGATCATTTGGCGAATTCCCGGCGCAAACGGAGGATGGCGGCCCAGGAGGCCAGCGCGCCGGCCGCGCCGCAGACCGCGATCATGAGTGCAAGTTCGCCAGCAGTCGCGGAGGCAGCGCCGGTTGCCACCATGATGAGCCGAAGCTGGCTGGCCGCTGGCAGGATCAGCAGAGCGGTGGGCAATGGATCGGGCAGGGCCAGGAAGCCGGGAGCGATGACGGGTGTCAGGATGGCAGCGGAGCCGACCAGATAGCCGTTGACGGTTGCAAATCGATAGGCAGCCAGGACCCCCAGCCCGATATATTGAACCGATGTCAGCGCCACTGCGAGCAGGAGCAGCGGTACATCATCGATACTGCCATGGGCCACCACCAGCGCCAGGCATGCCACGAGCGACAGGGACGTGAGAGTGGAAAGCTTGGAGAGATAGTATTGACCTGCCGTCATCGGAGAGGCGGCGAGGGCGAGACGAACGAGTTCCGATTTCTCGATCATCATCAGCGCGCCCAGGAAAAAGAAGCCGAGGGCGGCCGGATCGGTAAAGATGATCACAGGAACCGCCCATGGCGGCAGCCAGGGGCGACCCCAGAGGATCATGGCGACGTAAAACGCCACCACGAACGCATAGGCGGCATAGACGCCATAACGATATTGCAGCCGCGCATCATGGGCGAGCAATAACGCAAGGCCGCTCATTCGGGCCTCACCGCACCGGTGGCCCGTATGAAGACGTCGTCCAGGCTGGCCTCCATCGTATGCAGGGAAACCACCTCATCGCGCTTCAAGTGATCCAGGAAGGTAGTGTTGTGTCCGATGCCGTCCATTGGCCATACGACATCCCGGAGCCCGGCCTCCGTGGAAACTGTCGCGCGTAGCTGGCGTATGCCGTAGGCGCGCTCCAGATCCCGGGGCGAGCCGGTGACCGAGATGGTTCCATTGGCGAGAAACCCCACACGATCGCAGATTTCGGCGGCTTCGGACATGTTGTGCGTCGTCAGAAAGACGGTCTTGCCACGCGCCTTCAAGCTCCGGATGAGGGTGCGCGTCGTGCGGGCGCGGGTGGGATCCTGGCCGGTGGTCGGTTCGTCGAGAAACAGGATGTCGGGGTCATGCAGCATGGCGCGGGCCATGTTGAGGCGCATCTTCATCCCTTTGGAGAATTGCTGCACGCGCTGGTTTGCCGCGTCCGCGAGGTCGACCTCGGCCAGCACGTCCATCGGGTCGCGGACCGGTCGGCTATAGAGGGCAGCGAACAGGCGCAGGTTTTCGAGAGCCGTCAGGCGCAGGTAGAGGGCGGGTAATTCAAAACTGACGCCGATGCGCTCATAAAGCCCTCGGCCCAGCTCGGCGATCGGCCGGCCAAGGATATGGACCGATCCAAAATATCCCTGCTGCAGCCCCATCAGGATGCGTTGGGCGGTGGACTTGCCGGCGCCGGAGGGGCCGAGAAGCCCATAGACCTCACCGGAAGCGACCGACAGGTTGAGGTCGTTCAGCGTGGGCGTCGCCGCGCCGGGATAGGTGAAGGAGAGTGCGCGCGCTTCAATCATTGTTCCCTCCGGCCAGTCGGTCGGCGAACATCTGGCGCAGCAGGGTCAGGGCGGGGCGATACTGCCCCGGCGTCATACTCCTGGCGCTGAGCACGAGGCTAAGCGTGATCGTCATCAAGGCCAGCAAATCGGCGGGAGACACGGCCCGGCCAGGCCAGCGCGCCGCTATTTCGTTCGCGAAGGCAGCGTCGGAGGCCTCGCCCTGGCGCATTCTTTCGGCGCCGAGCTTGCGCGTCAGGTATGACATTTCCTCGTGGCGCAGGATGACGGCCAACACCGGATCGGATTCGATCTTGGCGACAAGCAGGTCAAACAGGCTTTCGGCCCGCTGTCGCCGTGTGCCTTCAAAATTCTCCACATGGTCGAAAAGGTCGCTGCGATGCATCGCCTCTCGTCGATCGGCGATGGCCATGAAGAGCTCTTCCTTGCTGGGGAAGAATGCATAGAACGAGCCCTTGGCAATGCCCGCGTCCCGGCAGAGATCGTCGACTCTGGCGGCCCGCACGCCTTCCTTGGCGAAGCGGGCCAGGCCGGTCGTCATCAGCAAGTGCCGGATGTTTTCCTTTTCGGCGTCGTCGAAGGCGCGGGGCATGGCTGGTCCAGTGGTTCGAATGGCTCCGTCATAGACCCGTTCATGGTTTGGAGCAATGACCAAAAGAATCATTTGGTCATTGCGCGATTGGGTGTGGTGGGAGCGCCTGGTTGCCTGCATCAGGGCAACATGCTGGGGTGGGGAGGCCGAGCGGCCAGCCGCTTCGGCCGGCCCCGCAGCCATCCACAATGGAAACCGAGTTACGAGTTGTCCCGCTGCGACGCGGGCGGCTATAAGAAACCAATTCAAAAGGATGGCGGCGCGATGCTCGTTGACGACAATATCTTTCTCGGGACCAGCACGCAGCCCGAATACCTTGCCCTCAAATATGGCAATCGGCATGGCCTGGTGACCGGGGCAACCGGCACCGGCAAGACGGTGACGCTGCAGGTGCTGGCCGAGGGATTTTCGGCGGCAGGCGTGCCGGTCTTCGCCGCCGACATCAAGGGCGACCTGAGCGGCGTGGCCAAGATGGGCGCTGCCCAGGCCTGGCAGACCCAACGTGCGCAGGACATCGGCTTTACCGACTTTAAGGACGATGTGTTCCCGGTGATTTTCTGGGACTTGTTCGGCCGGCAGGGGCATCCGATCCGGGCGACCATTTCGGAAATGGGTGCGCTCCTGCTCAGCCGCATGCTTGAGCTCAACGACACGCAGGAAGGCGTGCTCAACATCGCCTTCAAGCTGGCCGATGATGAGGGCCTGCTGCTGCTCGACCTCAAGGATCTGCGGGCGTTGCTGGTGGATATCCAGGAGCGGGCCAAGGAAATTTCGACGCGCTACGGAAATGTTTCCACCGCCTCGATCGGCGCCATCCAGCGGGCTCTGCTGGTGCTGGAGCAACAGGGGGCGGAGAATTTCTTCGGGGAGCGGGCGCTCGATATTGCCGACCTGATGCGGACCGATCGGGACGGAAAGGGCTTCATTTCGATCCTGGCGGCGGACGAATTGATGCGTGCGCCAAGGCTTTACGCCACGTTCCTGTTGTGGATGCTGAGCGAATTGTTTGAGGAACTGCCCGAAGTGGGCGACCCCGACAAGCCGAAGCTGGTCTTCTTCTTCGACGAGGCGCATCTGCTGTTCGACGATGCACCCAAAGTGTTGGTCGACAAGGTCGAGCAGGTGGTGCGGCTGGTGCGCTCCAAGGGCGTTGGCGTTTATTTCGTGACGCAGAACCCGGTTGATATTCCCGAAACCGTGCTGGCACAGTTGTCCAACCGGGTGCAGCACGCGCTGCGGGCCTATACGCCGCGCGAGCAGAAGGCGGTGCGGGTGGCGGCCGAGACATTCCGGCCCAATCCGGACTTTTCAACCGAAGAGGCCATTACCCAGCTCGGCATTGGCGAGGCGCTGGTATCGGTGCTGGAGGCCAAGGGCATTCCTTCCATGGTGGGGCGGACGCTGATCCGGCCGCCATCGGCGCAGGTCGGGCCGATCCTGCCTGAGGAGCGCCGCTCGATTATCGCCAATTCGCCGGTGGCCGGGCTTTACGACAGTGTCGTGGACCGGGATTCGGCCTTTGAAACTCTGGCGCGCAAAGCGCGAGACCGGCAACTGGCCGAGGAAAAGCAGCGCCAGGACGATGAGTTGCGCAGGACCGAGCGGACTT
>CBIGSA010000094.1:0-11744 GCA_966192215.1 uncultured Devosia sp. | reverse complement strand
CTCGGAAGGCGTAGTGGCCAATGACGTGGCCGAGGGCAAGCTGGCGCTGCTGCCAGTCGATACGCGTGAAACCACCGGCCCGGTGGGCTTCACCACCCGCACCGACATGGCCCCGGCCATGGCCACGAGCAGCCTGATCCAGGCCGTGCGCGAGGTCGCTGCGGGGGTAGGGTGAGCTATCCCTCCCGGTTGCGGAACGCCGCCGGGGTTACGCCCAGCACCCGCTTCAACACGCGGGTGAAATAGGCCGGGTCGTCATAGCCCAGCCCGGCGCCAATCTGCTTGATCGTCAGCGTGGAGAACAGCAATTGGCGCCGCGCCTCGAGGGCAATGCGCCGCTCGATCACCGTGAGAGCGGAGATGCCGAGTTCCTGCCGGCAGACGCGATTGAGGTGGGTCTGGCTGATGCCGAGGCTTTTTGCATAGTCGGCGATGCGCCGCGTTTCGCGGAAGCGCTGGTCCACCATCCAGCGGAAGGCTGTGGCGTGAAGACGCGCCCGGGCCGCCCCGGCGCTGCGCGGGGCCGGCAGGTGGCGGGCACGATGCAGGGCTACCTGCAGCAATGTGATATGGGCGCGCATGGCCACGTCATGCCACCCGCCCGGCCGGTCGGCCTCGGCCAACAGCGCATCGAGCACATTATTGATTTCCGCGGTGCCGCCAGTGATGACTCCCGCCGGCGGCGCCTCGAGCCCATCGGCCACATCGCGCTCCATCAGCGTCACCACCACGCCGTCGACATCGTCGCTGAACACATAGCCATGCACGCTCAGCGCCGGCACGACGACAATGGCGGGCGGCTTGAGATCGAAGGCCTCGCCATCGAGCGTCACATGGGCCCGGCCGCCGGTGAGGCTCAGGATCTGGAAGACGCGCTCGTGCCGATGCGGAGCAATCCGATACCGATGCAGCCGGCTGCGCGACTGGATGGTTTCCCAATGCAGCCAGTCCTGCTGGCGGGCGCTGTCGGCTTCGCCATAGAGCGCATATGTCGGGACCCCATTCATGTTCGGATAGTGCAAGAGATTGCACGCCCTGTCCATTCACCAACCCACCCTGAATGCGCATGCTGATGCTAACCAGGGGGGAACCAATTGCGCACACAGGTTGTCATTGTGGGAGCCGGTCCGGCCGGGCTGATGCTGGGGCGCTTGCTCGAGCTGGCCGGGGTCGAAACCGTTATTCTCGAGCGCAAAAGTACCGATTACGTGCTGGGCCGCATCCGCGCCGGCGTGCTCGAACAGGGCAGCATGGAGCTGATGGACCGCGCCCGGGCGGGCCACCGCATGCACCAGGAAGGCCTTATCCATCAAGGGGTTGAGCTCAGTTTCGATGGTGATGTGCAACGCATCGACTTCAACGCGCTGATCGGCCGCCATGTGATGGTCTATGGCCAGACCGAGGTGACGCGCGACCTGATGGCGGCGCGGCAGGCGCCCACGATCTACGAGGCCGAAGATGTCGAATTGCACGATTTCGACGGCAAACCCTTCGTCACCTATCGCCGCAACGGGTTAACGCACCGCATCGACTGCGACTTCATTGCCGGCTGCGACGGCTATCACGGGGTGTCGCGGGCCAGTGTGCCGGCCTCCGCGCTGACCACGTTCGAGCGGGTCTATCCCTTTGGCTGGCTTGGCGTATTGGTCGACCAGCCCCCGGTGGCGCATGAGCTGATCTATGCCCATCACGAACGCGGCTTCGCCCTCTGCTCGCAGCGCTCGCCCAGCCGCAGCCGCTATTACGTGCAGGTGCCCACCGACGAAAAGGTCGAGGCCTGGTCCGATGCCCGCTTCTGGGACGAGCTTCGCGCCCGGCTCAATCCGGCCACGGCGGAGGCGCTAAGGACCGGTGATTCCATCGAAAAATCCATTGCACCACTGCGCAGTTTCGTGGCCGAACCGCTGCGCTTCGGCAAGCTGTTCCTGGCCGGCGACGCCGCCCATATCGTGCCGCCCACCGGCGCCAAGGGGCTCAACCTGGCCATGAGCGACGTCGCCGCTCTGGCCGACGCGCTGATCGAGCATTTCGCCGAGGGGTCAAATGCCGGCATCGACGCCTATTCGGCTAACGCACTGTCGCGCATATGGAAAGCGGAGCGGTTCAGTTGGTGGATGACCAGCCTGCTGCATACCTTTCCGGAAACCGGCCCATTCGGCCGCCGCATCCAGCGGGCGGAGTTCGACTACCTGGCCGGTTCGCGCGCCGCCCAGCAGAGCCTGGCGGAAAACTATACCGGCCTGCCGCATGAGCCGGATTGAGCATGGCAGCCCGCCCGGCCCTGTGCTTTTATGACGGCTCCTGCACCCTGGGAGGGCCGGATTCGTGAGCGACAAGCAGCCCCAATACAAGACCTACAAGCACCCGGCCGGCGGCTGGGGCGCGGCTGCGGCCACGGCTAAGGTATTGATGGAGCAGAGCGTTGTCGGCAAGGGCTCGCGGGCGCTGCTGACCATGAACCAGCCCGGCGGCTTCAAATGCCCGAGCTGCGCCTATCCCGACCCCGAATGCAAGAAAACGCTGGAATTCTGCGAGAATGGCGCCAAGGCGCTGGCGCATGAGGCGACCAAATTCCGCGTCACGCGTGAGCTCTTCGCCCAGTACAGTGTCACCGAGCTCATGACGCAGTCCGACTATGAGCTGGAAATGCACGGGCGGCTGACCGAGCCCATGCGCTATGACGCCGACAGCGATCACTACGTGCCCTGCTCGTGGGACGAGGCTTTTGCGCTGATCGGCCGGCATTTGCAGGCGCTCGAAAGCCCGGACGAGGCTGAGTTCTATACCTCTGGCCGGACGCCGAACGAGGCGGCTTTCCTCTATTCCATCTTCGTACGGGAATTCGGGACCAACAATTTCCCCGACTGTTCCAACATGTGCCACGAGCCGACCAGTCGCGGCCTGCCCCACTCCATCGGCGTGGGCAAAGGCACAGTGGTGCTGGAGGATTTCGAGCATACCGAGGCGATTTTCCTCATCGGGCACAATACCGGCACCAATGCCCCGCGCATGATGACCAACCTGGTCGAGGCGCGAAAGCGCGGCGTGCCGATCGTGGCGGTCAATCCCATGCCGGAGCGGGCGCTGATCCGCTTCACCGAGCCGCAGGATGTGGTGCAGATGGCCACGTTTGGCTCCACGCCCATCGCCAGTGAATTCGTGCATATCCGCATCGGCGGCGACCTGGCCCTCATCAAGGGCATGATGAAGGTGATGTTCGAGCGCGAGGCGGCGGGCGAAGCCATCATCGACCGTGTCTTCATCGCCGAGCACACGCTGGGTTTCGAGGCGATCCGTGACGATGCAATGGGCCAGGACTGGGCCGAGATAACGGCGGTTTCGGGCATCAGCGAAGAGCAAATCCGGCGCTGCGCCGAGATCTATATTCGCTCGAAGGCCACGATGATCTGCTACGGCATGGGCGTGACCCAGCACCAGCAGGGTTCGCAACTGGTACAGCAGATCGCCAACCTGTTGCTGCTACGTGGCAATTTCGGCCGGCCCGGCGCCGGCATCTCGCCCATTCGCGGCCACTCCAATGTGCAGGGCGACCGCACGGTGGGGATCGACGAGCGACCTAGCCAGGCCTATCTCGACCGGGTGCGCGACGTGTTCGGCTTCGAGCCGCCGCGCGCATTCGGTCACCATACGGTGGAATCGGTCGAAGCAATGAAGAGCGGCCAGGCCAAGGTGTTCATCGGGCTGGGCGGCAATTTCGTGCGCGCCGTGCCCGATACCGACCAGGCCTATGCGGCCATGCAGAAGCTGGCGCTGACTGTGGGTATCGCCACCAAGCTCAATCGCGGACATCTCGTGCATGGGCGCGATGCGCTGATCCTGCCGGTCGTAGCGCGCTCGGAACGCATCCGCACCGGCAAGGGCGAGCAGTTCGTTACTATCGAGGACTCGATGTCCAACGTCACGGCCTCGCGTGGCGTATTGGAGCCGGCCAGTGCAGGCTGCATGCCGGAGGTGGAAATCGTGTGCCGCATGGCCATGGCGACGCTACCCGGCAGCAAGGTCGACTGGGCAAGCTATATCGACGACTATGACGCGATCCGCGACAAGATCGCCGCAGTCTATCCGCAGCTTTATGAAGGCTTTTCCGAGCGCATCAAGGCGCCCAAAGGGTTCCATCTCGATATTCCGCCGCGGCGGCTGGTCTGGAACACGCCGAGCGGCAAGGCTAATTTCCTGTTGCTTGCGGGCCTGCATGTCGACGCGCCGGTGGACGACCCGGCCATGCTGCGACTGGCCACGGTGCGCTCGCATGACCAGTTCAACACCACGATCTACAGCTACAATGACCGCTATCGCGGCGTTTACAACGACCGCATGGTGCTGTTCATGAACGCGGAGGACCGCGCGGCGCGCGGGCTGGCATCGGGGCAGAAGATCACGCTGGAGACCATTGCCGGCGATGGCGTGGAGCGGCGGATCGCCGGCCTGACCGTGCTCGACTATCCCATGCCACGTGGCGCGGTAGCGGGCTATTATCCCGAACTCAATCCGCTGCTGCCGCTCGACTATTATGACCGGACCAGCGGCACACCCGCCGCCAAATCGGTGCCGGTACGCGTGGTGCAGGACTGATGGACGCTCGCCGGCAAATACAGGCGGTCGAGACGGCACTGGACCGGCTGGGGCTTGGGCTGGGCGAAGGGGGCGATGCTCGGATCGTTCGTAGCGTACCGGTGGAGGCCCCTATCGCCATCGAGGTCGGCGGCATCGGCTATGCGGTGATGATGGGCACCCCGGCCGACCTTATCGACTATGCTACCGGCTTTGCGCTCAGCGAGGGGCTGGTGGCTGAGCCGGGGGATATTGCCGATATCCAGTCTCATCCCGTCGAGGGCGGCTTCGTGGTACGGCTCAACCTGCCGCCCGAAGGGACGCGGATGGCCATGGCCCGCGCCCGGACACGCGTTACCGAAAGCAGTTGCGGGCTGTGCGGTATCGACAATATCGCCCAGGTGCTGCGGCCGCTGCCGCCAGTCACGGCGCGGATCAATGTGGAGCGGCGGGCCATTGCGCGGGCGCTGGCGGATTTGCCCGAGCATCAGCCACTGAGCCGGGAAACCGGCGCAGTGCATGCGGCAGCCTTCTGTCGGGCAGACGGCGAAATCGTCACGGTCCGCGAGGATGTTGGGCGGCACAATGCACTCGACAAGCTGATCGGTGCGTTGGCGCGGCAGGACATCGATCCCGCAGGCGGCTTTTTCCTTTTGAGTGCGCGCTGCAGCTATGAGTTGGTGGAAAAGACCGTGCGGGCCGGCTGCCCCATGCTGGTCACCATCTCGGCGCCAACAACGCTGGCCGCCGAACGCGCCCGACAGGCGGGACTGACGCTCGTCACCCTTGCGCGGCCCGACGCAGCGCTCGTGCTGAACGGGCTGGAGACGATCCTCTCCTAACCCCCCTTCAATCCATGAGGATGATTTCGATCACCGGCATAACCACGTCCGGCTTGAGGGTCGGCAGGTTCGACCTTGCAAATAACTGACCGGTCAGTTATTAAATGCCATGTCATTGATGCCGGATGCCTACTCATGACTGAAGCCAGCAAATCACCAGAGCGTAAATTCCGCCGCCGGGCCGAGGCGCGGCCGGACGAGGTGCTGGATGCGGCGCTGGAACTGTTCATGGAAAAGGGTTTTGCCGCGACGCGGGTCGAGGACATCGGCAGGCGGGCCGGAGTCAGCAAGGGCACGGTCTATCTCTATTTCCCATCCAAGGATGCGCTGCTCGAAGGCCTGGTGCTCCGGGCCATCGTGCCAGTGGCCGATTCCGCATTGGCGGCGGTGGCGGAGCATGAGGGGCATCCACGCGAAATCATCACGCTGGTGCTGAAGGCCCTGGGCGCGCGGTTTTCCGACCCCCAGATCGTCGCTATCCCCAAGATCGTGTTGCGTGAGGCGACCGGCTTTCCGCATCTGGCCGAAATCTACCGCAAGGCCGTACTGGATCGCGCCCTGCCCGCCTTTGTCGGACTGATCCGCCGCGGCATCGAGGCCGGCCACCTGCGGCCGGTGGACCCCGAACTCACCCTGCGCTCGGTGATCGGCCCCATTCTGGCCCATGTCATCCTGGCGGAAGTGTTCGGGGTCTCGCCACGGGATGGCCTTGAACTCGACCGGCTCATCGACAACCACCTCTCCATTCTGTTTGACGGGTTGAGTGCGCGATGAACGAGTTTCTCGCATGGGTGACGGGGTTGATCGCCGTCGTCATTCCCGGCTTCGGGGCGAGCGAGCCGCCGCAATGGAACGGCTATGTGGAAGCGGACTATGTCTATGTCGGCGCGCTGAGCCCCGGCGCCATTACCGAACTCGACGTGCAGGAGGGACAGGTGGTCGCGGCGGGCGACATGCTGTTTTCCCTGGAGGATCGGCAGCAGCAAGCCGCGCTCGCCGCGGCCGAGGCGCAGGTAGAGGTGGCGAGGGCCAATGCCGAGAATCTGGCAACGGGCAGCCGCACTGAAGAAATCGACGTCATCCGGGCGAACCTGGCAAAGGCAGAGGCAGATCTCGACCTGGCGGAATCCCAGTCGGAGCGCAGCGACCAGTTGCTGGCACAGGGGCTGACGCCACAGGCGCAAGCCGACCAGGCGCGCGCAACCCTCCGCAGCGCGGAGGCACAGGTGGCGCAGTTGCAGGCGCAATTGCGCGTTGCCGAATTGCCGGCGCGCGACCCGCAAAGGATCGCCGCCGAGGCATCCCTGGCGGTGGCGGAGGCCAATGCCGACCGGGCTCGCGAGGACCTGGCCGACCGCATCGCGACCGCGCCGGAAGCAGGGCGGGTGGAGCGCATCTTCTATGCGGAAGGCGAGATCGTGGGGGCAGGAGCGCCCGTGCTGTCGCTGCTGCCGGAAGGGGCGCTCAAGATCAAGTTCTATGTGCCGGAGGCCGACCGGCCAGCCATGGGCGTTGGGGACGTGGTCAGCGTCACTTGCGACGGCTGCGCCGACGGCATGTCGGCCACGATCAGCTTTCTCGCCTCGGACCCGCAATTTACTCCGCCGGTTATCTACAGCCGCGACGAGCGCCACCGGTTGACCTTCCTGGTCGAAGCCGTGCTCGATAAAAATGCCATGCTGCCGCCCGGCCAGCCGGTGAGCGTGCTCAAATGAATGAGCAACCGGTCATCGACGTGCGCGGGCTCACCAAGATTTTCGGCGAGAAGCGCGTGGTGGATCACTTCGACATCGCCGTGCCACGCGGGGCCATCTACGGCTTCCTGGGCCCCAACGGATCGGGCAAGACCACGACGATCCGCATGCTGTGCGGGTTGCTGACGCCGGATGAGGGCGAAGGCACGTGCCTTGGTTTCGACGTGCGGAAGCAGGCCGACCGCATCAAGGAGCGGGTCGGCTATATGACGCAGAAATTCTCCTATTACGAAGACCTCTCCATCCGCGAAAATCTCGATTTCGTGGCGCGGATGTACCGGCTGGACCGTCGCCGGCAGCGGGTGGACACCGCGCTTGAGGAACTGGGGCTGGCCGACCGGCAGAAGCAGCTGGCCGGCTCGCTGTCGGGCGGCTGGAAACAGCGGCTGGCACTGGCCGCCTGCCTGCTGCATGCGCCGCAATTGCTGCTGCTGGACGAACCCACGGCGGGCGTGGACCCCAAGGCGCGGCGCGACTTCTGGGACGAAATCCGGAGCCTTTCAGCCAAGGGCGTCACCGTATTGGTCTCGACCCACTACATGGACGAGGCCATTCAATGCGACTTCATCACCTATATCGCCTATGGCAAGAAACTGATCGACGGCAGGGCGGCCGATATTCCGCGCATGGTGGGACTCATCACCTATCGCGTCTCGGGGCCGGATATTTCCGTGCTCGAGGCCGAACTGCGCCAGGAAAGCGGCGTCGAGCAGGTGGCGCGTTTCGGTTCGGTGCTGCATGTGTCGGGCACGGACCGGGACAAGCTCGAAGCGGTGGTGACCAGGTACCGCCAGCGCGGCACGCATGAATGGACCGAGAAGACCTCGGAACTGGAAGAAGCGTTCATCTACCTCATGACGGGGGCACGGGATAATTTCTCCCGCGACGGGGCATGAGCTTTTCTTTCGGCCGCTTCGTCGCCGTGCTGGCCAAGGAATTCATCCAGATGCGGCGGGACCATGTCACTTTCGCCATGATGATCGGCCTGCCCATCATGCAATTGCTGCTGTTCGGCTTCATCATCAATTCCGACGCCAGGCACCTGCCGACGCTGGTCGAGCTCAATGACAACGGACCGCTGGTGCGTGCGGTCATTTCGAGCATGCAGGTGTCGGATTATTTCGACATCCAGGACGCGGTGGGCGGAGTGGCGAATGGCGAAGCGGCTTTGCGCGAGGGGCGCGCTGCCTTCGTGGTGGTCTTTCCCGACGATTTCGAACGCGACGTAATCCGCGGGCTGCACCCGGATGTGCTGATCATGGCCGATGCGTCCGACCCTTCGGCAGTGGGCGGCGCGGTAGGGGCGCTCAGCGGAATCCTCCAGGCGGCAATGGCTGAAACCTTTTCCGGCCCGCTGGCCGGCTTCGCCCCTTCCCCCGCTCCATTCGGAGTAGCGGTACAGAAGCTCTATAACCCCGAGGGCCGGACCTCGACCAATATCGTGCCGGGCCTGCTCGCCATCATCCTGTCGATGACGCTGGTGATGATGACGGCGGTGGCCATCGTCAAGGAAAGCGAGCGCGGCACGATGGAAATGCTCATCGCCACGCCGGTCCGGCCGCTCGAAGTCATGCTGGGCAAGATATTGCCCTATGTATTCGTCGGCTATGTGCAGACCTTGGTATTCCTGCTGACAGGTCTCACCGTATTCGGCGTGCCCTTTGAGGGGTCATGGCTGGCCTTCTTCCTGGGCTTCAACCTCTTCATTGTCGTCAACCTGGCGCTGGGCTTCCTGATCTCGGCACTGGCGCGCTCGCAGATGCAGGCGATGCAGCTTTCCATCTTCACCATCCTGCCGTCGGTGCTGCTGTCGGGTTTCCTGTTCCCCTTCGCGGCCATGCCGGGCTGGGCGCAAATCCTGGGCAATGTCGTGCCGGCCACGCATTTCCTGCGTGTGGTGCGGTCGGTGATGCTCAAGGGCGGCGATGTCGTCGATATTGCCGGCCCGCTCTGGGCGCTGGTGGCGATCCTGCTCGTTATTTCGAGCATCGCCATTTTGCGCTATCGGCGGACGTTGGACTAGGCGGCGGCGATGGCGCGCACTGCCGCAGTCATGGATTGCGGCGTATCGCCAGTGACGATGGCGCCGAGCAGGGGCGCGGCAATGCCCGCTTCGCGCAAGCGGGCTGCACCGGCGGGCGTGAGGCTGAGCTGGCTCGGAACGATGACCGGCACCTCCACCGCGGTGGCGATGTGCCGATAGCGGGCAAGATCGGCATCGGTCATGGCCGTGCGGTAGCGCTCGAAGGGCATGATCGAGGCTTCGATGATGCAGCCGGGAATGGCAGCGATCCTGGCGATGTCCGCATCGGTGCTGGTCGAGGAGAGCGCCGGCATGGGGCGCAGTTTCGAGCGCAGCAAGTGGGGCTGCATATGGTCGACATAGACGTTGAAGCCCTCGAAGCCGAGGGTCGCCAGGGCGTCCATTTCCTCTGCCGAGGGCACGGTTTCCTGGCCGGCCATGACCAGAAGCGGGCAGCCGAGCTTTGCCAGTTGCTCGAAGAACGGGCGCTCCTGGACGAAACTGCCGAAGGTGGTGCCGGTGGCGCGATGGAAAGCGTTGAGATGGGTCTTGAGCGCGAAAGCGCCGCCATCGAGCGCTGCCTTGGCGAGGTCGAGATCATGGCGGGCCAGCGAGACGATGACCGGAAAGGAGCCGTCGGTCAGGGCACGATAGAGTCTGGTTTCGGGATACATCAGTTGATCCGCTGGCCGGTTCCGGCATCGAAGAGGTGGATGAGGTCGGGTGCGGGATGCACGTTGATGGTCTCGCCCGGATGGGCGGACAGGCGCTCGCGGAAGACCCCGATGATGGTCTGATCGCCCAGGGCCATGGTGACCTGGGTCTCCGAGCCCATGGGCTCGACCAGCTTCACCGTCGCGGGCAGGCCATCCTTGGCCAGGACGAGATGCTCGGGGCGGATGCCGCAGATGGCCCTGCCCCGCGCCGCAATGCCTGGCAACAAGGGCAGCGTCACGCCACCGGCCCTGAAGCCGTCATCGGCAATCTCACCCTCGATCATGTTCATGGCCGGTGAACCGATGAAACCGGCGACGAAGAGATTGGCCGGGCGATCATAGAGGTCGAGCGGGGCGCCGACCTGCTCCACCTTGCCGCCATTCATCACCACGATACGGTCGGCCATGGTCATGGCCTCGATCTGGTCATGGGTGACGTAGACTGTGGTGACGCCGAGCCGCTGGTGCAGGCCCTTGATTTCGCCGCGCATGACGACGCGCAGCTTGGCATCGAGATTGGAAAGCGGCTCGTCAAAGAGAAAGACCTGCGGATTGCGCACGATGGCGCGGCCCATGGCGACGCGCTGGCGCTGCCCCCCCGAGAGCTGTCGCGGATAGCGATCGAGCAGGTGAGCGAGGCCCAGAATGTCGGCGGCCCATTTCACCCGCTCGGCGATTTCGGCTTTGCTGGCGCCGCGATGCTCGAGCGAGAAGCCCATATTGGTGGCGACCGTCATATGCGGATAAAGCGCATAGTTCTGGAACACCATGGCAATGTCGCGATCCTTGGGCTCGAGGTCGTTGACCACACGGTCGCCGATTTCGACGGCGCCACCGGTGATGGTTTCGAGCCCGGCGATCATGCGCAGCAGGGTGGACTTGCCGCAGCCGGAGGGACCCACCAGCACGACGAATTCGCCATCGGCAATATCGATGTCGATGCCATGCAGGACATGGGTCGCGCCATAGCTCTTGGTGACGGATTTGAGGGTAACGGGAGCCATGGGATCAGCCTTTCAGCCCGGTATGGGCGAGCCCTTCGACGAACTGCTTCTGGGCCACGATGAAGACCAGCAGCACTGGAATTGCCGTCATCGTCGCGGCAGCAAGCTGGATGTTCCACATGGCCCCGCCATAGGCATCGGTGAACTGGGTCAGCGCCTGGGGCAGGGTGAACATCTGCGTCGAGGAGAGGAATACGATGGGTTCGAGATAGAGATTCCAGGAGTGGAGGAAGGTGAAGATGGCCACGGCACCAAGGGCCGGCTTGGCCAGCGGCAGGGCAATGGTCCAGAAGATCTTGAACCGGCCGAGGCCATCGACGCGGGCAGCCTCTTCCAGCTCGACCGGCAGGGCGATGAAGAACTGGCGCATGACGAAGGTGGCAAAGACGGAGGGCGCGCCGAAGATCGGCACCAGGATCAGCGGCCAATGGGTGTTGATCATGCCCCATTTGAGGAACATCTGGAACAACGGCACGATGGTGACCTCCGAGGGGATCAGCAGACCAAGCAGCACGACCATGAAGATGGCATTGCTGAAGGGGAATTTGATGCGCGCGAAGGCATAGCCGGCCATGGACGAAACGATCATGGTGCCGGCGGTCACGAGCGCCGCGATATAGGCCGAATTCCAGTATTGCCGGGCAAAGGGCTGCAGCTCGAAGACCTGGGCATAGGTGGTGAAATCGAAGCGGCGCGGCCAGAGATCGGGCGGGAAGGCGAAGATGTCGCTGATGGGCTTCACCGACGAGGTGACCATCCACCAGGTCGGGAAGACGAAGGGCACGAGCAGCACGCACATGAGCCCGTAGAGCGCCACCTTCATACGGGGGGAA
>CBIGSA010000093.1:0-11817 GCA_966192215.1 uncultured Devosia sp. | reverse complement strand
CACCAGCGCCAGGCCCGGCTGACCAAGGCGATCCTCGCCGATGCCGGCCTGCCGGTGATGGAAACGACGACCCATATCGTGCCGCTGATCGTGGGCGATGCCCGCGCCGTCAAGGCGGCCAGCGACATGCTGCTCGACAAGCACAATATCTATATCCAGCCCATCAACTACCCCACCGTCCCCAAGGGTACCGAGCGCCTGCGCATCACCCCGACGCCGCTCCATACCGACGAGATGATCTTTGCCCTGCGCCATGCGCTGGTAAGCGTCTGGACGAGCCTGGAACTCCCGCGCGAGGCCGCCGACGCCGCCATCACGGCCAGCAAGCTGACTTCGGGCGATTTGACCTTGCCGACCATCGGGGGCTAGGCGTCCGCCGCAGCTCGCGTAAGGCGCGCCATGTGAGCCCTTATGGCGTCGCCGGGAAGCGGGCCGCCATGCCCGAGATAGAATGTCTGGCCCCCGCGATCCAGCAAAGCGGCCAGAGAGCGTGCCACCTGCGTACTGTTCTCCTCGAAAGGCGGCTGTTTGGGCCGGGAGCGCAGGGCAATTCCGCCCAGCGACTGGGCCATGGCCCAATAGCCTGGAGCCGGACTGTCGGAACGGGCCGGGCTCACCCGTCATTCTGGCGACAGCAACGGATTGGATGGTATGACCATGGCAGACGATCAGTTCATCCTTGGCGGCACGGGAACGGAGGTGTTCTCGGGCATTCCCGTCAGCGACTTCCGCGCCGCGCTCGACTGGTACCAGCGCCTGTTCGGCGCCAAGCCGAGCTTTTACCCCAACGAGGTCGAGGCCGTCTGGGCCATTGCCGAGCATCGCTGGATCTACATCATCGTGGACGCCAAGCGCGCCGGCGGCGCGATCCAGACCATCATGTGCAGCGACCTCGAAGGGCAGATCGACCAGATCGCCGCACGCGGCCTCACCTGGAGCCAGGAAGAAATCCCCGGCGAAGGCGTCCGCAAGGTCATGTATTACGATCCCGACGGCAACGAGATCGGCCTCGGTCGCATCCCCGCCGCCTAGGGGCGCATCCTGGCCCACGCAATTGGCGCCGGCGCGAATATCGCCAATCCGCAACTGAAATTCCTCGAGCGGATAATCGGCGAATGGCGCAGCACGGGAAGCCACCATCAGCTATTTCGACGAGCGCGAAAAACTCCCGCAAGTAAGACGTCACGCTCCGCGGGGCAGGAATTAATGGATAATTAAGCATCGTACTCGCAGCATCGGGCATTGCTTTATTTAATTCCCGGCCCGGTCGCGATGCAAAAAGGCCCTTTTCTCAAAAATGTCTGGCCCTCCCGCCAGTACCTGCTCATATCGACCGCGCCGCTTGTCCTGGCGCTGGCCACGCTCTCGCCGGCATCGGCGCAAGTGTCCATCGGCGGGGACAGCACACCGTCGGATCCCGCATTCATCGACGGCAGCGTCGACGTGCATATCGGTGTGAACGCTCCGGGTAGCCTGACCATTCTCAATGGCGCGACACTGACCAATGCCGCCAGCTATGTGGGGCTCAATGCCTCCGGTGTCGGCATCGTGACAGTGTCGGGCCAGGATTCGCGCTGGGACAATCTCGGTGACATCGTCATCGGGCAGGAAGGCAGCGGCACGCTGGATATCGATACGGGCGGATTCGTCAGCGGCGCGACAGGCAATATCGGGAACGCTCCGGGTGGCGTCGGTATCGTGACGGTGTCGGGCCAGGATGGTGCTGGCAATGCTTCGACCCTCTCGCTCCTGCAAAGTCTCAACATCGGATATCCGGGGACAGGAACCCTCAATGTCGAGGCAGGCGGCCATGTCGCGGTTGGCAACCGGGTCAATGTCGGTTTTGACGGGCTGGGTTATGTCGAGGTCTCGTCTGGTGGCACTCTGGTCAGCAATGACGCCGTGATCGGCCTCTATGACCGCGGCGAAGTGGTCCTGACGTCGGGCGGGTCCTGGATCATGCCGGGCCAGCTTACGGTCGGCTGGGGTGACGAAGGCGTTCTGCGCGTCGAAGACGGCGCCAGCCTCGCCAGCAACCAGGGTTATGTGGGTTCCGAAGCCGGCGGCAATGGCACTGTCATCGTGACCGGGGCGGGATCGAGCTGGGAGATGACCAGCTACAACCTCAACCTGGGCAATCATGGCACTGGCACAATGACCATCGACGATGGTGGCCGGGTCTACGCGAATAGCGGCGTCTATCTCGGCATTTCCAACGCAGCGGCCAGCGGCACGCTGAATGTGCTGGGTGCGCCGGGTGCGCGCGGGATTCTGGAAACCAGCGGTTTCCGGGGCGGCATGGGCACCGCGAATGTTACCGTGGACGGCGGCGTCGTTCGGGCCATCCGCAACAATGCCAATTTCTTCAGCAACTACGGCACCCAGCAGGTCACCCTCGGCGCCGGCGGCGGCTTCATCGATACCAATGGTTACGATATCGCCATCGCCCCGGTCATGACCGGGGTGGGCAGCCTGACCAAGGAAGGGCTGGGCACGCTGACCCTCACCGGCGCCAACGACTATAGCGGCGGAACAACGATCGCGGCCGGCATCCTGCAACTGGGCGATGGCGGCACGAGCGGCAGCATCCTGGGCAATGTCGCCAATAGCGGTGTCCTGGCTTTCAATCGCTCGGACGCGGTGACTTTTGGCGGCACGATCGCCGGAACGGGTGGTGTTTGGCAGGTCGGCACGGGACAAACTATACTCACCGCCGACAGTTCGGGCCTTTCGGGCATATCCAGAGTCTATGACGGCATTCTTTCGGTCGATGGCACACTCGGCGGATCGTTCGAGGCCATAGGCGGACGATTGCAGGGCGTCGGCCAGGTTGGGACGACGACGAATTTTGCCGGCGGCACCATCGCGCCGGGCAATTCGATCGGGACACTGACCGTGGCGGGCAATTATGTCGGCAGTGGCGGCACGCTCGAAATCGAAACGGTGCTAGGCGACGACAGTTCGCCCACTGACCTGCTGGTGGTGACCGGCGATACGTCCGGCAGCACCAATCTTCGCGTCATCAATCTTGGCGGCGTCGGCGCGCAAACCAATGAAGGCATCAGGATCGTCGATGTCGGCGGCGTTTCCGGTGGCGATTTCACGCTTCTGGGGCATTACACCTTCGAGGGAGCGCCCGCCATTGTGGCCGGCGCATATGCCTATCGTCTCCATCAGGGGGGTGTCAGCACGCCCGCCGATGGTGACTGGTATCTCCGGTCCGCCTTGATCAATGGGACTACCCCGACCGGGCCGCTTTATCAGGCCGGCGCCCCGGTCTACGAGACCTACGCCACCATGCTGCAGGGTTTCAACGAGCTTGAAACGCTGCAGCAGCGCGTCGGTAACCGGTCCTGGACCGCTGGTATGATCGAGACGGGTGCCTTGCCCGAAGCGGCGGGCCCCAATAGCGGCATCTGGGGCCGGATCGTCGCCCGCCACGCCAGTATGAATTCCCGATTCTCCACGACCGGCGCCGATTTCGACGTCGACACCTGGCAATTGCAGGCCGGAGCTGACCGGCAGCTCTATTCGAGCGAGGCCGGCAATCTTGTCGGCGGCCTTTCAGCGCGATACGGCACCATCGCAGGCGGCGTGACGTCGGTGTTCGGCAACGGTTCAATCAGCAGCACCGGCTATGGCCTGGCCGGATCGCTGACCTGGTATGGTTCGGGCGGCTTTTATCTCGACGGCCAGGCGAACCTGTCGTGGTATGACAGCGCGCTCGCATCCTCGACTGCGGCGACTGGGCTGGTTTCGGGCAATAATGGCTTCGGCTATTCCCTTGGCATAGAGGCCGGCCAACGGATCGCGCTGGCTCCGAACTGGTCGATCACGCCACAGGCGCAACTGGCCTATTCCAATGTCGCCTATGATGGCTTCACCGACACCTACGGCACCGCGGTTTCACTGGTCGAAGGCAATGACCTCAATATCCGGCTGGGCCTATCCGCCGACTACCAGGATAGCTGGACCGATGCTTCCGACGAGACCAGCCGCGTCCATGCCTATGGCATCGCCAATCTCTACTATGACGTTCTGCCCGATAGCAGGACCGACGTGGCCGGCGTCGAGTTCGTCAACAGCCAGGACAATCTCTGGGGTGGTCTGGGGATCGGTGGCACCTATGCCTGGGGCGACGACAAATACGCCGTCCATGGCCAGGTGGGCGTCAATACAAGCCTCGTCAATTTCGGCAGCAGCTTCAGCCTTGCCGGCACGGCCGGGCTCACCGTCAAATTTTAGGGTGCTTCAAAGGCTGGTTGATGGCCGGACGGCCGGCCTGCCTCGTCCAGGCAACCCCGACAATCCCGGAAACGGGCAGGTTCAGGCATGCAGGCTGGGCCGATAGATCAGTTCCAGCGTGCGGCCGTCGAGCGTGTGCTGCTCGAGCAGTTCCAGGTCAAAATCGGCGCCACCGCCGAAAATCGGCTCGGTTCCCGTCTCGCCGGTAATTGCCGGAAACAGCGTTACCTGGACGCGATCCACCAGGCCGGCCGCCATCAGCGCCCGGTTCATCGACAGGCTGCCATGCGAGCGTAGCGGCACGCTCGACTCCTGCTTGAGCCGGGCCACGGCTTCCACCGCATCGCCCCTGACCAGGCTCGCATCCGGCCAGTCAAGCGGGCCTTCCAGAGTGTTCGACACCACTATCGCCGGCAGGTTCCGCATGCGGGTCACCCAGGGGTCATGCACATCGGATTCCGCGGTGCTCGCGGCCAGCATGCTCGCAAAAGCCCGATAGGTATCGGCTCCCAGCACCATGAGCTGGTCCTGGCTGTATTGGGCAAGGCGGTGAGCCAGCAGTTCCGGCCCCTGCTTGCCCCAATACCCGCCCCAGCCGCGGCTGACGGACCCGAAGCCATCAAGGCTCATGAAGACATCGAAAGTGTAGGTAGCAGTCATGATCGTTCTCCTCGCGTTCATAGCTACGACGAACGGGGGAGGGGTGTTCCGACATGCCGGGCCAAACGATAGCGCGGGGCCAGCAGGCCTCAAGCGCGCACGGCGGCGCCCTTGGGCGACATCTGTAGCCAGAGGATCGCTGCGGCCGCAACAGCCAGCCAGGGCAGGAGCCACACGTTCAACGCCTGCCATCCGATGGCGTTCTGCAACACACCGGCGCTGAGCGATGCCGCCAGCCCGACGATGAAGATGGTGAGATCGTTGGTCGCCTGCGCCTTGCCCTTCTCGGCGGTCGAATAGGTGCGGGTCAGCAGGTTCGTGCCGCCAATATAGAGGAAGTTCCAGCCCACGCCGAGCAGGATCAGTGCAGCGGTGAAGTTGTAGAAGCCGGTCCCCGACAGGGCGAGCAGTACGTGCGCCGCAAGCAGGACAATGCCGGCAAGCATTATCCTCAAGACCCCAAAGCGCGCGATCAGGGAGCCGGTGAAGAACGACGGCACGAACATGCCGAGCACATGCAACTGGATAACCGTCGATGTGGCGGCCAGGTCGTGGTGGTGGTGTGTCATCGCGAGGGGCGTGGCGGTCATCGCCAGGATCATGATCCCATAGCCCGTGACCGCGCCGAAAAGGGCCACCATGTAGGTGGGCTGGCGCACGATATCGCCGAGCGGCCGGGCGGCCGCACGCTCATCGGTGGTATCCACTGTCCTGGGCACGTCGACGCCAAGCAGGACGCCAACCGCAATGGCCGATGCCGCAGAGAGAAACAGGAAGGACGCGGTATAGGCTGGCTGCAGCAATTCGCCACCCCAGCGTGCCAGCAGCGGACCAATCAGGGCGGCGACCACACCGCCGGCCAGCACCAGCGAGATGGCCCGGGGCCGGAACCGATCGTCCGCGACTTCCCCGGCGGCGAAGCGATAGAACTGCGCGAAGCCCTGGTAACAGCCTGCCAGGAAGGTACCTGCACAGAGCAGGACGATGGATGAGGTCATCATTCCGGCGGCAGCCAGCAGGCCACCCAAGGTGCCCAGGCTTGCTCCACTGACAAAGCCGATCTTGCGACCCACGCGTGTCATCCACATCGAGGCGGGGACGGTCGATACCGCCGTGCCAAGGAACATGGCTGCAATGGGAGCGGTGGCGAATTCGGGGGATGGCGCCAGAATGCTGCCAGCCAGACCACCGATAGTCATGACCAGGACGGAGACGATCTGAAACAGGGCCTGGGCCGTGGCGAGCAGCAAGACTTGGCGGTGCATCGGTTGCATTGCGCGCTCCTCGGGGCAATGTTACATTCAAGAACTTCATTGAATGAATTGCAGGACCTCGAATGTCAAGCGATAGTCCCAAACGCCTCCTGTTTTCCTGTTTTGCCGAACTGGCCAGGGTGCTCGGCAACGGACATCGGCTGGAACTGATCGAACTGCTGGCCCAGGGCGAGCAGCCGGTGGAGGTCCTGTCGCATCGTGCCGGCCTCAGCTTCGCCAATGCGTCGCAGCACCTGCAGCAGCTTCGCAAGGCGGGATTGGTAGTGGGTCGTCGCAGCGGGAAGAATATCATCTATCGTCTTGCGGACGGCCCCATCGTCGAAACCATGTCGGCATTGCGGAAGTTGGCGGAGCACAATGTTGCTGCCGTGCAGCAGGTCGTGACGACCTACTTCGAGCAGCTCGACAACCTTGCGCCTGTAGGGCCGGACGAGCTGATGGAAAGGATGCGGACCGGCTCGGTAACGCTGCTGGATGTTCGCCCTGAGGACGAGTTCAAGGCAGGCCACATTCCCGGCGCGTTGAACATTGACCTCGACAGGCTCGAGTCTAGGCTCGCCGAGCTGCCCATGGACATGGATATCGTGGCCTACTGCCGCGGCGCATACTGCGTCCTGTCCTTCGAGGCGGTGAAGTTGTTGCGAGCCCGTGGATATCGCGTGAGCCGTTTGAACGAAGGGCTCCCTGAGTGGAGAGCGTCCGGACGGGCGGTAGCAATTGCCTGATACGCGGGCGTCGCCGTCCCGAGAAAGGCCATTGACTCGATCATTAGTTTATACTTATGATTAGGCATGACTTATGATTACGGTGCAATCGTGGCCCTTGCGGATCCTACTCGTCGGGCCGTTTTCGAAATGGTGGCGGCTCGTCCACGTTCCGTGGCCGAGCTGACCCGAGCCCTGCCCGTATCGCAGTCAGCTGTTTCGCAGCATCTCAGGGTGCTCAGGGAGGCTCAATTGGTGCGCTCGGACCAGCATGGGACCCGCAACATATATCGGCTCGATCCGAAGGGATTGGAGCAGATGCGGAAATGGCTCGATGGGATGTGGGCGGAGGCTCTGGCCTCGTTCGCTACCGAGCTTGAAAAAGATGAGGAAGACAAATGACGTCCGCAACAGCTATCGCCCCGGTAATGAGATCTATCCGTGTGAAGGCAACGCCCCAGAAGGCCTTCAGGTTCTTCACGGAAAGCATGGGGAAGTGGTGGCCCGCGAATTTCTCGATTGGCTCGTCCCCCATGAAGGACGTTGTGATGGAAACTGGCGTCGGGGGACGCTGGCACGAAGTGGGCCAGGACGGCAGCACCTGCCAGTGGGGCGAGGTCTTGGCCTGGAATCCACCTGACCGCGTTGTCCTGGCCTGGCGGATTAGCGCAGGCTGGCAGTTCGATCCAAGCTTGCTCACCGAGGTCGATGTCTCGTTCAAAGACCTAGGCAATGGTGAGACCGAAGTCATCCTTGAGCATCGCAAGCTCGAAAACTACGGCGACGCAGCAGCCGATATCGTCGGTATCTTTGCGTCGCCTGACGGCTGGAATGCGGCGCTCGCGCGCTTTGCCGGAGAGCTTGAAGCAGCCTGATCCGCAACAGGTCCGTGGGCTCGTCACCCCTCACACCGCCCGCACCTCCGCCAGCCGCCTGACCGCGTAGTCGTCGCCCCAGCATATCGCGGCCTCCCAGGCGGCGGAGGCCTGGGCGGCGATGTCGTGGGCCTCTGCTTCGAGGCCGGCGGCGTTGTGGGGCAGCACCAGGTCGAGGTCGGGCACGTCGCGGTGGGACTCGTCCCAGTCGATCAGCGCGACGCGCCCGGCCGTCATGCGGATATTGCCGGGATTGTCGGGGTTGCCATGGACGACACTGGTCGGGCGTCCGGCGAGCCGCGCCCAGGCGGCCCGGCATCTTTCGGCAGCACCCGGCGGCATAGCCGCGAGGTCGATCCGCGTCCCGGTCTCTTCCTGCAGAAGGTCGGTCGATGAACGCCAGCCCGGGCGCTGCGGCCAGTTTTGCGTCAGGCGATGCAACTGGCGCAGCGTCTCGGCCACGCGCCGCCAGTCGGCCGCGGTTTCGGGCGGGCCGCCCTCCATATAGGTCATGACCGTCAGGCCGTCGGCGAAGAGCCGGCCATCCTCTGTCGGGATGGGCACCGGCACGCTGAGGCCGGCACGGTCGAGATAGTGCATGAGCCCGGTTTCCCAGGCGAGATCGGCATCGCTCCTGGTGCCGAGGCGACCGACCGCGAGCCTGCCGCTTATGCGCAGGCTCCAAACGTCATTGGCCGATCCGCCGGTGAGCGGCTCGATCCGCACCGCGTCCTCGCCCCAGAGCCTGAGCGTTTCCCAACCCACCACCGACATCTCCAACCAGCCGACTGGCCTTCATCCTAGACCGGGACGCCGGCACGGAACAATGCAGTCCCGCCAACAGGCGCCGAAAGCCGCGCACCGGCCTGAGACGCACTGCCGCTCAGCTCGTCAGCACAATCCGCATCAGGTCCGCCGTGTTCCGCGCGCCCAGCTTCTCCATCACGCGTGCCCGGTGCACCTCGATCGTGCGCGGGGAAATGCCCAGCTCCCGCCCGGCCTCCTTGTTGGACTGGCCATTGGTGATGAGTTGCAGCACTTCGCGTTCGCGCGGGGTGAGCTGGGAGAAGCCGCGCACTTCCACCGGGCGGCGGCCGCCCTGCATGGCGCCCAGATGGATGTCGCGGCGCAGGGCGTCGCGGATCACGGTCAGCAGGTGTTCGGTATCGATGGGCTTGGAAATGACGTCGGAGGCGCCCAGCTTCATGGCCGTTACCGCCGCCTCGACCTGCGGTTCGTCGGAAAGCATGAAGACTGGCGTGCCGGTGCGCATGGCCTTGACGCGGCGCAGCAGGGTCAGCCCGCTTTCCTCGCCCACACCGAGATTGAGCACCACGATATCGGGCCGCCGCCGCTCGAGGCTGACGATGAAATGGGCCGCTTCCAGCGAGAAGGTGGTCTGGAAGCCTTCGAGGCGGAAGAGCACGCTCAGCGCCTCGCAGGTGGCCGGGTCGGCATCCACGATATGGATCATCCGGTCGCGGTTGAGGAAGGAATGGTAGTAGATCTGGTCGCTCATTTTGCCTCTGCCCCTGGCAAGTTTCGCAAGGTGCGACCATCGGGCGGCAAGCATCGCCGTCGGGGCTGGCATGCAGCCCGCGACTCCGGCCCCTCGGTGAATCGCAGCGGTAGTTTGCGCTAAGTGTTGATGCCGTCCGACAAGGACAATACGTAGGATACAGCACCTAGGTAATAGGCCTATTTGCCTAGTTTGGATTTGTCAACGGACTTTTGTCCTATGACCTGCACGAGAAAAAAGCCGGCTCCCCGGGGGACCCGGCCTTGTGGCGATCAGCGCGGATTGGCGCGCAGGGCGTCGCGAATTTCGGTGAGCAGGACTTCTTCCTTGCTCGGGGCCGGCGTGGTTTCCACGGGCTCGGCGGCGGCTTCGCGCTTCAGCGAATTGATGGCCTTGACCACCAGGAAGAGCACGAAGGCGATGATGGCGAACTTGACCACGGCATTGATGAACAGGCCGATATTGACCTTGGCCTCGCCCACGGTCAGCACGATGCTGGAAAAGTCGATGCCGCCGATGACGATGCCGATCAGCGGCATGAAGATATCGTCGACGATGGAGGAGACGATGGCGCCGAAGGCGGCGCCGATGATCACGCCGATGGCGAGATCGATCATGTTGCCCTTGATGGCGAAATCACGGAATTCCTTGAACATGGCCTAACCCTCTTCTGGTGATCCGCCTTCCCGAGACGGCCCGCGCGACGGCGGGAGCAAAGAATTCCTTAGCTGGCAGGCAAATGCAATGGGTCCAGAGTAGGTCTTGCGCAGCTTTGGCGGGAGGTCGATAGTCCCCGCGCCCTTAGTCCAGGACCGCAATCGGGATGTCCGCTCACAAACATGATGCCGCCTCCGGCCTCAGGCAGGCGCTCGACCATATTCCCCAGGGCATTGCCGTGTTCGATGCCGGGCTGCATCTGACGACGTCCAACAGCCGCTACAATACGCTGCTGGCGCTGCCGGCCGCGCTGACGAAACCGGGCACCCCGCTCTTCGATATCGCCCTCTTCCTGGGCGATCGCGGCGATTTCGGCCCGGGCGATGCGGCGCGGCTCGCCATCGAGCGGATCAACCTGCTCACCGCCTCGCCCACCACGGTGACCCAGCGGCTGGGCAATGCCGGCCAGACACTGGAATTCCATTCGAGCCGCCTGCCCGATGGGGGCCTCGTCATCAGCTTTTCCGACGTCACCGCGCGGGTGCGGGCCGAGCAGGAGCTGGAGGGCATGAACCAGTCGCTCGAAGAGCGCGTCGACGAGCGCACCGCCGCACTGACCCGGGTCAATGCCGAGCTGGAAAGCGCCCGCGCCAAGGCCGATGCTGCCAATCACGACAAGACCCGCTTTCTGGCCGCCGCCAGCCATGACCTGCTGCAGCCGCTCAATGCGGCGCGGCTTTATACCTCGACGCTGATCGAGCGCGCCAAATCAACCGGGCTGGCGGACTTGGCCAATTCCATCGAGGCCTCGCTCACCGCGGTGGAAGATATCATGGGCGCGCTGCTCGATATTTCGCGCATCGATAGTGGTGCGCTCAAGCCAGCGCCGGCGCCCGTGGCGGGGCACGACCTGCTCAAGAAGATCGAGGTGGAATTCGGTCCGATGGCGCGCGAGCGCAATATTTCGCTCAAGATCGTCGATACCGATGCCAGCGTGCTGGTGGACCGCATGCTGGTCGGTCGCATCGTGCAGAACCTGGTCAGCAATGCCATCAAATATACCCAGCCGGGCGGCAGGGTGCTGGTGGGGCTGCGCCGGCGCGGCAATCGCATGCGGCTCGACGTGATCGATACCGGCATCGGCTTCAACAAGGACCAGCACAGGCTGCTGTTCGCCGAATTCTCCCGGCTCGAGCGCGGCGCCCGCATGGCGCAGGGGTTGGGGCTCGGTCTGTCCATCGTGCAGCGCCTGGTGACGGCGCTCGGCCTCACGCTCGAGCTCGACAGCCGGGAAGGCCGCGGCTCGCGCTTTTCGCTCTTCCTGCCCGCCACGCGCAATATTCGCGCCACGCAGGAGGCCAGCCCTGCCCCGACAGAGGTCAGTTTCGGTACGCTCGATCTCAAGGTGCTCTGCGTCGACAATGAACGTGCCATCATCGAGGCCATGGAAGGCCTGCTGCGCCATTGGGGCTGCGATGTGCGCTCGGCGCTCTCGCTCAAGCAGATCGACCGCGAACGCCTGCTCGAAGGCTGGTATCCCGATCTGGTGCTGATGGATTACCATCTCGACCAGACCTCCGGCCTCGATGCCATCGAGTGGCTGCGGCACAATCTGGGCGGCCACCTGCCGGCCGCCCTGGTCACCGCCGACCGCAGCCCCGCCGTGCGTGCACTCGCCGAGGAGCGCGGCATTGCCGTGGTTACCAAGCCGGTCAAGCCTGCGGCGCTGCGCGCCGCCATCAGCGGCCTCGCCAACCAGAGCCGCAGCCCGGCCAAGCGGGCGGGGTAAATTCCTGGAGCTGGTGCGTGACTCACCCCCACCCTCACTCCCTCCCCACAAGGGGGAGGGACGCCCGGCCGGTGCGTGAGGAAATATCGGTGCC
>CBIGSA010000092.1:0-11827 GCA_966192215.1 uncultured Devosia sp. | reverse complement strand
GCCGGGGCGGCGCCTCATCTTCATCCTGGTGCTGGTGACCATCGTCTTCGAGCCCGGCATCATTCCCGATTATTTCCTGATGAAGCGCATGGGCCTGCTCAACACGCCCTGGTCGGTCATCATGTATAAGGTGATCAGCGCCTGGTACCTGATCATCCTCATCCGCTTCTTCGAGGAAATTCCCAAGGAGCTGCTGGAGGCCACCGAGCTCGACGGGGCCAACCCGTTCCAGACCTTCTTCATGGTCGTGCTGCCGCTGGCCCGCCCGGCGCTGGCCACCATCGCCCTGTTCTACCTCGTGCTGCACTGGAACGAGTTCTTCCGGGCGATGATCTACCTCAACGACCAGAGCAAATGGCCCCTGCAGGTGGTGCTGCGCCAGTTCGTCATCGAAGGCGACAAGATCGCCATCGTGGGCGCCAACAACGTCAACAACAATCTGGGCCTGGCGCAGATCAACATCCGCGCCCTCAAGGCCGGGATGATCCTCATCACCATCCTGCCGATCCTCGCCATCTATCCGCTGATCCTGAAGTTCTTCACCAAGGGCACGATGTCGGGAGCGCTGAAGGGATGAGGATGGAAGCAATCCAGCTCGCAGCGCTGGCGTCCCCTCGCTCCTCAGGGGAGAGGGTAGCGAAGCCAGGAGCTTTGCGACTTGGCGAAGCTGGGGTGAGGGGTGGGATGGGCAGAGATTGCGCTGACTTCGGCATCGCACCCCTCACCCGGCGCTACGCGCCGACCTCTCCCCTGAGGGGCGAGGTGAATGGGCGCCGCGCCCGACTGAAATTCCGCGCAGGCGGTGGGAAGCACAACCAAAAACCAAGGAGGAAATACCAATGACTTTGAAGAAACTGCTGCTGGCGACAACCGCCATGGCGGCGCTGGGCGCGATGGCCATGCCGGCCATGGCCCAGACCACGCTGCGGCTGGTGAGCAAGGACCTGCTGACCACCAACCCCGATGACGTCAAGGAAATCGAGGCCATCGAGGCGGCGCTCAAGGCACAGGGCACCGATGTCGACATCCAGATCGTCGACCTGCCCGGCTCGGGCTATGCCGACGCGCTGGGCGTGATGCTGCTGTCGGGCGACATCCCTGATATCATGTATTTCCAGGGCGGCGACCAGAAGATGGCCGAACAGGGGATCCTGGAAGACCTCAATCCGTGGATCGAGAAATCGGCCCATATCAAAGATGCGCTGTGGCCGCATAACGTGGACCGCCTCGCCAATTATCCCTACCTGCTCTACGTGTACCCGCCGCGCGCGCCGCAGCCGGTGATGCGGCAGGACTGGCTGGACCAGCTCGGCCTCGAGCCACCCCAGACGGTGGAAGAGTATGAAGCCCTGTTCCAGGCCATCCACGATGCCGATCTCGACGGCGACGGCACGCCAGGCAACACGCTGGGCCTGACCGGCTATGGCACCACGGCGGAGCTGGATTCGGTGTTCAACCAGGCGTTCGGGGTCACCGGCACCTGGATGAAGAATGCCGATGGCGCCTGGGTCAATTCGCGCGTCACCGACGCGGAAAAGGCAAAAATCGAATTCTATGCGCGACTGGCCAGCAAGGACCTGTTCGACAAGGAATTCGTGACCAACACCTGGGACGTCAAGGAAGACAAGTTCTATAGCGGCAAGGCCGGCGTGATCTTCGGCTCCTCGCCCGAGGTCATCGACATCTATACCGGTAAGATGCGCCAGGCCCATCCGGGCGAAGAGATCGAGCTGGCCTTGCTGCCGGCGCCTTCGGGCCCGGGCGGACAGGGCCTGGCCGCGGTCGACGTGTCCAAGGAATCGCGCGGCTGGGCGATTTCGGCGCTGTCGGAAAACAAGGAAGCGGCCTTTGCCGTGCTCGACTTCATGGCCTCCAAGGAAGGCCAGGACATCGACCGCATGGGCTTTGAAGGCGTGCATCACAATAAAGATGCCAGCGGCGCGGTGACCTATACCGACCAGATTTCGACCTGGTATGCCCGCTTCTTCAACGCCGCCAACTGGACCTCGCCGACCCCGCTGCTGTCGCCCACGGCACAGGCCGCGCTTGATAACCTCAAGAGCGACTTCACGCCCGACAATGCCTTCGTCTGGCCGGCCGACTATGCCGCCGATGTGGATGCCACCGAGCAGGTTTATCGCTCGTGGGTGGCCAAGTTCATCACCGGCGAAGCCTCCATCGACCAGTGGGACCAGTTTGTCAGCGAATACAACGCTGCCGGCGGGTCGCGCATGGCCGAATATGCGGCGAGCGTGCTGCAGTAAGGACGACTGCCTGACCACCGCGTCATCCCCGCTTTCGCGGGGATGACGCGGTGGATGAATTCGGGGTCGGGCCAGCCGCTGAGCTGGTCCCACCCTTATTCCCTCCCCACAAGGGGGAGGGAGGCGCTGAGCCTCCGGCCCAGTGAGCAAATTGAATGAAAGTCAGAACAACATGACCCCACCCTTCCAATCCCGTGTCCGCGCCATGCTGCATGGCATTGCCCTGGGCGATGCGCTGGGCGCGCCGGTGGAGAAGCTCTCTGCCGCCGATATTCGTGCGCGCTATGGGCGGGTGAGCTCGCTCAACACGGAATGGCACAAGATGAGCCTCGACGCGGGGGCGCGGAACGGCCGGGTGCGCGGCAATGGCATCGTGACCGACGATACGCTGATGACGCTGGCGCTGATGGATATCTATGGCGACACGCAGCGGCACCTGGACGCCTGGGACATGGCCGACGGCATGGTGCGCCAGATCGCCTGGACGCCGCGCTGGGTGCCCGAATTGCAGCGCGAGGCCATGCTGATCGACCGCCTGTTCTACCCGGAAAAATGGATTTTCCAGCGTCACCAGCTGGCCAATTGCGACCCCCGCCAGGGCGGCATCGGCAATATGGTGAATTGTGGCGCGGCCATGTATATCGCGCCGATCGGCGTGGTGAACGCCGCCAACCCCAAGGCGGCCTATGACGAGGCCGTGGCCTTCGCCTCGGGCCACCAGGAAAGCTATGGGCTGGAGGCCGCCGGGGTGATGGCCGCGGCCGTGGCCGCCGCCTTTGTGCCGGACGCCAGCATCGACTCGATCGTGGACACGGTGCTCGTCCTGGCCAAGGATGGCACGCGCGATGCCACTGCCGACATTGCGGGCATTGCCCGCCAGTTGCGCGGCACGGGCGCCGACCATGCCAGTGTCTGCGCCGCCTTCCATGCCGCCATCGCCCGCTACTCGGTCATGGGCGACGATGTGAACCACCGCGAAGACAAGGCCGGGCGACTGACCGATGCCTATCGGCCAAGCCGGCTGATGGCCATCGAGGAGCTGCCATTGGCGCTGGGCTTCTGCCTCTTCAACAATGGCGAGTTCCGCCGATCCATCGAGGACGGGATCAATTCGGGTCGCGACACCGATTCCATCGGCGTCATGGCCGGGGCGATCCTGGGGGCGCTGCATGGGGAAACGGTGATCGCGGCGGAAGACCGCGCCTTGCTCGACAGCGCCAACCGGCTGAACCTTACCGCTTCGGCGGATGCCTTTACCCAGATCGCCACCGACATCATCGCCGCCGACCGCGCGGCGGCCGATGCCCGCCGGGCCACACTCGGCGCGCTCGGCATTGCCTGAAACGCCTGAAACCGAAAGACCTTTGATGCTCTCCGAAATCCAAATCCTCGAAAAGATCTATGCCGGCTTTATCGGCAAGGCCATCGGCGTGCGCCTGGGCGCCCCGGTGGAACCGACCATCTGGAGCTATGAGCGCATCCGGAACACCTATGGCGAGGTGACGGAATATCTGCGTGATTTCAAGAATTTCGCCGCCGATGACGACACCAATGGACCGGTCTATTTCATCCGGGCGCTGCGCGATTACGGACTCAAGGCGACGGCCGCCGATGTGGGCAAGACCTGGCTCAATTATGCCGCCGAGGAGCATGGCATGTATTGGTGGGGCGGGTTCGGCGTGTCGACCGAGCATACGGCCTATCGGAACCTGCGGGCTGGCATACCCGCGCCGCAATCGGGCTCCATCGCGCAGAACGGCACGACCGTGGCCGAGCAGATCGGCGGGCAGATTTTCATCGACAGCTGGGGCTGGGTGAATCCGGGCAATCCGCAGCGTGCGGCGGAGATGTCGGCCATGGCGGCCTCGGTGGCGCATGATGGCGACGGGCTTAATGGCGCCCGGTTCTGTGCGGCGGCGATTGCGGCGGCCTTCGAGGCGAAGTCGATAGACGAAATCGTCGAGACGGCTTTGGCCACGGTGGACGCCGGGTCGACCTATGCCAAAGTCTGCCGGGCGGTGATCGACTTTCACAAGGCCCATCCCGATGACTGGCGGGCCTGTCGCGACATGCTCACGGCCGATTGGGGTTATGACCGCTATCCGGGCGTCTGCCACATCATTCCCAATGCCGGGGTGACCATCATGGCCATTCTCTACGGCAAGGGCGACCTGCCGCGCACGGCCGAGATCGCCACCATGGCGGGCTGGGACACCGACTGCAATGCGGGCAATGCGGCGGCCATTGTCGGCACGTTCCAAGGCTTGCAGGAGGGCTGGGGCAAGTATCGCAAGCCGATCAACGATTTCCTCGTGGCTTCGGGCATAGTGGGCTCGATCAATATCGTCGATATCCCCAGCTTTGCCCGCGAATTGACCGTGCTGGCGCTGCAACTTGATGGCCGCGAGGTGCCGGCGCTGTGGCTGGAGGATTTCACCCGCCGCGGGCTGCGCTTCGATTTCGACCTGCCCGGTTCGACGCATGGCTTCCGGACCGAAGGCTTCAACCAGATTTCGCTGCGCCATTCCGGCGAGCGGCATGTCGAGGGCTCGCGCGGGTCGCTTGAAATCCAGCTCGACCGGCTGGAGCGCGGCCAGGGCGGCCGGGTATTCTGGAAGCCGTTCTATCGCCGCAGCGATTTCGACGACGAGCGCTACCGGCCGATGTTCAGCCCGGTGGTGGATGCGGGGCAGACCGTCTCGTTCAAGCTGTGGCTCGATCCGTGGAATGGCGACGGCAATCTGCGCGTGGCGCCCTATGTGCGGCGCACGATGAGCGGGGTCATCGAGGAGACCGGCGCCTGGCATGTGCCGTCGGCCGAGGGGTGGCAGGACTATAGTTTCGTGGTGCCCGAGGGCGTCGAGGCGGTGGACGAGGTCGGCATTTTCATCGAATATTTCGGGCGGCTCAAATTCCTCGGGCGGTTGTTCCTGGCCGATTTCCGGGTCGAGGGCGCAGGGCACACGGTGATCGAGCCGGAGACCGAGACGCAGGAATGGGGCGCCATTACCCGCTTCACCTATAATCGCGGGCACTGGACCAGGCAGAATGGCCGCATCCATGGCCACACGTCCGGCGACGCCGATATGTGGACCGGGCATTATTATGCACGCAACGTGGTGGTGAAGGCCGATATCCAGCGCCTGTCGGGCATCTCGCAACTGGTGACGGCACGGGTGCAGGGCACCGGCCGCTTCTATGCCGCGGGCTTCGAGGGCGACGAAGTGGTCATAACCAAGGAAGATTTCGGCACGACCGTGCTGGCCCGCGCGCCGTTCAAGGCGGAGACGGGCAAGAGCTATCAGTTCGCGTTCAGTGTCCAGGGTGACAAGCTCAGCTTTGCCGTGGATGGCAGGGAGCTGATCGCGGCCACGGACGGCGCCTATGACTATGGCATGGCGGGCATTCGTCTGGCTTCGGCCGGGCGGATGAGCGTCGGACGCATCGAGATCGTCGAGACGGCGTAGAGCAGAAGGAAGGCCCCCTCACCCGCCGCTACGCGGCGACCTCTCCCCCAGAGCGAGAGGTAAAGAGGGCAGCGAGGAGACCAAGAATGTCGGAAATCGAACTCAAGCAGGTCGGCAAGAGCTATGGCGACGTGACGGTGTTGCGCGACATTTCGCTCGAAATGGCCGATGGCGAATTCGTCGTGCTGGTCGGGCCTTCGGGCTGCGGGAAATCGACGCTGCTGCGCATGATTGCGGGGCTCGAGGATATCACCGCCGGGCAGATCACCATTGGCGGCAAGGTGGTGAACAACATGCCGGCCAAGGAGCGCGACATCGCCATGGTGTTCCAGTCCTATGCGCTCTATCCGCATATGAAGGTCGCCGACAATATGAGCTTCTCGCTGCGGCTGGCCGGGACCTCCAAGGCCGAAATCCGGCAGCGGGTGGCGGAAGCGGCGGAAATCCTGGGCCTCGAAAGCCTGCTTGACCGGCTGCCGCGCGAACTCAGCGGCGGCCAGCGCCAGCGCGTCGCCATGGGCCGCGCCATCGTGCGCAATCCGCGGGCCTTCCTGTTCGATGAACCGCTGTCGAACCTTGATGCCAAGCTGCGTGTGAAGATGCGCGGCGAGATCAAACGGCTGCACCAGCGGCTGGGCAAGACCATGGTCTATGTGACCCATGACCAGACCGAAGCCATGACCATGGCCGACAAGATCGTAGTGCTCAATGGTGGGCATATCGAGCAGGCGGGGGCGCCGCTGGAGCTCTACAACAATCCGGCCAATCTCTTCGTCGCCGGCTTTATCGGCTCGCCGGAAATCAACCTGTTCGAAGCCCGCTACGAGGGCGGGGATTCGATCACGATCAAGGGTGGGCAGGCCATGCCGCTGGGCACGGCGCTCGATGTGAAAGCGGGTACGGACATCGTCTATGGCGTGCGGCCGCAGCATATCACGCTGGGCGAAACAGGCGTACCGGCCAAGGTGCTGGTGGTCGAGCCGACCGGCGATGCACAGGAAGTGCTGGCGCGGGTCGGCGAGGAGGACATTTCGGTCGTGGTGCGGGATCATGCCCTGCTGAGCCCGGACGAGATGGTGAAGCTCGTGATCGACCCGGAGCGGCTGTTCATCTTCGACAAGGCGACGGGGCTGAGGATCAGGTGAGCTGCAACCGGGCAACTCTTTCGCCCCCTCGCCTCTCAGGGGAGCGGGTAGCGGCGCCGGGAGCGATAGCGACCTGGCAGAGCTGGGGTGAGGGGTGCCATGGCTGGGCATTTCTCATGCGGAGGCATTGCACCCCTCACCCGGCGCTGCGCGCCGACCTCTCCCCTGAGGGGCGAGGTGAAACCCGGTGGCAGGATGTCGTTCCGAGCAAAACCCCATGACCTTCACCAGCAAGCATTTCGACCCCACCGCCACCGGCCCGCTCAACGGCATCCGCGTGCTCGATCTCAGCCGGCTGATGGCCGGGAACATGCTCAGCCTGCAACTGGCCGATTTCGGCGCGGATGTGGTCAAGATCGAGCCGCCCGAAGGCGATCCTTTGCGGGCGTGGAAGGATGACGGGCATTCCCTGTTCTGGAAGACCTATGGCCGCAACAAGCGCTCGGTCAGGCTGAACCTGCGGCAGGCGCCGGCCATGGCGGCTTTGTGGAAGCTGGTGGAAACGGCCGATGTCTTCATCGAGAATTACCGGCCAGGGACGCTCGAAAAGATGGGGCTGGCGCCCGACAAGCTGCTGGAGCGCAATCCCGACCTGATCGCGGTGCGCATTTCCGGCTTCGGGCAGACCGGACCCTATGCGCAATATCCTGGCTTCGGCACGCTGATCGAGGCGATGAGCGGCTTTGCCGATCGCACCGGCTTTCCCGACCGCGAACCGGTGCTGCCGCCGCTGGCGCTGGCCGATATGGTGGCCGGCATTTATGGCGCTTCGGCCACGATGATGGCGCTTTATGCGCGGCAGGCCGGCACGGCGCGGGGACAGGTGATCGACCTCAGCCTGCTCGAGCCGATGTTCTCGGTGCTGGGGCCGGAAGCGGCCATCCATGCGGTGACCGGCAAGGTGAAACAGCGGGCGGGCAGCGCCTCGAACACCGCCTCCCCGCGCAATGTCTACCAATGCCGCGATGGCAAATACCTGGCCCTGTCGGGCTCGACGCCGGCCGTGGCGCGACGGATTTTCGAGATTATCGGGCGGGCCGAGATGAATGACGATCCGCGCTTTGCCAGCAATTCGGACCGGGTGAAGCACAGGGCGCTGGTGGACGAGGCGATCGGGGCGTGGTTCGCCACGCGCGACAGCCACGAGGCGCTGGAGACGATGCGGCAGGCCGGGGCCACGGTGGGGCCGATCTATAATATCGCCGACGCCATGGCGGACCCGCATTTCGCTCAGCGCGAGATCATTGTCGAAGCAGAGGATGAGACATTCGGCCACCTGCCCATGCATGACATCGTGCCGAAAATGTCGGGCACGCCGGGCGTGTGGCGGCTGCCGGCGCCGGAGCTGGGGCAGCACAATGACGATGTGCTTGCTGAAGCCGGGCTCAGCGCTACGGAGATTGCCGCGGCGGGGACGCCATGATCCGCTCGCTGCTCTATGTGCCGGCGCATTCGGAGCGCTTCATCGCCAAGGCGCATGAACGGGGCGCCGACGCGATCATACTCGACCTGGAAGATGCGGTGCCAGCCGAGCATAAGCTCGCCGCGCGCGAAGGGCTGGCCGAGAGCGTGAAAGCAGTGGGCCGCAATGGCGCGCGGGTCTTCGTGCGGATCAATAGCGGCGAGGCTGCGCGCGACGACGCGGCGGCGGCCTGCCGGGCGGGGGCCGAGGGGCTTTATGTGCCCAAGGTGCGCGAGCCGCATATGCTGGCCGAACTGGCGGCGTTCCTGCACGAGCTGGAAGTGCCGCTGCGGCGCGAGCCCATGGCTTTCGTGCCGGTGCTGGAGGATCCCGGGGCGATCCTCGATGCAAGGCTGATCGCGCGGGCGCCGCGCGTGCTGGCGCTGGCAACCGGTGGCGAAGACCTGGCGCTGGCGCTGGGCGCTATGCCGACCCCTGATGTGCTGCGGCTGCCCAAGCTATTGGTGCATTATGCCGCCAAGGCCGAGGGTGTGCTGTCGTTCGGATTGCTGCGATCGACGGCCGATTATACCGATAGCGAGGGGATCGTGGCGGCCGCCAGGGAGGCGCGCGCGCATGGCTTCGACGGTGCCGCCTGCGTGCATCCTTCCGTGGTGCCGCTGCTCAATGCCGGCTTTGCGCCGGATGCGGCGGAGCTGGACTGGGCGCGGCGAGTCGTGGCTGCGGCCGAAGCTGGCGACGGGGCGTTCGTGGTGGATGGGAAGATGGTGGATGCGCCGGTGATTGCACGGGCGCGGCGCCTTCTGGGGCTGGGGCAGGCGCTTGCAGCCCACCCCAGCCGGTGAACCCTAGATCGGATAGTGGATCGGGCCGTCCTGCACGGTGATCCAGCGCAGTTCGGTGAATTCGGCTATGCCGGCTCTGCCGCCGAAGCGGCCGTAGCCCGAGGCCTTGACGCCGCCGAAGGGCATCTGGGCTTCGTCATGCACTGTGGGGCCATTGACGTGGCAGATGCCGGATTCGATGCGAGCGGCGACGCCCATGGCGCGGGTGACGTCGCGGCCGAAAACGGCGGCGGAAAGACCGTATTCGGTATCGTTGGCGACGCGCACGGCCTCATCCACGCTGCCGACACGGACGATGGCGACGACCGGGCCGAAGGATTCGTCGCGATAGAGTTTCATGCCCGGCGTGACGCCATCGACCACGGTGGCCTGCATGATGGTGCCGTCGATGCCGCCGCCGGCGGTGACGCGGGCGCCCTTGGCCACGGCATCCTTGATCAGCGCATCGATGCGCTGGGCGGCCGAGAGATCGACGAGGCACCCCAGCGGCGTATTGCCCTCGCGCGGGTCGCCGGCCTTCAGCGAGGCGGCCTTGGCGGTGAGCGCAGCGACGAACTGGTCGGCTATCTTCTCGTCGACCACGATGCGCTCGGTCGACATGCAGATCTGGCCCTGGTTCATATAGGCGCCAAAGGCGGCCGCGGCCACGGCCTGGTCGAGATCGGCATCGTCGAGCACCACAAAGGGGGCCTTGCCGCCCAGCTCGAGCAGGGCCGGCTTGAGATTGCGGGCGGCGACTTCGGCAATGTGGCGGCCGACGCGGGTCGAGCCGGTGAAATTGACGCGACGCACCGCCTTGTGGCCGATCAGCGCCTCGACCAGGTCGGGCGCATCCTCGGGGGCGTTGGACACCACATTGAGCACGCCGGGCGGCAGACCGGCCTCGAACAGGACATCGGCGATGAGGCGATGGGTGCGTGGGCAGATCTCGCTGGACTTGAACACCACGGTATTGCCGCAGGCAAGCGGGGTGGCCAGCGAGCGCACGCCGAGGATGACGGGGGCATTCCACGGCGCGATGGAGAGCACAACGCCGGCCGGCTGGCGAATGCCATAAGCCGTCGAGCCGGGGCGATTGGAGGGGATGATCTCGCCCGTGATCTGGGTGGTCAGCGAGGCCGCCTCGCGCAGCATTTCGGCGGCGAGCATGACATTGAAGCCGGCCCAACCCGCCGTGGCGCCGGTCTCGGCGCCCATGGCGGCGATGAAATCAGGCGTGCGCGCATCCAGCCGGTCGGCGGCGGCGAGCAATATCTTGCGGCGGGCGGCCGGTGCGGTGGTGCTCCAGGCCGGGAAAGCGGCGGCGGCGGCATCGGCGGCCCGCATGGCGTCGTCGATGGTGGCCGCGGCGGCGCGGGTGGCGAGTTGGCCGGTAATGGGATTGTTGCGCTCGAATGTGCCGCCGCCGGTGGCTTGGGATTCCTCGTTATTGATGAGCAGGCCGAGATCGGTCATGGGGACACTCCGTTTTCTACTGATGGCGCTGCCGCGCCGAGGAAGGCTTGCTGCACGGCGGCGTCGCCGCGCAGGGCATCTGCTGTGCCTGATCCGGTGATGCGGCCGGCTTCCATGAGATAGCCGCGCTGGGCGATGGCAAGGCTCGCCTTGACGTTCTGTTCCACCACCAAAAGGGCAATGCCGGTCTGGCCGATGCGGCCCAGGGCGGCGAAAAGTTCTGACGTGACGATGGGTGCGAGGCCGAGGCTCGGTTCATCGAGCATGAGCAGGCGTGGGCAGCTCATCAGGGCGCGGCCGATGGCCAGCATCTGCTGCTCGCCGCCCGACATGGTGCGGGCAACCTGCCCTTGCCGTTCGCCCAGCCGCGGGAAGAGGTCGAGCACGAGGGCGCGCTGACGGGCTTCATGCGGGCGGGCATGACGGACATAGGCGCCCAGTTCGAGATTTTCCGCGACGGTGAGATCGCCGAAAATGCCGCGGCCTTCGGGGACCAGGGCAATACCGGAGGCGAGATATTTGTGGGCCGGCAGGCCGAGCAGGTTCGTGCCATCGAGGGTGATGGCGGCGCCTGAAGCGGGGCGGACGAGGCCGGCAATGGCTTTGAGCAGGCTCGACTTGCCGGCGCCATTGGCCCCGAGCACGACGACAGTTTCGCCTTGGGCCACGGTAACGGAGACGCCATCCAGCGCGAGATGCTTGCCATAGTGCAAGGAGATGGGACCGGCGCTAAGCATGGTCATCCCCCAGATAGGCGCGGATGACTTCGCGATCGGCCAGTACTTCCGATGTAGGACCATCGGCGATCTTGCTGCCGGCATTCATGACCACGCAGCGGGTGCACAAGGCGCGGACGGCATCCATGACGTGTTCCACAAGCAGGATGGTGATGCCGCGCTGGCGAAGGGACGTGATGAGGTCGATGCCGGCGCGCAGCTCGGTGGGATTGAGGCCGGCCAGCCATTCGTCGAGCAGCAGGAGCTGCGGATCGGATGCCAGGGCGCGGGCCAGTTCCATGCGCTTGAGGTCGATATAGGTGAGGCTGTCGGCGGGCTGGGATGCACGGCCGGCGAGGCCGACATCTGACAGCAGGGTTTCGATATGGGCTTCGGCTGGCTTGCCCCAGAGCGGGGCCTTGCGGAAGGCCAGGGCCGCCAGCACGTTTTCACCGACGCTAAGCGAGGGCAGCGCGCGAACGAGTTGGAAGGTGCGGGCGACGCCGCGATTG
>CBIGSA010000091.1:0-11841 GCA_966192215.1 uncultured Devosia sp. | reverse complement strand
CAGCGGTTTTTGGTACCGCCATTCCCAGGTTCGAATCCTGGCACCCCAGCCAGCAATCTCCCATCGCTCTAAGGCGACCTGCAGTCAGCCATTGGACCAGATACCGCGCGCCAGGAGAGGCGTGCTGCGGTAGAAATGTGCAGCGCATCGCGGACACATGGCTGTCATCGCACCTTGCTAGGCCTTGGCAAATGATGGGGTCGCGATGCGCCATTCTGCCACGTTCGACAAGCTGAGCGTCACCTGTGAGCACCTGCTCAGAGACGCCAGGCACCCTGAAGACGTAACCGTTCGGCGAATAGTGGCCGCGGCGGGTACCAGTGTAGGTGCGGTGAACTATCATTTCGGCAGTCTTGAAAGGCTGATCTTCCATGTCGGGCAGCGCGTCTATCTTCGCCTCAACGCTGAACGGTTGACCCTGCTGCAGGCTGCAATCGAACGCGCCTGTCCGGAGCCAGCCACGGCAGCCGACCTCATAACCGCACTGATCGGTCCCTCGATCCGCTGGAGCCTCGATCCGCAATCGAACTATCCGATCCTGCGCCACATGACATCCATCGCCCAGAGCTCCCACAATCCGGAGATCTTTCGGCCGATGGTGGAGGACATCGAGCACCATCGCGTGTTCATTCCGCATTTTCGCAAGATTGCGCCCTGGCTCACCGATGTGGAAATAGGCTTTCGCATCAGTTGCATCCTCGGGGTGCGCTCGCAGCTGACCCGCAATCGGACGCGCACTGAAGAGCTGACGGGTCACGCGCTGGATCTGGGCGACGCAGACATCGTCATCGGCCACGCCGTGGCGGCCACTGCGCCAATGTTCGTGCTGCCACCCCAGCCTGGCTCGAACAGCGTTTCAAACCGGTCACGTCACTGAGGCCCGGCCTCGCTATTACCAGCTCCAGACTAGGAGCACGTCATGGCAGAGACCCGTTTCATCCACATCACCGACCTGCATATCGGCAATCCTGGCGTCCCCGACGATCATCTGTTCAGCGATACGTCGGCCACCTTGCGCCAGGTCCTGGACATGATCGGGCAGGCCGATCCGGCGCCAGAATTCATCATTGCCAGTGGCGATCTCAGCAATCGCGGCGATGCAGCCAGCTATCGCCACCTCGACGGGATCATGCGGGCCGCCGGTCTGCCGGTGATTTATGCGCTGGGCAATCATGACAGCCGCGAAGGCTTTTACGAGGGCATGCTGGGCGGCGTCGCCGACCCGTCTCGCCCCTATGACCATGACCAGGTCCTTGCGGGCGTCCATGTCATCACCCTCGATACCAGCACGCCGGGGCAGATCGGCGGCACCATCGAGCCGGACCAGTTTGCGTGGCTGTCCGATCGTCTCGCCGCCCATGCCGAATTGCCCAAGCTGCTGGTGGCGCATCACGCGCCGGCCCTGGGCGACGAACCCGACTGGGCGCATTGGCGCACCATTGAATTCTCTCAGTCACAGCGCCTCGCCGAGCTGTTGCGCGGCCGCAATATTCTGGGGATCCTCTCCGGGCACATCCATCACGATCGCTTCTCGGTGTGGCATGGCATCCCGGTGATCGTCGGCATGGGCCAGCACGCCGCCACCGACATCCTCGCCGCCGACGTCCTGCGCATGGTCGAGGGCTCGTCCTTCGCCATCGGAACGGTACGGCGGTCAGGCCTCACCATGGCCCTCGTGCCGCTGCCGCAAAGCCGAGCCGAACTCAATCGCTACGAACTCAAGGCCCTCCGTCAGCGCCAGGAAGCAGCGCTTGCGGAGGCGGCCAACTGATCCACTCCAGCAGAAACAGGGACAAAATGTACAAACGCACCTTCCTCAAGGCCGTCGCCGCCGCGGCGCTCGGCCTGACTTCCCTCACTGGCGTCGCCTGGGCCCAGATGGCCGAGGACATCGATCAGCCGGTCACCATTACCTTCTACAACTATAATCTCGCTTCGGCCGGTGCCGGGGCCGATGCCACGCGCGAACTCATCGCCGCCTTCGAAGAGCAGAACCCCAACGTCACGGTCGAAGCCATCGGCGTGCCGTCCAATGAGATTATCACCCGCATCCAGGCGGATATGGCGGCCGGGCAGCAGCCGGACGTCGCGCAGCTGGTGTTCCGCGACCTGATCTATATTTCCAGTGACCTGGGCGCCAATGCCCTCGAGGACATGACCGGCGCAACCGGCTATGCCGACCTGGTCGATGGCCTGATCCCGCGCGGCGTAGACTTGGGCAAGATCGATGGCAAGACCTATGGCCTGGCCTATACGTTCTCCACGCCGGTCATGTTCTACAATGCCGACCTGTTCCGCGCGGCCGGCCTGGATCCTGACAATCCGCCCAAGACCTGGGAAGAAGTCGCAGCGGCCGGACAGGCCATTGTCGAAAACACCGATGCAGAGGGCTTTTTCCCGGGCGCTTACGGCCCAGCCGACGGCACCTTTGTCTATCAGGCAATCCTGATGTCCAACGGTGGCAAGGTCCGCGACGGCAACACCCTGACTTTTGCCGACCAGGCCGGCGTCGATGCCGTCCAGATGCTGCGCAGCATGGTGGAGAGCGGCGCCCATGCCCGTATCGACACCAGCGGTGCCAACGAGGCCATGTCCGCCGGCCGCCTGGGGATGTTCCTCTATACCAGCGCACTGCAGAACTCGCTGTCGTCTGCGGCAGAAGGAAATTGGGAACTGCGCGTGGCGCCCATGCCGGCCTTCGGCGACAAGCCGACCGCACCGACCAATTCGGGCAGTGCCCTCTTCACCTTCTCCAAGGACCCGGTCAAGCAGCGCGCCTCTTATGAGCTGATGAAGTACCTCACTTCGCGTGAGGGCTACACCACCATCACCAGCAAGATCGGCTACCTGCCGCTGCGCCTCGATATCGTGGATGATCCCCAATATCTGGGCGAGTGGACTGCAGCCCATCCGCTGATCCGTCCCAACCTGGCGCAGCTCGAGCGCCTGACCCCGAACGTGGCCTTTCCCGGACCCAACTATCGGCAGGCGGAAAGCATGATGAAGGAAGCGGTGATAGAGGCTGTGCTGGGTGAGGGCGACGTGGGCGAAGTGCTGACCACGGCCCAGGAAAACGCCCAGTCACTGATGCCCTGACAATGTATCGGAGCGCGGACCTCTGGGCCCGCGCTCTACCGCTCACGGAACCCCGCCATGCGCCACTGGAACCTGCCCGACACCCACAATGTCCGTGACCTGGGCGGCTATAAAAGCCGCGACGGACGCCAAACTCAGTGGCGGCGCATCCTGCGTGCCGACAATCTCTATCATCTCGCGCCAGCCAGCCTCCACGCCCTGTCCGATGCCGGGCTGGCATTGGTGGTCGACCTGCGCAACGACCGTGAACTTGCGGCAGAACCCAATCCCTTCGCCCACCATCCGGGCACAACCTATCTAAACGTCTCGCTGTTTGAGGCCCTGGCCCCTATCGGTTCGCTCGGCGGCACCTTTGATATGGCAGACCGCTATCGCACCGCACTGGACCGGTGTGGCTCCACGCTCAGCACCATCCTGGGCCGCATTGCCGACGCTCCAGATGGCATGGTGGTGTTCCACTGCACGGCCGGCAAGGATCGTACCGGCATCCTGGCCGCGATGATCCTGTCCCTGGTCGGGGTCGACGAACAGGAAATCATTGCTGACTACGCCCTCACTGCAGAGGCCTTGCCCCTGCTCGACCGGCTTCGCCGTCGGTCCCTGGACGCGGGCGTCGATCCGATCGATGTCGAGCGGGTGTTAGCGAGCGACGCCGCCACCATGGCCTCCACCCTCCACCACCTCAACGCCATCCATGGCGGTGCGGCCAGCTATTTCGACCGGCACGGTTTCGACGCCGGGCAGCGCCAGCGTCTGGTGAACCGGCTATGCAGCTGATCCGGTCACGCCGCGATGGCGCTCCAGCACATGTCGATCACCACATCGCGCTCGGCTTTGGTGAAGGGCTCGGGAAAATAGCGCCGGCGCTTCAACGTGTTGCGAATGGCACCACGGATGAAGCTGGCCATCATGGTCGGAGAACCCGCGCGGAAATCGCCGCTCTGCTGTCCGGCGACGATCAGATCAATCGCGTAGTCGACAAACGCGCCGAAGATCACCTTGGCATCAGCCAAGGTGATGAGCGGATTATTCTCGAGATAGTCAAACAGCCGCGCCCGCTGCGGATCGGACCAGATGAAGTCGACATAGTCGGCAATGTAGACCTGCATTCGCTCTGCCGGCGTCTTGGACGGGTCCGGCGGCACCGACAGGCGCTCGGTCATCTGCTCGGCCATGCGTCCATAGACGCCCAGAACCAAGGCCTCCTTGGAATCGAAGTAGTTATAGAGCGACCCCGTGGCGACGCCGGCCTCCTCGGCAATTGCGGCCATGGAACAGTGCAGTCCGTTCTTCACGATCAGTCTTGAGGCGGCGGCAATGATCCGTTCGCGCTTGTCGGGGGTAACGTCCATAAACTGAATGAACCTTCATTCACTTGTCATGTAGGGAGGCTAGCTAGGCAGTCAGTCCAGCGCAAGTGGGAAATGTCCTAATTTGATATTCTGGATTAAAAAAAATCGTGAACCCCTTGATTGGGTTCAGAACATCAGGAGAGCGCAATGTCAGACCTCGTCACCTTTGTCCACCTGACCGACCTTCATGTGGGCGATCCGAGCGTGCCCGATGATCATCTGCACTCAGACACCAATGCGACGCTCGCCGCCATCCTGGCCGACGTTAAGAAACTGGTGCCGCAACCCAAGTTCATCATTGCCAGTGGCGACCTGACCAACCGCGGCGACGTCAATGACTATGAAGTGCTCAAGTCGATTTTCGCGGAAGCCGAGCTCACGATGCCGGTGCTATTTGCTCTGGGCAATCATGACAAGCGCGAGGGCTTCTATCCCGCTATGCTCGGCAACGACAGCCATGCCATGGCTCCCTATGACCACGCCCAGGTCGTCGACGGCATCCACATCATCACGCTGGATTCCTCGGTACCCGCCAAGATCGGCGGCTCCTTCGAACCCGGCCAGCTCGACTGGCTGAAGCGCGAACTCGAGAACCACGCCGAGCTGCCGAAACTCCTCGTCATGCATCACGCCCCGGCGCTGGACGACAATCCGGCAATGGAATGGGAATCCCTGTCGATTGCCGATACCGAAGCGCTGCGCCAGGCCGTCGACGGCAAGAATGTCATCGGCATTCTCTCCGGTCACATCCACTATGATCGCGTCTCCAGCTGGTACGGCATCCCGGTCGTGGTTGGCATCGGCCAGCACGCGGCCACCGACGTGCTCTGGCTCCATGAAGGCCTGCGCGGCTACGAAGGCGCCTCCTTCGCCATCGGCACAGTGCGCCCCTCCGGCCTGACCATCACCTTCGCGCCGCTCCGCAAGGACGCCAAGGAAATCATGAGCTTCCGCTTCGCCGACTTCGCCGAGATGCTCAAGAAATACGAAGCCAGCCTCGCCGCTGCGGAATAGCGCTCCAAGACGCTCCGGGCCCCGATCGGGGCCCGTTTCCTCGATCTACCTCCCTGGAGAATTGCGATGAACCGCAAGTCCTTCCTGCTGGGCGTGCTCGCCCTGTCGATCTCCACCCCTGTCGTGGCCCAGGCCATTCCGGCCACTATCGACAGCCCAGTGACCATCACCTTCTACAACTACAACCTGGCCAGCACAGGCAACGGCAAGGCAGCCACCGAAAAACTGATCGCCGAATTCATGGCGGCCAATCCCAACGTCACGGTCGAAGGTGTGCCCTATGGTGCCGCGGACGGCAATTCGCGCTTGCAGGCCGCCCTGGCCGCCGGCATGTCGGTCGACCTCGTGCAGCTCGGCTTCAATTCGCTCGACTATGCCCGCAACAATTACGGCGCCAAGGCCCTGGAAGACCTCATCCCGGCCAACGAAATCGCCAGCCACATGAACGGCATGAGCCCCAATGGCCTCAAGCTCGGTGTGCTCGACGATAAGACCTACGGCCTCGCCTACACCTTCTCGACCCCCGTCCTGTTCTACAACGCCGACATATTCACCGCTGCCGGCCTTGATCCCGATGCGCCGCCGCAGACCTGGGATGAAATCAAGCAGGCATCGCTGGCCATCAAGGAAGCGACCGGCCTGCCCGGTTTCACCGCCGGCATTTTTGGGCCCAGCGCCGCCGACTGGCTGTTCCAAGGCGTTGTCCGCTCCAACAATGGCTCGGTCATCTCGCCCGACCGCACCACCCTGACCTTTGCCGAACCGGCCGCCGTCGAGGCCGTCGCCATGCTCAAGGACCTCTACGAGTCCGGCGCCTACGAAAACTACGACATTACCGGCGCCATGGAGAACATGGCCGCTGGCAAGCTGGGCATGTACCTGCAGACTTCGGCCATCCAGGGGGCGCTAGTGGCCGGGGCGACCGACAATTTCGACCTGCGCGCTGCGCCCATGCCGCGCTTCGGGGAAAAGCCGACGCGCCCGAACAATTCCGGTTCTGCCCTCGTCATTCTCAGCTCGGACCCGGTCAAGCAGCGTGCGGCCTGGGAACTGATGAAGTTCCTCACCTCCAAGCACGGCTACACCGTCATCACCTCGGAAATCGGCTACCTGCCGCTGCGCACCGACATCGTCAATGACCCGGAATATCTGGGCGAGTGGATCAAGGACCACCCGCTGATCGAACCCAATCTCGAACAGCTCTCCCGCCTTGAACCCTGGGACGCCATGCCCGGTCCCAACTATGCGCAGATCGTCAAGACGATGATGGATGCGGCCGAGATGACCGTCTTTGGCGGCACCGAAGTCGAGGCCACGCTGGCCGACGCCCAGGCCAATGCCCAGGCCCTGATGCCCTGATCAAGCGGGGCGTGTCCCCGATGCCCCACCCCTTCCCAACCCTGGAGAATTGCGATGAACCGCAAGTCCTTCCTGCTCGGCGCCCTGGCGCTCACCATCTCGACCCCGGTCCTGGCGCAGACCATGGCCCCTTCCATCGATCAGCCGGTCACCATCACCTTCTACAACTACAACCTGGCAAGCGCCGGCCTCGGCGCGGACGCGACCAAGAAGCTCATTGCCGAATTCATGGAAGCCAATCCCTATGTGACTGTCGAAGGCATCGGCTATTCCAGCGCCGACGCCAGCCGCATCCAGGCTGACCTGGCCGCCGGCCTGCCGGTCGACCTCGTCCAGACCGTGTTCTCCGACCTCGACTTCGCGGTGCAGAATTTCGGTGCCCAGGCGCTCGAGGACATCACCCCCGCCGACGAAATTGCCGCTCACCTCGAAGGCATGCACCCCAATGGCACCAAGCTGGGCGTGCTCAACGGCAAGACCTATGGCCTGGCCTATACTTTCTCGACCCCCGTCCTGTTCTATAATGCCGACCTCTTCACCGCCGCCGGGCTCGACCCCGACAACCCGCCCCAGACCTGGGCCGATCTGAAGACTGCCGCCCTCACCATCGAGGAAAAGACCGATGCGGAAGGCTTTACCGGCGGCATTACCGGCCCCGGCGCCGTCGACTGGCTGTTCCAGGGGGTGGTCCGCTCCAACAACGGCGAAGTGATCTCGCGCGACCGCACCACGATGAAGTTCGGCGAGCCCGAAGCCGTCGAAGCCGTCATGATGCTGCGTGACCTCTACGATGCCGGTGCCTACGAGAACTACGACTTTGCCGGTGCCATCGAAGGCATGGCCGCAGGCAAGCTGGGCATGTATCTCCAGACCTCGGCACTCCAGTCCTCGCTGGTCGCAGGTGCGGAGGGCAATTACGAGCTGCGCGCCACCACCATGCCGCGCTTTGGCGAAAAGCCGACTCGTCCGAACAATTCCGGCTCGGCCCTGACCATCCACACCACCGACCCGCTGAAGCAGCGTGCCGCCTGGGAATTGATGAAGTTCCTGACGTCCGAACACGGCTACACCGTCATCACTTCGGAAATCGGCTACCTGCCGCTGCGTCCTGCCATCGTCGATGATCCGAACTACCTCCAGGCCTGGGTCGCCGAGCATCCGCTGGTCCAGCCCAATCTCGAGCAGCTCGACCGTCTCGAACCCTGGGACCCGATGCCGGGCCCGAACTACCGCCAGATCATGAAGACCATGATGGACGCGGTGGAAATGTCGGTCTTCGGCGGCGCTGACGTCGAAATGACCCTCAAGGACGCCCAGGCCAATGCCCAGGCCCTGATGCCCTGATCCCTCGCGAACCGCGGCGCCACCCGGATCCCTCGCCGGCGGCGCCGTCCACCCTTTTCCCCTGGGAGAGAACCATGTCGCGGCCCACCACCTTCCTTCACCTGACTGACCTGCACATTGCCCAGCCGGGCGTACCGGACGGCTTCCTCAACTCCGATACCAGCGCCACGCTGGAAAAGGTCCTTGCCGAGATCAAGACCTACGATCCCGCCCCCGACTTCATCATCGTCAGCGGCGACCTGACCAATCGCGGCACCGAACCGGCCTTCGCCGAACTGAAGCGCCTGCTCGACGAAGCCGCCCTGCCCATTCCCATGCTGCTGGCGCTGGGCAATCACGACACCCGCGCACCGTTCTACAAGGTCATGCTGGGCCGGACCGACAATGTCGACGCCCCCTATGACTATGACGTCGTCATCGCCGGCATCCACATCATCGTGCTCGACACCTCCATCCCGATGCAGGGCCATGGCGCTCTCGAACCCGGCCAGCTCGACTGGTTCCGCGGCCGCCTCGACGACCATGCCGGCGTGCCCAAGCTCATCGTCATGCATCACCCGATGATGTTGGACGACGATCCGGCGTCCGAATGGCAGGGCATGACCCTTAAGGACACCGCCGCGCTCCGCGATCTGCTCAAGGGCCGCGCCGATGTGCTGGGCATTCTTTGCGGTCACCTGCACCACGACCGGGTCTCCAACTGGCATGGCATCCCGCTGGTCATGACCGGCGGCCAGCATGACTGGATCAACCCGATCGCCCTGGAAAAGGGCCGTCTTCACCAGACCTCCGGCGCCTCGATCGCCGTGGGTACCGTCCGCTCCTGGGGCCTCACCGTCGCCTTCATGCCGCGCCCGGAAGAACGCCGCCTGATCAGCGACCAGACCTTTGCCGAACTCGTGGCCAAGGCCCACGACTTCTACGAAACCGAAGCGGCCGAATAGCGCCGCTGCCAGGCTCGCCTTCGGGCGGGCCTTCCTCTCCCTTCAACCTAGGAGCGCGACATGGCCATAGCTGCTTCCGCCCCAGTGCAGCGGCGACGCATCGCTCAGCCCCGCTGGGCCCCCTGGATCTATATGGCGCCGGCCATCCTCACCCTCGCCGTCTGGATCTACTGGCCACTGGTGGACGCGTTCCGCCTGAGCTTTTATCAGTGGAACATGCTGCCCACCTCGCCGCAGCTCTTTGTCGGCTGGGAGAATTACCAGCGCATCTTCGCCTTGCCCAAATTCTGGCAGGCTTTGCGCAACACCGGCATCTATGTCGTCGGCCTGCTGCCGCTGGCCGTGCTGATCCCGCTGGCCCTGGCCATCTACACCCACGACCTCTCGCCACGCTGGCGCAACATCTACCGGGCCATCATCTTCGTGCCAATGATCATCGCCCCGGTGGTCGCCGCCGCAGTCTGGCGCTGGCTGCTCGATCCCAATTACGGCATGGTCAACGAGCTGATCGGCTTGTTCGGCGCCGAGCCGATAAAATTCCTCAGCGATCCGCGCGTCGCCATCTGGACCATCATTGCCATTACTGGCTGGAAGCTGATCGGCTTCTCGACGCTGATCCTCTCGGCCGCCAATGCCAATATCAATCCCGCCCTGATCGAGGCCGCTCGCATGGACGGGGCCAGCAAGTGGGAAATCATCCGCGACATCCGCCTGCCGCTGCTCAGTTCCTCGGTTCTGTTCCTCATCATGATGACTATCCTCCTGGGAGCGCAGTGGAGCTTTAGCTACATCAACGTTCTCACCGGCGGCGGTCCGCTCGGCGCCACCACGAACATCTACTATTTGCTGTGGGATTTCGGCTTCTCGACCATGTCGGTGGGCTGGGGCTCGGCCGCGGCGGTCATCCTGTTCCTCGGCTTCGGCGTTCTGGCCTTCGTGCTGTTTCGCCTCATCGACAGGTATTCCTTCCATGACAACTGAAGCACTCAAGGCACCGCTCGCAGCGGCGCGTCCTCTCCGCCGCAAGGCCAGCGAAGGCGTCGGCCTCAACAGCGCCGCCGGCCATCTGGTCATGGTCCTACTGTCGATCTTCTGCCTGTTTCCGGTCTACTGGATGCTGGCGACGTCGCTGCGGCCCGCCAATGCCATCTTCGAGACCAGCCTGTGGCCGTCCACCATGTCGCTGGACAACTACGCCTATGCGCTCGACAGTATTCCCATCGTGCGCATGCTCATCAACACGCTGGTCGTGTCGGTGCTGACCACTGTGGTTCAGCTCTTCACCGGCCTGCTGGCGGCCGATGCCTTTGCCCGCTGGCGCTTCCCGTTCGACAAGCTCGTCTATACGGCGGTGGCCCTGACTTGGCTGGTGCCGTTCCAGGTGGTGATGATCCCAAACTACCTGCTGATCGCGCAGATGGGGCTGCTCGACACCGTCGCGGCCCTGGTCCTGCCAAACCTGGCTTCGGCCCTCGCCATCCTGCTCCTGGCCCAGGCCATGCGCAGCTTCCCCAAGGAAGTGGTCGAGGCCGCCCGCATGGATGGCGCCCGCTCCTGGCGCATCCTGTGGGAAGTCATGACCCCAAACCTGCGTGGCACCCTCGCCTCGCTGGCCATTCTCATCTTCATCTCGACCTGGAACGAATATTTCTGGCCGCTGCTGCTGACCCGCACGCCGGACAACAGCGTCATCCAGATCGGCATCCAGATGTTCATGACCGCTGAAGGCAACCAGTGGGGCCCGCTCATGGCAGCCTCAACCCTGGCGAGTCTGCCGGTTCTGGCCATCTACATCGTCCTGCAGCGCCAGGTCATCCAGTCCTTCATGAAGTCAGGAATTCGCTGAATGAACGCCACCTTCACCCGCCACCTCCCCGTCAAGGGTACGTTCAACATCCGTGATCTGGGCGGCTACATCACCCCGGCCGGCGAAACCCGCTGGCGCCGCATCCTGCGCGCCGACGGCCTGCACCGGCTCGACGCCGACGGCATGACCGTGCTGGTCGACGCCGGTGTCGCCACCGTGATCGACCTGCGCCATCCGGGTGAGCTGTCCACCCAGCCCAACCCGTTCCACGCCAATCCGGCCGTGCGCTACCACAATGTGTCGCTGTTTGACCAACTGGCGCCGACGCCCAAGCCGGGCCAGGATCTGCTGCTCGAGCTCTATATCCTGGCGCTCGATACCCGCCAGGCGGCCATTGCCGAAGTGCTGACCATCATCGCCGATGCCCCCAAGGGCACGGTCCTCTACCACTGCACCGCCGGCAAGGACCGCACCGGCATCATCTCGGCGCTGCTGCTCGCGCTCGCTGATGTGGAAGCGGCCCTCATCGTCTCCGACTATGCGCTCACCGCCGAAATGATCGCTCCCATGGTCGATGAGATAGCCGCCCATGCCGCGGCCAATGGCGCAGATCTCGAAGCCTTCCGTCCGCTCCTGGCTGCCGAACCCTCCACCATGGTTGAGACCATCGCCTATATCGAAAGGACCCACGGGTCGGCCGTCGCCTATTTGAAGTCCATCGGTCTTTCCGACGACACAATTGACCGCCTGCGCAACCGCCTCATGGGAGATGTCTGATGGCCAACCTCGTCCTCAAGCAACTGAAGAAAACCTATGATGCCAAGCAGGTCCTGCATGGTATCGACGTCACCATTCCCGATGGTGCCTTCGTCGTCATGGTCGGCCCTTCGGGCTGCGGCAAGTCCACTTTGCTGCGCATGATTGC
>CBIGSA010000090.1:0-11993 GCA_966192215.1 uncultured Devosia sp. | reverse complement strand
GGCCCGGTTTCGGCCGAAGTCGCCAGCCTCGAATATGACGGCATGATCGCCGAAGGCACCGTGCTGGCCGCACTGGCCGACAATGTCGTGGTCAAGCTCCCCCTGACCCTCAACGGTCTCAAGGCCACCAAGACGTTCAAGGAACGCGGCATCAAGACCAATGTCACGCTCTGCTTCTCGGCCAACCAGGCCCTGCTCGCCGCCAAGGCCGGCGCGACCTATATCTCGCCCTTCCTCGGCCGCCTGGATGACATCAATCTCGACGGCGTCGAGCTGATCGAGAATATCCGGGTCATCTATGACAACTACGCCTTCGACACCGAGATCCTGGCCGCCTCGATCCGCTCGCCCAACCACGTGACCCAGGTCGCGTTGGCCGGTGCCGACGTCGCCACCATTCCGCCCGCCGTCATCCGCAAGCTGGCCGATCACCCGCTGACCAATGCCGGCATTGACGGCTTCCTCAAGGACTGGAAGGCCACCGGTCAGTCGATCGTCTGATCGGGGAATCGTCCACACACGCGATGTCACCCCCGGCCACGACCCGGGGTCCATCCTGAGATGATGGTGCGCGGCTAGATATCAGGATGGATCCCGGCCTTCGCCGGGATGACACGGTGGTTGTTGATCCGTCGTACCAACCGAAAGCCGTACATGGCCGATACCGAACTTGCCGTCGCCATCCGATCCGCCCTGTCTGCCGTAGAAATTCCCGGCGGCGGGGATTTGGCTGGTTATGCCGGCCTCTCCGACATCATCGTCACGCCGGGCGCCGTGGCCTTCGCCATCGCCGTTGCTCCGGGCATGGAAGCCGCCTTCGGCCCTGCGCGGGAGCAGGCGGCCGCGGTCACGCAAAAGCTCGCCGGCACGCGCAAGGTCATGGTCTCGCTGACCGGTGGCAAGCCACCGCCCAAAGCCGGTCCCACCTTCTCCCACGGCAAGCCGGTGCCCCCGGGCAAGACGCCGGTTCCCGGCATCAAGCACATTATCGCCGTCGGCTCCGGTAAGGGCGGCGTCGGCAAATCGACGACCGCCGTCAATATCGCCTTGGCACTCGCCGCCGAAGGCCTGCGGACTGGCATTCTCGACGCCGACCTCTATGGCCCCTCCATCCCCAAGCTGCTGGGCATCGAGGGTCAGCCGGCCGTGCGCGACGACGGCATCTTTTCCCCGCACCAGGCATATGGCCTCAAGGTCATGTCCATCGGCTCCATGCTGACCAAGGACCAGGCCGTGGTCTGGCGCGGCCCCATGGCCACCTCCGCCTTGCGCCAATTGCTGCGCGAAACCGATTGGGGCGGCCTCGATATGCTTGTCATCGATCTGCCGCCCGGCACCGGCGATATCCACATCTCGCTGTTCCAGCAGGCCGACGTCGCCGGCGTCGTTGTGGTCTCCACCCCGCAGGATCTGGCCCTGATCGATGCGCGCAAGGCCATCGACATGCTGCCCCGCTTCGGCGTGCCTATCCTCGGCCTTGTCGAGAACATGAGCTACTTCATCGCGCCCGATACCGGCGCGCGCTACGACATCTTCGGTACCGGCGGCGCCGAACGGGCCGCCGCCGACATGAACATGCCCTTCCTTGGCGCCATCCCGCTGGTCATGTCCATCCGCGAAGGCTCCGATGCCGGCCAACCGCCGGTGGCGGTGGCACCCGAGGGTGCGGAGGCGGCGGCCTACCGGGCCATCGCCCGGCGGATACTGGAAACCGCGCCTAGGCTGCGATCCTAGGCAAGTCTCCTGCAATCGATTGCATAAATCGATTGCATCGGCTATTCGGCTGAACCCAATCACGGCGAATGGCCGGCCAGAGGAGCCTTCATGTTCTCAATCGACCGCAAGGATTTCGGTCCGGGTTTTACGTTCGGCGTCGCCACGGCGGCCTATCAGATCGAAGGTGGCCAGACCGATGGCCGGGGCTCCAGCATCTGGGACACCTTCTCGGCCACGCCGGGCAATGTGCATCATGGCGATACGGGCCGCGATGCGTGCAACCACTACGAACTATGGCCCCAGGACCTCGACCTGATCCGCGATGGCGGCTTCGATGCCTACCGCTTTTCCTTCGCCTGGCCGCGCCTCATTCCCGAGGGCACCGGCGCCATCAACCAGGCCGGCGTCGACTTCTATGATCGCCTGATCGACGGCATGCTGCAGCGTGGCATCAAGCCTTATGCTACGCTTTATCACTGGGACCTGCCCTCGCCACTGCAGGACAAAGGCGGCTGGATGAACCGCGATATCGCGGGCTGGTTTGCCGATTATGCCGCCCTGGTGGCGCAGAAATTCGGTGACCGGCTCGAAGCCACCGCCACCATCAACGAACCCTGGTGCGTCGCCTTCCTCAGCCATTTCCTCGGCATCCATGCGCCCGGCTACCGCGACATCCGCGCCGCCGCCCGCGCCATGCACCATGTGCTCTTCGCCCATGGCACGGCCATCGATGCCTTGCGCGCCAATGGTGCGAAGAATCTGGGCATTGTGCTCAACCTCGAAAAGTCCGAAGCCGCCACCGATAAGCCGGAAGACATCGCTGCCATGAATATGGGCGATGCCCTGTTCAACCGCTGGTATCTCGGCGGCGTGCTAAAGGGACAATATCCCGAGGAAGTCGTGAACTGGCTCGGCGACAACCTGCCCAGGGGCTACCAGAATGACATGGCGGTGGTCTCGCGCCCGATCGACTGGCTGGGTATCAATTATTATACCCGTGGCCTCTACAAGGCCGGCGAACCCGGCGGCAACCCGGTCGAGCAGGTCAAGGGCGACCTGGAGCGGACCGATATCGGCTGGGAAATCTACCCCAGGGGGCTGAGCGACCTGCTGGTTCGCGTCTCGAACGAATACACCAAGATTCCGCTTTACGTGACCGAGAACGGCATGGCCGAGGTCGAGGGCGCCGACGATCCGCGCCGCGTCAAATACTACGACGATCACCTCAAGGCGGTGCTGACCGCTCGCGAGCAGGGCGCCGATGTGCGCGGCTATTTCGCCTGGTCGCTGCTCGACAATTACGAGTGGGCCGAGGGCTACAACAAGCGTTTCGGCATTGTGCATGTCGATTACCAGACGCAGAAACGCACGCCCAAATCCTCCTATCGCGCCTTCCAGGGCATGCTGCACAACACGCGGTGAACCCGCCTTGCCTCGGTCGTGGCCTCTGGGTTAACTGGCTCCCACTTCACGGGAGCCAAGCATGACCGCCACGTCGCTGATGACCGAGGCCAAGACGCCGGACGAAACCACGGTCGACCAGGACTGGTGGCGCGGCGCGGTGATATACCAGATCTATCCGCGCTCCTTCCAGGACCAGAATGGCGATGGTGTCGGCGATCTCGTCGGCATCACCAGCCGCCTCGACTACGTGGCCGATCTCGGGGTGGATGCCATTTGGCTCTCGCCGGTCTTCACCTCGCCGATGAAGGATTTCGGCTACGACGTCTCCAATTATCGAGACATCGATCCCAGCTTCGGCACGCTGGAGGATTTCGACAATCTGGTGCGCAAGGCCCATTCGCTGGGCCTCAAGGTCATCATCGACCAGGTGATTTCCCACTCGTCCGACAAGCATGCCTGGTTCTCGGAAAGCCGGCAGTCGCGCACCAATGCCAAGGCCGACTGGTATGTCTGGGCCGACCCCAAGCCGGACGGCACCCCACCCAATAACTGGCTCTCCATTTTCGGCGGCTCCGCCTGGCAATGGGACTCCAGGCGCATGCAGTATTACATGCACAATTTCCTGGTTTCCCAGCCCGACCTCAACTTCCACAATGCCGAAGTGCAGGATGCGCTGCTGGGCGAAATGCGCTTCTGGTTGGAGCGCGGCGTCGACGGCTTCCGGCTCGATACGGTCAATTTCTACTTCTGCTCGCTGGGCTTCGAGGACAACCCGGTGGTGAGGCCGGATGACTTCAACGCCTCGACCGCCCCGGCGGTGAACCCCTACAATTTCCAGGAGCATATCTACGACAAATCGCGTCCGGAAAACCTGGCTTTCCTCGAACGCCTGCGCGCTTTGATGGATGAATATCCCGGCCGCACTACGGTGGGCGAAATCGGCGACAGCCAACACCAGCTTGAAGTCATGGCCCAATACACTTCGGGCGATGACCACCTGCATATGGCCTATACCTTCGACTATCTCGGCGGCGAATTCTCGGCCGAGCATTTCCGCAAATCCATCGCCGCCACCGAGGCAGAGGCGCCCGATGGCTGGATTTGCCTGGCTTTCTCAAACCACGACGTGGTGCGCCATGTCAGCCGCTGGGCCATGCACGGGCAGGAGGCGGCCTTCACCCGCCTCGCCGCGACGCTGATCCTCTGCATGCGCGGCTCGGTCTGCCTCTATCAGGGCGAGGAACTGGGCCTCAAGGAGGCCGAACTGTCCTTCTCTGACCTGGTCGACCCCTATGGCATCGAATTCTGGCCCGAATTCAAGGGCCGCGACGGCTGCCGCACGCCCATGGTCTGGCAGGCCCATGTCCGCAACGGCGCCTTCTCCACCGCCGAGCGCACCTGGCTGCCGGTGCCGGCCGAACATCTGGTCCACGCCGTCGATACCCAGGACAATGTGCCCGGCTCGGTGCTCGAATTCTATCGGTCCATGCTGGCCTTCCGCCGCGCCCATCCGGCTCTGGCCAAGGGCGCCATCCACCTGCTGGACGCACCGGCCGATATTCTCGCCTTCATCCGCGAGGATGGTGCCGAGCGCCTGCTCTGCGTCTTCAACATGGGTGGCACGGCCGCTGAATATGTGCTGCCTTCCGATCTGATACCGCACGATGCCGGCTGCCCCGGCGTGACAGCGGCGCCGATCGATGGCGAACTCGATCTCGAGCCGTTCGGGAGCTACGTCGGCCTGCTCTAGGCTGGAGCCATGCCCACATCCGGCAGCCGCGCTGCCATCAGGTCGCGCGTCAGCCTGTGCCGCGGCTCGGCGAAGATCTGCGCCGGCTTGCCCTCTTCGACGATACGGCCGGCATCCATCACCAGCACGCGGTCGGCCATCGCGCGCACCATGTCCAGGTCATGACTGATGATGAGATAGGTGAGGCCGAAATCGGCCTGCAACCGCGCCAGCAGCGCCAGGACTTCCCCGCGCACCGACACGTCCAGCGCCGACACCGGCTCGTCCAGCACCACCAGCTTGGGCCTTGTCACCAGTGCGCGGGCAATGGCCAGTCGCTGCCGCTGGCCACCGGAAAATTCATGCGGATAGCGCCCTAGCATGCCGGCATCGAGCCCCACCGCTTCCACGGCTTCCACCACCCGCGCCTGCATGACTTCGCGGCTCAGCTCGGGTTCCAGCCGCAAGGGCTCGCCCACGGAATCGGCAATGGTGCGGCGGGGATTGAAACTGCCGAACGGATCCTGGAACACCAACGACACGTCGCGCCGCAGCGTCTGGGGCAGGTCCGAGCCGTGATAGGTCGTGCCATCAAGTCGCACTTTACCCGCCGTGGCCTTGTCCAGGCCGACAATGATCTTGGCGAGGGTCGTCTTGCCGCAGCCAGAGGGACCGACGAGCGCCAGGCATTCCGAACTGGCGATGCTGAGGTGCACATTGTCCACCGCGCGCAACGGCCTGTCGGCCCAGAACAGCATGCCGCCCTGCCGGTAGTCCCGCGTTACGCCATCGACTTCGAGCAGTGTTTCGCCGATATCTGGGCGCGATGGTGGCTGTATGTCGAAGCGCGACGCGGCGACCAGCCTTTGCGTATAGGGCTGCTGCGGTGCCGAGAACGTAGCCGCTGCCCCGCCGGTCTCCACCAGCCGGCCCCGATGCATCACCGCAACCCGGTTGCACAGTGCCGCCACGGCCTTGAGGTCGTGGCTGATGAACAGCAGCGCCATCTGCCGCCGCGTGCAGATATCGGCAATCAGGTCCAGCACCTTGCGCTGGGTGATGAGGTCAAGCGCCGAAGTCGGCTCATCCGCGATCAATATGTCCGGCCGGCTGGCTAGCGCCATGGCGATCATTACGCGCTGCCGCTGCCCGCCCGAAAGCTGGTGCGGAAAGCGGTCGCCATGCTTGAGCTCCAGCCCCACTTCCTTGAGCAGATAGGGCACTTCGATCTGCGTCGCCCCATGCATCTCGTTGAGGCGGATGCTCTCCTCGATCTGGTCGTTGACCCGCATCAGCGGATTGAGCGCGGTCATCGGCTCCTGGAACACCATGCCGACGCGCTTGCCGCGCAGCCGCGCCATGGCGCGTTCGGAAGCGGGCAGGGGCGCGCCGTCGAGGCTGATGCTGCCCGTCATGATAGCGTCTTCCGGCAACAGGCCCGTCACCGCCAGCGCGGTCAGCGTCTTGCCCGAGCCGCTTTCCCCGATAATGCCGAAGCGCTCGCCGCGCTCGAGCGAAAAGCTCACATCGCTGACCGCCTCGGTCGCGCCGAAGCGGATGGAAAGGCTGGAAACCTCAAGCAAGGACATTGCCGTTCCCCTGCCGCAGGCGTGGATCGATGGCGTCGCGCAGCCCGTCGCCGGCAATGTTGAGCGCGATCACGATCAGCACAATGGCCAGTCCGGGCACCAGTGTCAGCCAGGGATGGATCAGGAATACGCCCTGCGCGTCCTTCAGCATCAGCCCCAGGCTCGTCTCGGGCGGCTGCGTGCCCAACCCGATATAGGAGAGGCCCGCTTCCGACAGGATGCCCAGCGACATCTGGATCGTGCCCTGCACGATGATCAGGCTCATGATATTGGGCAGCAGGTGCCGCCAGGCGATCAGCACATTGCCCAGCCCGGCCAGCCGGCCGGCCGCTACGAAATCCAGCGTGGAGATGCTGAGCGCGCCACCCCGCGCCACCCTGGCAAAGATCGGGATGTTGAAGATACCGATGGCGATGATGGCATTGATGGCGCTGGGCCCGAGCAGCGTGGTGATGAGAATGGCGACGATCACGGCCGGAAAGGCGAAGACGAAATCGGTCAGCCGCAGCACCAGCCATTCTATCAGCCCGCCCCATGCGGCAGCGGCCAGCCCCAGCGGTACGCCCAGGCCGACGCCGATGGCCACCGCGACCGCCGCCACGAGAAAGCTGGTCCAGGTGCCTGCCATGACCAGGCTCAGCATGTCGCGCCCCAGATTGTCGGTGCCCAGCCAATGGGTCGCGCTTGGCGCCAGATAGCGGCGGGGGATGTCGATCTGCTCGATGGGATAGGGCGTCCAGACCAGCGACAACAGCCCAACGGCGAGAAAGAGCAGCGTCGCGGCAAGCCCGATCACCAGGCTCGGATGGCTGAGCAGGCGCTTCACGGCGCGCTCCTTTCTCGCAGGCGCGGATCGACCAGCGCATAGGCGATGTCGGTCAGCAGCATCGTCGCCGTCACCGTGACGATGAGGATGATGGTGGCGCCGCGTACCAAGATCAGGTCGCGTTCGGAAATGGCGGTATAGATCAGCCGGCCCAGTCCGGGCAGGTAGAACACGTTTTCGACGATGATGGTGCCGGCGACCAGAAAAGCGAACTGCAGCCCCAATATGGTCAGCACCGGCAGCAGCGCATTGCGCACGCCATGCCGCCACACCGCCTCGCCCATGGTTAGGCCCTTGGCCCGGGCGGTGCGGATATAGTCCTGCCCGGTCACATCGACCAGCGCCGTGCGCATCACCCGCGCCAGGATTGAGGCTTGCGGCAGGGCCAGCGCCAGGCTGGGCAGGATCAGCCCGCGAAACGCCGCCCAGCCATCCTCGTTCCACGGCGTGAAGCCGCCCGGCGGCAGCCAGCGCAGGCCCACGGCAAAGACCAGTGTCAGCAGCATGCCAAACCAGAAATTGGGAATGGCCACCCCGGTTTGTGCCGCGACCATGATGGCGGTGTCGAGCAGCTTCCCCCGCCGCCGTGCCGCCAGGATTCCCAGCGGCAGCCCGACCACGATGGAAATGACCATGGCGAAAATGCTGAGTGGCAGCGTTACGCCCAGCCTGCCCCAGATCAATTCAGCCACCGGCGCGCGCTGGGTATAGCTCATGCCGAAGTCGCCCTGCAGCATACCCCAGAGCCAGCCCAGGAACCGCTCATGCGCCGGCGCCTCCAGCCCCATCTGCATGCGCAGCCGCGCCACCGATTCCGGCGTGGCATTGATGCCCAGGATAAACTGCGCCGGATCGCCCGGCAGCAGGTCGAGCAGCCAGAAGATAACCAGCGCGGCGACGAGAAGGGTCGCGGCAAAGCCCAGGAAGCGACGGAGGGCGAAGAGGATCATGCGGGCATCGTGTCCAGTCCACCCCCACCTTCATTCCCTCCCCACAAGGGGGAGCGAGGCGATGGGGGGACGCTCGGTGGCACGATCTCAACCCTGCGCAGAGCAGGCTTCCCTCCCCCTTGTGGGGAGGGAATGAGGGTGGGGGTACTCACACGCTCGATCTGCGTGAGATCACTCAGTCCAGGCGATATCCCGCAGCACCAGGCCTTCGATCGGCGAGTTTTGCCACATGCCCGTGAGCTTGGCATTCCAGACGCCGGTCTGGGCGAGTTCGAACAGGTAGCCATTGACGGCATCATTGGCGAGAATGGTCTGCGCCTCGATGGCCAGCTCCTTGCGCTTGGCTTCATCGGTCGTGCCGTTGAGGGTTTCGATAAGCGCCTGGAATTCGGGATTGTCATAGCCGAAGTAGTAGTCGGGGTTGGCGTAGTTGCCAATGTCGAACGGTTCGACATGGCTGACGATGCTGAGGTCGAAGTCCTTGTTGGCATAGACGTCTTCCAGCCACTGCGCCCATTCGACATTGATGAGCTCGAGCTTGATGCCGACCGCCGCGAACTGGCTGGCAATGATCTGCCCCGACGTGCGGGCATAGGCCACCGGCGGCAGCTTCAGCGTGGCGCTGAACCCGTCGGGGAAGCCGGCTTCCGCCAGCAGCGCCCTGGCCGCTTCCGGGTCATAGGGATAGGTGCCGGTCAGGTCGACATAGTAGGGATTGTGCGGCGCAAAGGGCGCGCCGATCGGCGTGCCATAGCCATTGGTCGTGCCGTCGATGATGGCCTGACGGTCCAGCGCATGGGCCATGGCCTGGCGCACCTTGAGATTGTCGAAGGGCGGCCGCTTGTTGTTGGTCGAAAGGATCGTTTCGCCCTCGGTCGTGCCCACCAGCACGTTGAACTGTGGATTGCCCTCAAACACGGCCAGCGCTTCGGTGGCGAAATTGTTGGTGCCGTCGATATCACCAGCCAGCAGCGCATTGGTCAGCGTCGCCGTGTCGCCGATGAACACATAGCTTGCCTTGGTCAGGTGGACCGGCTCGCCCCAATAGGGGCCATAGGCTTCCAGCACGACACGGCTGCCCTTGTCCCACTGCACGAAGGCGAAGGGACCAGTGCCGATCGGCTCATTGGCATTGTTGTCGGCACTCTCAGGCGCCACGATCACCGCGTCGCCACGGCCAAGGTCGAACAGGAACCGCCCGATCTGCCGGTCGAGCTTGAGTTCCACAGTCAGTGGATCAATGACCGTGATACTGGTGATCGGTTCGTAGAACTCGCGATGGGCGTTGACGCTGTCTTCGGCGAGGATGCGGTCGAAGGTGAACTTGACGTCTTCGGCATCGAACGTGGTGCCGTCGTGGAAGGTCACCCCGTCATGCAGCTTGAACGTATAGGTCAGCCCGTCCTCCGAAATGGTCCAGCTCTCGGCCAGGCCCGGCTGCACCGCGCCGTTCTGGTCGATGCGAACAAGTCCCTCGAACACGTTCTGATAGACCACGATGTCGATGGCCTCGGCGGCCCCCGCCGTGGGGTCGAGCGCGGGGGGCTCCAGCGCCACGCCGATCCGCACTTCGGTCGGCTGCGCCATGGCCATGCCGGTCAATGCCGTGCTCAGGGCCAGTGCCACACCGAATGCCTTCAACGTCTTGTCCATAGGATAACTCCCAATTATGGCGGCAGCGCCACCAGTCGGTCCGCGATCGGTCATCCGCATCGTCGAACCCCGCCGGGGCATGAGGCTCCGGCTCCCATGGCGCGAGATATATGGGATCGCCACTAACATGGCAGCAGGCCCGCTTGTTATACTTTCCTACGATCGCCCAGCCGCGTAGCAAGAATGACCGGAATAAGCCCCGCCAGTACGATGAACAGCGCGGGCAGTGCAGCCTGGGCAAAAAGTCCGACATTCGCCCGCGAATAGACCAGAGTGGCCAGCGTATCGATTCCGAGCGGACGCAGCAGAAGCGTGGCCGGCAGTTCCTTGATGATTTCGACGAAAACCAGCGTCGCCGCGCTCAGCAGGGCCGGCGTCAGCGTCGGCAGGTCCACCCGCAGCAGCAGGCCCAATCCCCGTGCCCCGAGCACCCGCCCCGCATGCAGCACCGAATCGCCGCGCTTCTTCATCGCCGCATCGATGGTCGAATGGCTGATCGCAAGGAAGCGGATGGCGTAGACATAGAGCAGCGCCGCCATCGAGCCGCTGAGGACCAGCCCCGGCCGCCAGTCCCACAGCGCCATGGTCATGCGATTGAACCACAGGTCGGCCTGGCCCAGCGGCTGCAGCAGGCCCAACGCCAGCACCGTACCGGGAATGGCATAGCCGAGCGTGGCCAGCCTTATGGCACCCCTGGCGCCCGCGCCTGAGCGATGCGCCAGCTTGGCCGCAATCAACCCCAAGATCACCGTGATGAGCGCGCCCAGCGCAGCCAGCGTCACCGTCGGCCCCAGCGCCGCCATGGTCATGGCCACGGTCTCGGGTAGGACCAGCCGGAAGGCCAGCCAGGTCAACTGCCCCACCGGAACGCCGAAGCCCAGCGCCAGCAGCAGGAGGCAGAAGCCGAAGGCCGCCCAGCGCCGCCCGCCCGCCAATTGCTCCCGCGCCGGCGGCACGCGGCTGTCGCGGTGGGCCAGATAAACCCGGTCGCGCCGCGCCCGTTGCTCGGCCATGATGAGCAGGCCGATGACCAGCACCACCATCACCGCCAGTTGCGCCGCCCCGCCAAAGTCGGAGCGGTTGATCCAGGTCGAATAGATGATCGCGGTAATGGCGTTGATGCCGAAATACTGCACCGCGCCCAGGTCGTTGACGACTTCCATCATGGCGAGTGTCACCCCCACCACCAGTGCCGGCCGCGACAGCGGCAGTGTCACGGCGAAAAAGGTGCGCATGCCGCCGGCTCCCAGCGTGCGCGCCGCGATATTGAGGCTGGCCGACTGCATGAGGAAAAAGGCTCGGCAAGCCACATAGACATAGGGGTAGAGCACACTGGACAGCACGATCACCGCACCCCAGTCGCTCCTGATGTCGGGAAACCAGTAATCCTGCAGCGTTGTGGCGCCGTTGAGTCCACGCAGCATTGTCTGGATCGGCCCCGGAAAGCCCAGAAATTCCACATAACTATAAGCGGCCAGATAGGTCGGCACCGCCAGCGGCAGCACCAGCGCCCAGTCGAACAACCGCCGCAGCGGAAAGTCGTAATGCGTCACGAGCCACGCCGCCACCAGCCCGACACAGCCCGTGACCAGGCCCACCGAGGCCATCAACAACCCCGTTTCGCGCAAGGCCGTCGGCAGCATATTGGCCGCCAGCCCATTGCTGTCGCCGACCGAAGCCAGCGCCGACCAGCCCAGCCAGATGATCGGCAGGCCCATCAGGCCCGCGAGCAAAAACGCAATGACCGGCAGGGCAAACGCCCCGCCGGTCCTGCTCGTTTTGCGATGGATTATCTCGCTCGTAATAAGGCGACTCCGGCGCTCTAGTTCTGCGCACCTTCGTTGAACTTGAGCTCGTCCACAAGCGCGGCGGCTTCGGCGCGATGGGCGGCCACTTCCACCAGCGGCGTGCTGACCGGCTTCAGTTCGCCCCAGCTCAGCGTCAGTTCGGATGGAGACACCGATGGCACGACCGGGAATTCATAATTGGTGTCGGCATAGATGCCCTGAGCTTCGTCCGACAGCAGGAAAGCGATCAGCGCATTGGCGTTCTCGACATTAGGCGCATATTTGGCGACGAAACCGCCCGCCACATTCACCTGCGTGCCCTCGCCGTCGAAGTCGGGA
>CBIGSA010000089.1:0-12089 GCA_966192215.1 uncultured Devosia sp. | reverse complement strand
TGGAATGCCACGGCAAGGACCTGCGCGGCGGATTGCTCGGCGGACCGCCGCTGCGCGGCGTGAACTTCGAGCAGAAATATGGCAATGGTGCCCCCGCCGGCGTGCTGTTCGAGGTGATGAGCACAACCATGCCGCCCAATGCACCGGGAAGCTATTCGGATGCGGTCTATGCCGACCTGATGGCCTATATTCTCAAGACCAACCGCTACAGGAGTGGCGCCGAACTGCCTTCCGACATCGACGCGCTCTACAATCTCACCATCGAGAAGTAATGGTGGCGGCGCGTAGCCGCCTCGTGAGGCGCGCGTGATCGGCCCAGACCTGACAATGCAGTTGCTGGCGATGCGGCTCCTTGCGGGGATCCTTATCGCCACGGTTCAGGGTGCGACGGTCGCTGCCGTCGCCGTGTTGCTGGGCGACAAGGGGCCACGCTATGACGGGCGGTTGACGCCCTGGCCCGCCAGCCACATTGACCTGCTGGGGCTGGCCTCGCTCATGCTGACGGGCTTCGGCTGGAGCAAGCCGGTAGCGATCGACCCCGGCGAATTGCGTTTCGGCCGCTGTGGTCTGCTGGTCGCTGTCCTGGCGGGCAGCCTGGCCTTGCTTGTCACCGGCTGGCTGCTGCTCTTCCTGGTTATTCCGGCCCTGACGCTGCTGCCGCATACGGCTGCCCTGCTGGTTGCCGCCTTCCTGCGCAGCGCGGCCCAGCTCTGCGTCTGGATGGCGCTGTTCACGCTCCTGCCGCTGCCCCCGCTCGCCGGGGCGCATATCCTCGCCGCGCTGGGCATCCGCCTCCCGTCTGCCGCCGGCATGGTCGTCGGCGGCTTGTTGCTTGTTCTCTCCATCTTCGGGATCACCCGGGTGGTAGTGGCGCCTGCCTATCAGCTCGTGGCGCCGCTGATCATCGGTACCGAACTCGGCCGCTAGTCGATCGGGCGCACGCCATAGCGGGACATGATGGCGGCAATGGTGCCATCGGCGGCCAGCTCGGCGAAAGTCCTGTCGATGACGCGCTTGAGGGTGATATCGCCCTTCCACAGGCCGAAGACCATGTTGTAGCGTGCGAGCTGGGGTGGGGCCCAGGCCACGGCCCAGCCATGCTCTTCCGCCAGCCGGCTCGCCAGCATGGCCTCGGTCACCCCGGCGTCGAGCGTGCCATTGGCAAGGCCGGCGGCCAGCGCCTCGGGACTGGTCAGGATGCGCGCCGTGGTTCCCTGGTCGCGCAGGAAGCTCGCCAGTCCGATGCGGTCCAGGCCCGAAATCAGTGTCAGCACGCCGACCTGCTTGCCGGCAAGGCTGTCGATGGGGGCAGGGGAGACCACCGCCCAGCCGGTCTGCGCATAGGCGGGGCCGGTCTCGAGAAAGGAGCGCGTCTGCGTTGAGCTGACGACGCCCCCGGCAATCACCTGACATTGTGCGCGGTTGAGGCCCCAATTGCGCGGGTTGAAATCGCGGCCCATGGCGCGGTTTTCATTGATGATCAGCGAAACCCCGATGCGCTCGGCCATGATACGCAACAATTCGATGTCGACGCCGGGCTGGTCCGGATCATCAGTCACCAGCGGCGGATAGAGCGGCGGCACGCAGGCGCGCAGGGCGCCGGCCCGCTCGATCTCGCGCAGCGACGTGTCCGGCGGCAGGAAGCTGATGCCGACAAGCAGCGCCAGCACTGCCCCAAAACTTATGACATCGCGCATCCGCCCGGTACCGGCCACGACAGCCTCACGCCCGGTGGAAGTCGTAGAGCGCGATGCTGAACAGCACCACGCAGGCGGTTACGATCACCGTGATCCCCATCCAGGGGTCGAACTGGTTGTAGTTGATCAGCGCGCCACGCAGGGCATCCACCGCATAAGTCAGCGGGTTCCACTCGATGATGGTCACCAGCCAGTCGGGATAGACCACGCGGGTCTGCGCCCGGCTCAGCGCCGGATCGAGCGGGAAGATCGAGCTGGAGGTGAAATAGAGCGGCAGGATCACCGCATTGGAGAAAACGCCGAACCCCTGGAAGCTGCTGATGCGATTGGCGATCACCACGCCCAGAGAGGTCAGCGCGAAGGCCAGCAGCGCCATCAGCCCCAACGCCCTGATTATGTCCATGGGCGTGAGTGGTATGTCGGCAAAGCGGGCCAGGATCAACACCAGGCACCCGTGCAGCACCGCTACCGTCGTGCCGCCCAACACCTTGGCCAGCAGGATGGTCGTCCGCGATAGGGGCGAAACCAGCACTTCGCGCAGGAAACCGAATTCGCGGTCCCAGATTACCGATACGGCTGACTGCACCGAGGTGAACATGATGTTGAGCGCGATCACCGCCGGAAAGATGAACTGCAGATAGGTGAAAGGCACCACGAAAGTGACCGCACCATAGACCTCGCCGCGGAAATAGGGATTGAGCCCGATCCCCAGGATCAGCACCCACAGGATCGGCCGGCTGACGCCGCCGATCAATTGGCCCCGATCCCGAAACGCACGCTTCACCTCGCGCAGCCACAGCCCGTAGAGCCCGCCCAGTTGCACCATCAGCGCACGACGCCATTCCATTGTCCGGGCCTCGCTCATCTCGTGTGCTCGCCTCCGCGCTTGCCGAAGGCAAAGGTCTGTTCGCGGGCGCCGGCCGCCTGGTCGCGCAGCTCGCGCCCGGTCAGCGACAGGAACACGGTTTCGAGGCTCGGCACCTCGACCTTGAGCGCGGTGATCCGCGTGCCGAACTCCGCGAGAAATGCGGCGATGAAGGCATTGTCGCTGGCCAGGGTCAACTCGTCGCCCTTGCTGGCAGCCAACCGGTCCGCATGGCGCGCCTTGATGGCTTCGCGGTCAGCCGCCGTGGCCGGCGTCACGCGCACCAGCGCCTGGCCATGCGCCTGCTTCAGCGCGTGCGGCGTGTCGAGCGCCAGCACTTTGCCGCCATCGATGATGCAGACCCGGTCACAGTTCTCGACCTCCTCGATATAGTGGGTGGTCACCAGCACGGTGATGTCCCGCTCGGTCCGCAGCCGGTGCAGATAGGCCCAGATGCGTTCCCGTGTCTGGGCGTCGAGCCCCACCGTCGGTTCGTCGAGCAGCAGGATTCGGGAATCGTGGATCAGCGCCCGGGCAATTTCGAGCCGTCGCTTCATGCCCGATGACAGCGCCCGCACCGGCCTGGCCGCCCAGTCGGACAGCTCGACCAGCGCCAGCATTTCCTCGATCCGCTGCCGCCTGAGCTGGCGCGGCACGCCGAAGACCAGGCCGTGAAGTTCGAGATTTTCGCGAACCGTCAGCCGGTCGTCGAGGCTGGGCTCCTGGAAGACGATGCCGAGCCGCCGCCGTGCGGCCCGCGGGTCCTTCACGACATCAATGCCGTCGATCAGCGCGGTGCCGCTATCGGGTCGCAGAATGGTGGAGAGGATATGGAGCAGCGTGGTCTTGCCGGCCCCATTCGGTCCCAGCAGGGCGAAGAGCTCCCGCTCGCGCACGGCAAAGCTCACCGCATCGAGCGCCAGCGTGCGGCCATAGCGCTTGGAGATGGCGTCGAGGCGGATCGCGTCGGCAGCAGGAGCCGGGGTGGCGTCGGATATCATGGCGCTGCAACGGTGGCGGGGAAATCGAAGCTCTCGAGTATGCCCCCCAGAGTACCGTCCGCAGCCAGCGCCGCAATAGCCTCGTCGATGGCGCTGCGCAGGAATTTCTGGTCGGCCAGTACCACGGCCCCCACGCCCAGCGTGGTCGGAGGCAGCGGCGCGGGATCGATGCCGTGCAATCCGGCATAGGCGGGGTCGCTGCGCTGCTTGCCCCACAGGCTCGGCGCCCATACCAGCGCGACATCGACCGAACCGTTGACCAGCGATTCAAGCGCCTGCTCGTTGGTGCCCATGGGATAGGCCGGCCAGCGCTTCTCGGCCGGCAGGGCGGCAAGATAGGAAACGAGCCGGATTTGGGCCGTGGTGCCCACCGTGGCGCCGATGGGGCGCCCGGGCGGCAGGCCGGCCAGCGACTTTAGCGCCGGATCGGCGGCAACAAAGACATATTGGGCGTCGTAGTAGGCCCGGGTCAGCGTGATCCAGCTGGCATAGCCCTCCGGGATCAGCTTGAACCCCATATAGACGTCGCAATGCTCCAGCATCACGCCATAGACATTGGTGATGTCCTCGACGACGTATCCCCTTTCCACCACATAGCGTTGCGGCTCCAGCAGCAGGGCGGCGGCGATCGCATCGGCAATGGCGCCGGCCACTTCCCAATCGGGATCGCGCTTGTCGATGCAGTAGCGTAGCTGGGATTCGTCCAGCCGCCGGCCGATATTCCATTGCCCGGGGGCATAGGGCACCTCGTCGAACTCCGCCTCCTGGGCGGGGACCGGCACCGCCAGTACCAGGGCCAGCGCCATGTGCAGAACAACCAGACCAATCCGCAAGTTCGGACCTCACCTTAAAGGCACGGGCGGACTGGAGGTTTCCAGGTCCGCCCGGGCCGGTGTCAGGAGGATGCGCTCAGCCGCTTATTCGGCGTCGGGCAGTGCAAAGACATAGAGCGTCACCGGGTTGTTCGGCGGCAGCTTCACGTCTGGCGTCAGCGACTGCAGGCGGCCAAGGCCGTTGCCGAAGTTGGCCACCACGGCGACATACTGCTTGCCGTTGGCCTCGTAGCTGATCGGGAACGACTCGAGCGAATTGCTCAGGGTCGGGCTCGTCCACAGCACATCGCCGGTTTCATCGTCGAAGGCGATGAGCTTGCGGTCGAGCGTGCCCACGAACACGACGCCACCAGCGGTCGGCAGGGTCGAGGTCGTGACCGGCGCATACTGCCGGTACTGCCACATCTCGGACTGGTCATCCAGCTTGATCGCGCGGACCTGGCCGATATTGCCGTCGCCGTCAGGGCGAGCGACACGCGAATAGGTCTGCAGGCCGCCACCGGTATAGATCTGGCCCGGATCGAGCGGGTTGACCGTGGTATTGGAGCAGAATTCCACCGTCGGCAGATAGATGGCGCCGGTCTTCGGGCTGTAGGAGGTAGCCTGCCAGGCCTTGCTGCCCGGATCGGCGGGGCAGTTGAAGGTGGTCTCGCCGATCACCGGAATGACCTCGGGATTGATCTCCTTGGCGCCGGTTTCCGGATCGATCGACAGAACGACATTCTGCGGCACCGTTTCCTTGGCCCACAGCCAGTCGCCCGTATTGCGATCGAGGGCTTCCATGATGCCGAGCTTGCCTGTCGTCACCACCATGTCGTCGATGATCAGGCGCTCATACACATAGTCGAGGTCGAGCGAGTCGGTCGGCAGGTACTGATGGTACCACTTGAGTTCGCCGCTGGTCGCGTCGATGGCGAGCGTGGAATTGGTGTAGAGTGCCTCATTGGTGACACCAGGATCCGAGCTCTTGGGCGTGAGGCCCGCAATCTCGACGTTCCATGGGTAGGGCTGGCCGACACCGGCAAAGATCAGGTTCTGCTCGGGGTCGTAGGAGCCGGTGATCCAGGCCGAAGCGCCGTGGCGGCTTTCGAGCGGAAGGCCGTTCCAGCTATTGCCTTCAGGCGTATCGCCACGGGCGATAGTGTTGACGCGCCAGATTTCCTCGCCGGTCTCGGCGTCGTGGCCGGTGAAGAAGCACCCGCCCGGCTGGGCATTGCTGCAGCTGGTCATGCCCTGGACGATGACGCCATTGGCCACCAGCGGACCGGAGGAATATGCAAAGCCCTTGTTGTAGTCAGCAACCTGCTGGTCCCAGACCAGGTCCCCGGTCTTGATGTCGAGCGCGATGATATGGGCGTCGCGCGTGGCAATGATCAGGTTGTTGCCGTAGATGGCCTTGGAACGCTCGCCATTGGGATTCACGTCATCAGGCAGCTCATACTGGTATTCCCAGATGAGATCGCCGGTTGCCGCGTCCAGCGCCTGGATGCGATGGTCCGAATTCTGGATGAACATGACGCCGTCATGCACCAGCGGCGTTTCCTGGGTGCGGCCGCCCGGACTCATGCCCCACGACCAGACCAGTTCGAGATCGGCGACATTTTCCTTGTTGATCTGTTCGAGCGGGCTATAGCCCCAGCCGTTATAGGTGCGGCGCCACATCAACCAGTCGGCATCGGGTGGATTGAGCAGCATCTCGTCCGTCACGGGCGTGATCGAATCGATCGGCGCATCCTGGGCAATTGCCGCCTGGACAGCCATCAGCGAGACTGCGACCGCAACGAGCGCAGTTAGTTTCGGACTACTCTTCATGAGCGTCTCCTCCTCCTAAGAATGCCGCTAGCGCTCAGGCTCCGGTTATCGCCAGAAATTGCCTTGCCGCAAAATTGTACGCTAGCTTACTATCAGGCTAAGCCCATGCAGCAGGGAACGTCAACATGACGCAGACGTTTCAATGTCGATTTTGGGCGAGGCCGGAATTTTCAGCGCGCTGAGGATTTTGCGTTGGGGCCGTCACCCCGGCGGTGACGTCGCCCATCGACGATTTGCCCTCCTTCGCCTGGCGGAGAAGGGTCAAGAACAAGGGGACGCTTTGCGCGTCGAAAGAAGGAGAAAATCATGTCTGCAATTTCAAGGCGCACATTCGTTGCCGGATCAGTCGCGGCGCTCGCCGCTCCGGCTGTGCTGACCGGTCAGGCCTTCGCGGCCGAGCACGAGGTCCACATGCTCAACAAGGGCGAAGCCGGCGACATGGTATTCGAGCCGGCGCTGATCAGGATTGCCGCGGGCGATACCGTCAAGTTCATTCCCACCGACCCGGGCCACAATGCCGAGACCGTCCGCGGTATGGCGCCCGAAGGGGCCGAGCCGTTCAAGGGCGCCATCGGCAAGGAAATCGACGTGACCTTCACCGTGCCGGGCGTCTATGGCGTGAAATGCCTGCCGCACTTTGCCATGGGCATGGTGGCGCTGGTGGTGGTGGACGACCCTGCCGCCAATCTCGAAGAGGCCAAGGCTGCCCGTAACCCGCCAAAGGCCAAGGAACGCTTCGACGCCATGTTTGCCGAACTCGAGGGCTGATCTTGCCCGGGACCCGCGGGGGCCACGGCCCCCGGGGTCCGTCACTGCATGCGATAGAAGTCCGATTGTGGGTCGGACAGCACTAGGTCGCGCATCCGCGACGACAGGTAGGTGCGCAGCTTGATATAGCGCTCGTCGGCCCGGGCATCATAGGCCCAGCGCGGGCGATCCAGTTCTACATCGAGCGTTTCGACGATCCGGCCCGGTCGCGGACCCATCAGGGCCACGCGGTCCGACAGCACGATGGCTTCATCCACGCTATGGGTCACGAACAGCACCGTGCAATGCTGCTGGGTCCAGATGCGCATCAGCTCGATCTGCATCAGCTCGCGCGTCTGCGCGTCGATGCTGGCAAAGGGCTCGTCCATCAGCAGCACGCGCGGTTTGCTGACCAATGCCCTGGCCAGCGCCACGCGCTGCTTCATGCCGCCCGACAATTCGTCGGGATAGGCATCCTTGAAGCGCGACAGGCCGACGACATTGAGCTGCTCGGCTGCCAGCTCCGCGCGTTCGGCCGCCGACAGCTTTTGCTCCCCCAGCGGAAAGGCCACGTTGGCCTCTACGGTGAGCCAGGGGATGAGCCGGAAGGACTGAAACACGAAACCCATCTCAGGCCCCGGCCGGGGCGGCGCGCCCAGCACCCGCACCGTGCCGCGCTGGGGCTGGATCAGGCCGTCGACCAGGCGCAGAAGCGTGGTCTTGCCGCAACCGGAAGGGCCGAGCAGGCTGACGAAAAGCCCCTCCGGCACATCGAGGTTGATGTCCTTGAGGGCCACGATCTCCTGCTTCAGGCGGGCCGACTGGAAGGAAAGACCTACGCCCTTGAGGGCGATGGCGGGTTCGGGGGCAGTTCCGCCGAGAATGCTTTCCGCCATCGACTCGACTCGTCTCATCGACCTGTGCTGTCTCCGTCCACCGTACCCATATCCGCCAGGACCGCGTCAACCGGGCCAAAATCCACCCATTGCTCGAGGGTAACGGGCCTGACGTTGGTGAAGTCCTCGGTCGAATAGAGCCAGTCCTGGGTATATTGCAGGTCCGTGGCATTCATACCGCCATTGACGCTCCAACTGCCGGCAAAGGTTGCGGCCAGTTCGTGCAGGCTGGCTTCATCGATATTGGGCGCATAGGGCGCCATCGCGGTTGCCCAGGCATCGGGATCGGCCGAAAAGTCGCGCGAAATCCTGATGAGTGCGCGGATCACGCCCTGCACCTCGGCGCCGCGCTCGTCGAGCACCTTCTGGGTCACCGCATTGACCTTGTTCACGACGGGCGCAGCCGCGTAATAGGCCTCCTGGTCGACGATGATGTGATAGCCGGTTTTATCGGGCACCGACATCCAGGCGCCGATGGACATGGTCGTCGCATCGATCTGGCCGGCAACCAGCGCCTGCGCCCGCACATTGGGCTGGCCGATGGCCAGCACTTCGAGCGTATCCACGTCGAGCCCCTGGCTGGCAAAGACCTTCATCGACAATGAATGATCGAGACTCCCGACGCGGCCCACGCCGAACCGCCGCCCGGTCAGGTCGGCGATGGAGTTGATGTCGTCCCTGGCGACGATGACATAGGGCAGCGACTTGTTGGGCGAGGTCACGGCCTTGAGGTCGGTCGCGCCCTGCGCAACGAGCAGCAGCAGGCCATCGACGCCCACATTGGCCATCTCGCCCTCGCCGGCGGCCAGCGCCTGCAGGGCGGAGGGCGTCTGTTCGACGCGGACCAGTTCCACCTCCACCCCTTCGGCGGCGAAATAGCCCTTTTCAAGCGCCAGATCCATGACCGAATTGGGCACCAGCGGCGGCTCTAGATGGGTCAGGATCAACCGGAATGGCGCTGCGGCGGCCGGCTGCGCCAGCATCAGGCCCGCCAGTGCGGGAATGAGCAGTCCGATCAGCTTGTTCATGGTTTTCCTCCAGCAGTCATGTGGTTCAATTGGCGCTTTCGCCCCGCCAGCGCTCAAGGCGCTTCTGCAGGTAGCGAAGCAGTTCGGTGACGAGCACGCCGATGCTCGCAAGGATCAGGACAATCACGAAATATTCGGCCATGCGGAACGTGTTGCCATAGACGGCCAGCAGTCCGCCCAGCCCGCGCACGGCGGTATAGAGTTCGGCCACCACCGTATTGATGAGCCCGATGGTCGCCCCGACGCGCAGCCCGACCACGATGAAAGGCACCGCGCTCGGAATGGTGATGCGGGTAAAGATGCGCCAGCGGCTCGCCCCGACCGACCGCGCCATCTCGACCAGTTCGTCATTCGAGGCCAGCACGCCCGCATAGGTGTTAAGCAGGATGGGCATCGCCGCGCCCAGGAAGACGATGAACACCTTGGCCTGCACGCCTAGCCCCAGCAGCACGATAATCAGCGGCACGAAGGCGACGCGCGGCGTGGCGGCGAGCGCGTTGACATAGATGTCGAGCGTCTTGCCCAGCGGCCTTATCCCGCCCATTGCCACCCCGACCGGGATGGCCACCGCCGCCGCCAGCCCAAAGCCCAGGCCATAAACGGTGAGACTGTCGCCAATGGCGACCCAGAGCCGCCCCTCGCTGAACATGCGCTGCGCCGCCTCGAATGTGGCGAGCGGGGTTGGGATCAGGTTGCGCGGGATGAACTGGGAGGCAAGCGTCCAGCCTGCCAGCAGGATGGCCAGAAAGCCGATGCGATAAAGCCAGATAATCACGTCAAGACGCTGGCCGTGCGGGGCCATCCTCGTTCCCAATGGTCTCGTTGATACCCCGGATTGGCCGAGGAAGGGCCAATAGCCGCCATAAGGCTTTCTTCTAGGGCGTCCGCGCCAGCAGGGGTGGCATCGGCTCGATCAGCGGCTGGACGCGGTTGCGCGCCACGTCCTGCAGCGTCTCGATCAGCGCCGCATAGGGCGCAAGGTGCCGGTATTGCGAGGGAACCAACGCCACGAGTGGCCGCGGAATGCCGAGGCCGGCCTCATAAAGCCGGATGCCGCCCATCAGCGCCTCGCCCGCAAAGCAGGACAGCGCCGGCGCAAGGCATATGCCCAGCCCCGCCCGCACCATCGCCACCGCCCCCTCGAAGCTGCGGCACCGGGCGACCACGCGGTGGTCGGGCAGGGTGGCCTGATACCATTCGTCGATGCGCTTCTGGTGCTGCGTGCCATAGACGAAGTGGATCACGTTGTTGAATGTCGCCGCGTCCGGTGTCTCCGGAACGACCAGCACATAGGGGTCATCGAGCAATGGCACCTGCACGAAGCCCATGCTCGCCTGGGCAATCGAGCTGGCAGCCACGATGCCGATATTGGCCCGCCGCGCATAGAGCATCGCCACCACGTCCGCCGGGCTCGATTCATGCAGGTCAAACCCGATATCGGGATGCTCGTCGTGAAAGCGGCGCAGGGCCGGCGGCAGGAGCACGCGCAGGGGCGAACTGATGCCGGCGATGCCGATCGTCCTTACGCCGCCGGTAAAGCCGCTGAGCCCGTCCTCGAGCGACTGAACCTCGCGCATCACCTGCTCGACATGCTCGACCAGGAACGTGCCGATCTCGGTCAATTGCATCCGCCCCGCCTGGCGGTCGAACACCTTGTGGCCGATGCTCGTCTCGAGCTTGGCGATCTGTTGCGACAGCGACGGTTGGGACAATCCGAGCTGCTTGGCGGCCCGGCTCACGGTCTGCGCATGCGCCACCGTCCAGACGATGCGCATCTGGTGAAGCGTCAATTTCGGGCCGTTTCCGGCCTTTGGGCTTACCGGCATGTCTGAGGTGTCGCTACTCGTGTAGATTGGCGGTTTCTCATTGCTACATCAACACCATGGCATCGCCAACGGTGACGCGTCCGCGTGCGGCGCCACCATGAGCAAGCCTGCCGATGGATTGGCGTTGCCGCCCGGCTTTCCCCCATCTTTCTCGTTCCTTGCCTGCAGGGGCTTGCCCCCGCGCATTCATCCGCTTATGACATATGACTTATGACATAAGTTGGAGCGATTGATGTCTGATCTATTTAGCGTCGCGGGGAAGGTGATCGTCGTCACGGGTGGCCTGGGACAACTGGGGCGCGAATTCGCGACCTCCCTCGCCAAGGCCGGGGCGAAGGTGGCGGTCTATAGCCGCCGGCCGGTGACGCAGGAAAAGCTCGATGAGCTGTTCCCCGGCCTGGGCGGCAGCATCAAGGTCTATGAAGCCAGCGTCACCGACAAGGCGGCGCTGGAAGCCGCGACCGACAGGCTGATCGCCGACTGGGGCGTGCCCGACGTGCTGGTCAACAATGCCGGCATCGATTCCAAGCCCGACGGCGGCGCCGAGCAGAATGCGCCCTTCGAGGTCTATCCGCAGAAATTCTGGGACGACATCATCGATGTGAACCTGACCGGCGTCATGCTGTGCAGCCAGGTGATCGGCAGCAAAATGGCCGAGAAGGGCCGCGGCAGCATCATCAATGTCGGCTCGATCTATGGCATCGTCTCGCCCAACCAGGCGCTCTATGCCTATCGCGAAAAGCGCGACGGCGTGCCCTTCATCAAGGCGGTGTCCTATGCCGCCTCCAAGTCGGGCCTGGTCAACCTCACCCGCTATGTCGCGACCTACTGGGCCGAGAAGAATGTGCGCTGCAACCTGATCTCCTTCGGCGGGGTCAAGACCGGCAGCTTCGACAAGGAATTCGTCGACAATTTCCTCGAACGCGTGCCCATGCGCCGCCAGGCCGAGAAGGGCGAATATAACGGCGTCATCCAGTTCCTGGCCTCCGACGCCTCCTCCTACATGACCGGCTCCAATGTCGTGGTCGATGGCGGGTTCACCGCATGGTGACCCCAGCTGCGCCGGATCGCGGGAAGCTGCATGCCTCGGTGGTTTCCGCCATCGAGGCAGAAATCCTGTCTGGCGCACTGAAGGTCGGCGAACGCCTGCCATCGGAGGCCGACCTGGCGCGGCGCTTCGCCATCAGCACGCGCTCGGTCCGCGAGGGGCTGCAAATCCTCGAACCCAAGGGTCTGGTGCGCCGCAAGCATGGCGAGCGCGCCGAAGTGGTGCGCGACGATGTCGAGCAGTTCCTCGGCTCGCTGGCCACCACGGTGCGCAGCCTTTTTGCCGAGGACCCGGCCTATCTCGTCCAGCTCATGGATGTGCGTCGCATGTTCGAGC
>CBIGSA010000088.1:0-12191 GCA_966192215.1 uncultured Devosia sp. | reverse complement strand
CCATCGACCAGCAGATCAGTGAAGAGCCGCAGCTTGGCATTGCGATAGGCGTCCATGTCCTGGTGATAATCGAGGTGGTCGCGGCTGAGATTGGTGAAGGCGACGGCCTCGAAATGGATGCCGTCGAGCCGGCGCTGGTCGAGCCCATGGCTGGAGGCTTCCAGCGCCACGTGGTTGATGCCCTGCGCCTTGAGCGCCCGCATGGACTGGTGCAGCGTACGCGAATCCGGCGTCGTGAGGCTCCCGTCGATATGGCGGTTGGCGGTATCCACGCCCAGCGTGCCGATGCTGGCGCCGGGAATACCGGCATAGTGCCAGATCTGGCGCACGAAGGCGGCCACCGACGTCTTGCCATTGGTGCCGGTAACGGCCACCGTGATTTCCGGCTGCGGTTCGAAAATGCGCGAGGCGGCGCGGGCATAGGCCGCCCGCACATCCTTGACGATGATGACAGGCACACCGGGATCGCCCACTGGCGCCACGTCGCTGATGACCGCCAGTGCTCCGCGCTTGACCGCGTCGGGCACGAACTGGTTGCCATGCACATTGGCGCCCGGCAGCGCGAAGAAGATGTCGCCGGGCTCGATCCGGCGACTGTCGGAATTGAGGCCGAAAACCGCACCCAGACCCTTCTTGGGCCGGGCGCCGGAGCCTTCGAGCAGTTGTGTTACGCTAAGTGACACCGGTCAATATCCTTCTGGAAAGACGCGCCGCGCTTCTGGCGGGACAATTTGCTGATCAAGAAGTTCACTGAAATCGGGCGCGATGCCCAGCATCGGCGCGACACGCTGCACAATGCGTCCCGTCACCGTGCCGGCATTCCAGCCGGCCGTGGTGCCCGACTGCGGGTTTTCCGCCTTTGGCTCGTCAACCATGATGACCATGGCGTAGCGCGGATTATCCAGCGGGAAGGCCGAGGCGAAGAAATTGGTCACCTTGTTGGAAGAATAGCGGCCATCGACCACCTTTTCGGCCGTACCGGTCTTGCCGCCGACGCGATAGCCCAGGGCCGCTTTGTTCATCTGCGAGCCCGAGCCCCCCGATGAGATCGCATTGAGGCGCATCAGATAGCGGATGGTGGCGCTGGCATCGGCCGAGATCACCCGCTCGTAGAGGGGTTCGGCCTCTGCAACATCGCGCCTGTAGAGGGTCGGCGCGATATAGTTGCCCCCGTTGACGAAGGCCGCATAGGCCGTGACCAGATGCAGCGGCGACACCGACAGGCCATGGCCGAAGGAGGCGGTGGCGGCGCCGACTTCGGAAAGTTCCTTCGGTACGGCAGGTACGCGCATTTCAGGCAGTTCGAATTCCACGCGCTGGTCGAATTTCATGCGGCTGAGGAAGGCGCGGTAGGCTTCCTTGCCCATGGTCTGCATCACGCGGATCGTGCCGACATTGGAGGAATATTTGTAGACCTCGGGAAGGCTGAGGATACGGTGCTTGCCGTGGAAATCGTCGATGGTGAAGCGGCCGAAGCGAATACCGTAGCGGGCGTCGAACTGGTCGGTGAGCCGGACCGTGCCGGCATCGAGTGCGGCGGCCATCGTGACGGTCTTGAACGTCGAGCCCGGCTCGAAAATGCCCGCGGTGATGCGGTTGAAACTGTCCTTGACCAGCGCCGTGGCCGGTTCGTTGGGGTTGAAATCGGGGATCGAAGCCAGCGCAATGATCTCGCCGGTATGGATGTCCATCATCACGCCGGCCGCGGCGATCGCCTGGTAGCGCGTCATGGCGTCGAGCAACTGTTCGTGCATCACATGCTGCACGCGCATGTCGATACTCAGTTCCACCGGCGCCAGCGCATTGCCGCGTGCCAGGCCCAGATCCTGCAGCAGCGCGACATCCTCGCCATCCATGTGCTTTTCGATGCCGGAAATGCCCTGGTTGTCGATATTGGTCGAGCCCAGGATGTGGCTGGCTTCCGTCATGCCCGGATAAAAGCGCTTGGACTCCGTAATGAAGTCGATACCCGGAATGCCCAGGCGCATTATCCTGTCCTGGATGGCCGGCGACAGCTCGCGCTGCACCCAGACGAAACCCTTGTCACCCGTCAGGCGGTTGCGCAGCCATTCCTCGTCGAGATCGGGCAGCACGGTGCGCAGCTTGCGCACGGCTTCCTCCACATCGATGATGCGGCGCGGCTCGGCGAAGAGCGATGGCACGCGGATATCCACCGCCATTTCGAGCCCGTTGCGATCCAGGATCGGCGGGCGTGTCGCGGTGATGACATCGCGCGCCTGACCTTCGATGGCGGAATCGGTCTCCACCATGCCCAGCTGGATCAGCCGGCCGCCGACCAGGCCAAAGCCGAGCACCAATGCCAGTACCATCCAGCGGATGCGCGCCTGGGTCAGGTTGCCGCGCGCCTTGCGGGCGCCTTCGAGTGCGATAGTGGGGCCGAAATCCTCTGTCGTGACCGCCATTATTCGATCCCTTCCAGTTCGAGAATGGCGTCGATCGGATCGATGCCCGCTTCAAGGGATTCGAACAGGGAATCCATGGCCGCCGTATTGGGCTTGACCGGTCGCATGGGCAGCGCGTCGAAGGCGCCGAACTGCTCCTGCTTCACCGGTTCGATGGCCAGCGCCAGTTGGTGCCGGCGCACGATGGGTTCGATATGGCCGGGCTGACTCAGCACCGCTTCGTCGGCCTTGACCAGCGACAGCTCGCCCTCCTGGCTGTCGATCAGCGCGATCAGCTCGGTGCGTTCGCTGGCCGTATTCTCGATGGAGAATTTGAGCGCATAGACGCCCGCCAGCATCAGCACGCTGGTAAAGATCAGGATGATGTTGAGATTGCGGATCATGCGGCGCCCCTGATCTGGGGCACGCCGAGCCCGTCGAACCGTACCGGGCGCGGCGGGGCAGCCGAGCGCGTGGCCGCGCGCAGGATGGACGACCGTGCGCGCGGATTGCGCGCCAGTTCGGCCTCACCTGGCTTGGCGGCCTTGGCAACCTCCACCCAACGGCGTTCCTCCGTAACCACTTGCGGCAGGTGCCGCGACTGGGCCGGCCCACCCTTGTCGGGGTCGAAGAAGCGCTTGACGATACGGTCTTCCAGCGAATGGAAGGTGACGACGGCCAGCCGCCCGCCCTCGCTCAGCAGCCGCTCGGCCGCGAACAGGGCTTCGACCAGTTGCTCGAATTCGGCATTGACGGCGATGCGCAGGGCCTGGAAAGAGCGCGTGGCCGGATGGGCATCGCCCGGCTTGCGGCCGATGGCCTTTTCGATGATGCGGGCCAGTTCCAGCGTCGTCTCGATCGGCGCGGTTTCGCGCGCGGCCACGATGAACTGGGCGATCCGGCGCGACTTGCGTTCCTCACCAAAGGCGTAGAGCAGGTTGGCCAGCGGCTCCGCATCGAGCCCGTTGACGAGGTCGGCGGCGCTTTCGCCCTCCCCGCTCATCCGCATGTCCAGCGGCCCCTCGCGCATGAAGGAAAAGCCGCGTTCCGGCTGGTCGAGCTGCATGGAGGAAACGCCGATATCGAGCACGACGCCATCGATCGGCCCATGCTCGGCGGCCAGCATATCGAGCTCGGAGAACGTGCCGGCAACGAAGATGAAGCGGCTCCCGAACTCGGTCGTCAGCGCATCGGCAAAGGGCTGCACACTGGGGTCGCGGTCGATGGCGATGACCACGGCGCCCGCTTCGAGCAAGGCGCGCGAATAGCCGCCCGCGCCAAATGTGCCGTCGACGATGCGCTTGCCCGATAGCGGCGATAGCGCCGCCAGCACCTCATCCAGCAGGACAGGAACGTGCGGGCCAGCATTTTGGCTGGTTTCGGGCACGGAACGCTTGCCCATAAAGGTCACTACTCCACTCCCGGCCCGCGCGGCCGGTTCGTAAACTTCTCTCCACTTTGCGTTATGACGCTTAAGATTCTGTTTCCCATTGGGGGTTTGGCGTCACCTCGACCACCACATCCCCCGCCTTTTGCTCGCTCTCGACATAGCGATGCGCCTCGGCCACCTGTTCCAGCGGGAATATGCGATCGACCACCGGCCGCACGGCACTCCGTGCCAGCAGATCGTTGAGCAATTCGAGGTCCCTGAGCTTGTCGGCAACGGGCCGCAATCCGGTCGTGGCGAGCTTGCCCCGCTTGTCTCCACGCCTGCCGCCGGTCAGCATCAGCCATACGATTCCCCAGCCCGGCACGGTGGTAAGATAAATACCACCCGGCCTGAGCGCCGGCGTGCAACGGGCAAAGTTCGACTTGCCCACGGCATCGAAGATCACGTCATAGGCCGCGCGATGGCTGGTGAAATCCTCTGCCTGCCGGTCGATGACATGATCGGCACCCAGCTCGGCCAGCATGCCGGCATGGCGGCCCGAGGCCACCGCGGTGACCTCAGCGCCAAAATGCTTGGCCAGTTGCACCGCGATGGCGCCGACACTGCCTGCCGCGCCATGGATCAAGACCTTGTCGCCCGGCTTCACCCGCGCTTCGTCGCGGATGAAGGGCATGGCAGTGAGATAGGCGTAGCTGAGCCCGCTCAGCGGCAGCACGGCCTGCCCTTCCGGCACCGGTACGATGGCCGCGCTTGCGGGAAGGCACACATATTCGGCCATACCGCCCAGATTGGCGCCGACCGAGCCATAAACCGCCTGCCCTGGCCTGAAGCGGGAAATGCCCGGCCCAACGGCCTCGACCACGCCGGCAATATCGTCGCCCAGAACGTCATTGCGCGGCCGGAACAGGCCGCCAAACAGCCGGACGATAAAGGGATCGGCCTTGCGGAAGGCGCAATCGGCGAGGGTCACGGTGCAGGCATGCACGCGCACCAGCACCTCGCCCGCCCCGGGCATCGGCATGGCGCGCTCCTCGATCTGCAGCACGTCGGGACCGCCATAGCGGTGCTGGGCAACAACTTTCATGGCTTTTCTCCGGTCAGTCCGCGTCCTGCGGACTCCATTGAAACACATCCTCCAGCGGCACGCCGAAGGCGTGGGCGATGCGGAAGGCCACTTCGAGCGATGGCGAATAGCGCCCCTGCTCGATGGCAACGATGGTCTGCCGCGTGACGCCCACCCGCTCCGCCAGCGCCGCCTGGGTCATTTCATCGGCATGAAACCGCAGCGTGCGGATGGAATTGGAAATGCCCGACTGTCCCTTGCCCATGAGGTCAGTTCGTCCGGTAGTAGTAGAGCTGATAGGCGGCATTGACCGCCCCGCCGATCACCGGCGCAATGAACAGCGCATAGACCGCGAAATTGCCCCCGACCCCCATGGCCAGCGGCACCAGCGACACGGCCGCGGCAATGGATGTGGCAATGCCACCATTCCTCAGACTCCGCGCCTCGATAGCCAGATCGCGCTCATCGCTCGGCTCGTCCTTCAGTTCCTCGCGTTGCACGATGGAAATGAGGATCGTTCCCACTATCGTCCCGATAATGTTGAAGACGATCAAACCACCTACCGCCCAGAGCAGCTTGACGGCAATATCGGCCGCGCTCGCCCCAGCGGCTCCGCCATTCATCGCGTCCCAGGCCAGCCAAAAGCCTACCAGGACCACCCCGACGATCTGCACGCCGGCCATCATTTCCTTGGAGGTCATCACACCGCTCCGTTGCTGGATCGACTAGTATAGGAAAGGCGACATGGTGTCAAGTTTTTCATTCACAATGTCGTAGAAAACGGACTTCATGCACGACGAGCGCGTAAAATGGCGCCGCCGACCTCCATTTCTGGAGATCGGCGGCATGTTCAACGCCAGTTGACCTATAAGCCGGGTTCTGTAGGGCACCGCTTGCGCGGTACGTGGTGACCATTCATCTGTGGCGCCTGTCGCCAGGACGCTCGTGCAACCAACCCGGATGATCTGGCCTCGAAACGGGCTGGGACCGAAGCCCCGCGTCATCCCTATTTGGTCTTGCTCCCGGTGGGGTTTACCGTGCGGTCTCCATTGCTGGACACCCGGTGCGCTCTTACCGCACCCTTTCACCCTTGCCTGCCCGAAGGCGGGCGGTTTGCTTTCTGTGGCACTTTCCCTGGGGTCGCCCCCGCCGGCCGCTAGCCGGCACCGTGTTCCGAAGGAGCCCGGACTTTCCTCCGGCAGCAGGTTACCCCACTGCCAGCGGCCACCCGGTCAACTGGCCGGCTGATGTAGGGTCCTATGCCCCACCCCGTCAAGCGCTGGCGGGGTCGGCCGTCAGCAGCGGGGTCTGGCGCGGCTTTGTCAAAGCCTGGTAGGCGAGGTTGATCGTCTTCATGCGCGCGGTCGCCACATCGATCAGGTCCTCGGGCACGCCCTTGGCGATCAGCCGGTCCGGATGGTGCTCGGCTACCAGCACCCGATAGACCCGGCGGATCTCGTCGGCATCGGCATTGGGCGCCAGCCCCAGCACGGCATAGGGGTCCACGCCCGCTTCGAGCTGCACATGCTGGCTCGCCAACTGTTCGAAGCGCGCCTCGTCGAAGCCGAAGATATCGCTGACCGACTTGAGGTAGTCGAGCTCGGCCTCATGCACCATGCCGTCGGCGGTGGCGATATAGAACAGGCTGTCGAGCACATGTTCCAGCGTGTCGGGGCTGTCATGAAAGAAGCGCGTGACCTTGCGCGCATAGGCGTCGTAGCCGGCCACATCCTGCTTGGCCAGGTTGAATACGCGGATGATCTGCTCTTCATGCCCATGCGCCATTTCTACCGTGGCGCGGAAGGCGCGCTCTTCGGAGGCGGTCACGGCCCCATCGGCCACGGCCATCTTGGCCGCCAGCGCGATCAGTGCCAGGGTGAAGGCGGCATCGCGCCCACCGGGCAGCCAGTTATCGGGGTCGAGCGCATTGACCAGCGAGCCGGCGAGGCCCGTGCGCTGGCTGAACGAGCCGACGAAGTCGCTCAGTCTCTGCCACATGTCGATCGTCTCTTCAGGCTTGCGCATGCAATTGGTTTACCGGCTGCGCCTTTATGCGGGAATCGGACAGGCGCCCTGCCCGATCAGGACGCGCACAATAACGATTGCAGACCACGTGGTCCATTGCCGGCGGCGCATGGCCGCCTCGCATCAGTCGGCGAAGAAGAAGGAATCCACTTCCCGCGCGATGACGCGGGCGCGCGAGCGGTTCGGGCCTTCATCGAGATAGAAGCCATTGGGGTCGTAGCCAGGATCGACATAGGCATTGCCGGCCTGCTGCTGGCGCTGGGCCAGGAATTCGGAGAGCGGCCCGGTTTCCCAGTCCTCGAGATCGGCTGCGGTGACATTGGCCGGCGGCAGTCCAACCGAGGGCGGAATAACCACGACCGGGGGCGCCGCGGCAACGACCGGCTTGGGCCGCATAGAGAGCGGCATCGGCACCGGAGCAATTTTCTGCGGCGGAATGGCCGCCACCTCGATGGGATCGACTTCGGCGGCAGGCGTCGTGACAATCGGCGTACGCGCCGGGGGCGTTGCGGCCACTTCGGCCGGCGCGGTATCGCCGCCGGTAATATAGCTGGGCAGAGGGCGGCCCGACTGCAGATAGGTGTCCACCACATCGGCCGTCTGGGCCACGGGGGCCGCGACCGGCTTGGCCACCGGAGCCACGGGCTGGGCGGACGCCGCCACGGCCACCTCGACCGCAGGCTTGGCAATAGGCGCATCCGGGCGTTGGCTGAGCGGCGCGGGTACGGGCGCGACGGGTTCGATCACGGCCACCTGCGCGGGAGCCGGTGCCCCGGAAAACTGCGCCGACAGCAGGTCCGCCGCCGGAACACCAACGACGAGAAAAACCCCGGCCCAGGCCAGGCCATTGGTAATGCGGCGGTCGATGCTCATGGTTCTACGTCCCGATTTGCTCCGCCCTCAGGGGGCGAAAGAGCCGGATTTTCGTGGCCATTTTGTGAAACGGGCGCACATTGCCAGCAATGAAACCCGCAAGCTGAACCGGAGCTGAACGACGCTTTTCCAGCTCCCAGCCGCACGGGCCGAGAGCCAATGGCACCAGATCATGGTGAACGCAAGGTTAATTTGGCACCGGTTGACCGGCGCCGGCTAGGCCGCGTGGCCCACCGCCGTCTCGTGCCGCAGCCCGAGCACCCGGCCCAGCGCCAGGGCCAGCGGCGAGCGGTTATGCGTATAGATGTGGAATTCGGTAACACCCTCGTCCACCAGTTCGGTCACCTGCTCGGCCGCCACGGCCGCCGCCACCAAAGCATGGGTTTCCGGCTCTTCGTCGAGGCCCTCGAAACGCTCGGCCAGCCAGCCCGGAATCGTCGTACCGCAGCGGGCGGCAAAATTGGCGATCTGCCGGAAGTTGTGGATCGGTTGGATGCCCGGCACGATCGGCGCCGTGATACCCGCCGCGCGGGCGCGCTCGAGATAGCGCAGGTAATCGGGGTTGGAAATGAACATCTGAGTCAGGGCGCGCGTCGCCCCCGCATCGATCTTGCGCTTGAGATTGTCGATCTCGTTATTCCAGTCCGGGCTCTGCGGATGCCGTTCCGGATAAGCCGATACCGAGATGTCGAACTCGCCGATCTGACGGATGCCCTTCACCAATTCGACAGCGTTTCGATAGCCCTCGGGATGGGGCACAAAAGGCTTGCCCACGCCCTCGGGCGGATCGCCGCGCACGGCCACGATCCGATTGATGCCGGCCTGCTGGTAGCCGCGCACCACGGCGTCGACCTCGGCCCGGCTGGCGCCGACACAGGTCAGGTGCGCCGCCGCATCCACACCGGTTTCGGCCTTGATGCGGCTGACCATGCGCAGCGTGCGCTCGCGGGTCGAGCCGCCCGCGCCATAGGTCACCGACACGAAACGCGGCTTGAGCGGCGCGAGCTTGTGCACCGTATCCCAGAATTTTTCCTCCATGACGTCGGTCTTGGGCGGGAAGAATTCGAAGGAAATCTTGAGGTCGGGCCTGTCATGGGCCGTCTGTCGGCTGGCACGGAGATTGTCGTCGAGCATAGTCTGTCCGATCAGATCTTATCGCTGAGGCGCCACAGGCAAACCGTCAGGCCACGTTCTTTGTCCTCGCCGGGAAACTCGCGCACCGCCGCGACCGAGAGGCCGGCAGTGGCGGCCCAGCCGCTCATCTGCATCTGCGACAGGCCGAGCCGCCGATGGGCATGCTCGCTGCGCAGGAATTCGAGGTCATGCGGGGCGAAATCGACGATGATCATTTCCCCGCCGGGTTTCAGCAGGCGTCTCGCCTGCGCCAGCATGCGGCCTGGATCGTCGAAATAATGCAGCACCTGGTGGATGACGATGACATCGGCCGGCCCGGCATTGAGATCCACGTCGCCGATATCGCCCAGCCGCACCTGGGCATGGGTAATGCCTGATGTGGCCAGCCGCGAGCGCGCCACAGCCAGCATTTCCCGGCTTGAATCGATGCCGATGCCGCGCTTGTAGGAACCGGCCAGCACTTCGAGCATCCGCCCCGTGCCAGTGCCCAGGTCGATCAGCGTATCGACGTGCCGACCACCCAGTTCAGCCACCACGGCGGCTTCCACCGCTTCCTCGGGCACATGCAGGGTCTTGAGAAGATCCCAGCTACTGGCAACCTTGGCGAAATATTCGCCCGCCCGCGCTTGCTGGCTGGCGCGCACAGCCTGCTGCCGCTCCATGTCGCGGCGGCGTTCGGCATCCTTGCCGTCCACGCGCTCGATCAGCCACTGCGCCAGCGCCGCGCCATGCCCGTCCTGCGCCAGGCCATAATAGGCCCAGGCGCCCTCGGCATTGCGCTCGATCAGACCGGCATCGGCCAGCAGCTTGAGATGGCGCGACACGCGCGGCTGGCTCTGCTTGAGGATTTCCGTCAGGTCCTTGACCGAATGATCGCCATCGGCCAACAGCGCCAGCAGGCGCAGCCGGGTCCCCTCTCCCGCCGCCTTGAGCACGCTCACCAATTCATCCAGCTCGGCCATCCGATCCCTCACGAGATATAAAGATATCTTTATATCACTCAGGAAATCAGGTCCAGCGGGAAAATAGGAGCCGCACACATGAAAATGCCCTCGGACCATGTCCGAGGGCAGCACATGCGAGTGTGAAGGAAGCCTAGGCGCTCATCGCAGCACGTTCTTCGCTGACGGCGCGCTTGCGAAAGGAGTGGGCGCGCCACAGCTCGAAAATGCCGACGGCTTCTTCCTTGTCGATGGCCTCGAAGCGGCTCACCACCATGGCCTTGTCGGCCTCGGTCGGCAGATCGCGCCAGGGGAGGGTCGCCACCGTGGCCTCGAACAAGTCGGGCGTCATGCCGGCGGCCTTGAGCGCCACCGTGATCGCCACATAATCCTGGCTGGCCAACCACTTGACGAACACTTCAGGCGCCACGCGCAGGATGACGGTCAGTGCCGCGGCCGCATGGTGGCCATAGCCGAAGCGGGCAAAACGGGTCAGCGCGCGATCGTCGAGCTGCTTGCGGTCGCTCAGCGCCTTGACCTGGTTATAGGCCACCTTCCATTCGGTGGCCGAGAAGCCGGCGCGATTGCGCAACCGGTTATAGACGACAGCATTGACCTTGCCGGCCGCCACCGGATCGAAGCGCCGGTCGACCTCGCCGAGCGTCTCCAGCACCTTGGAGGCGACCGAGTCGATTTCCCCGCGCAGGCTCTTCCAGTCGATTTCCGGGCGGTTGCGCAGGTCGGCAGCGATTTCGGCGTCGCGCTGCGCACGTTCCACCAGCTTTTCCAACGTCGCCTTGTCGAATTCGGCATTGGTATTGCGCACCAGGCGCACCACCGATGAGCGGTCGCCATGCTCGACAATGGCCTCGCCCACGCGCTCGGGCACACTGGCCCGGCCCGCAATGGCGATGCGGTGTTCTTCGCTCTGGCGGCTGATGATGTCGATCAGGTCGTCATCGCTCAGCACATTGGAGAATTCGAGCAGCGGCTTGGCCACCTCGATATCGTCATTGGCGAGCTTGACCACGACGGTGCCCGGCGCCCGCTCCAGCGGAGCCAGCAGCTTGGCGACATGCGCCCGCGCCTCGACCTCGACGAGCTCGGCCAACTGGCACAGCACTTCGTCATACTGGGCGACCTGGTCGTCGTCGCACCGGTCCGACACATAGCTGAAAAGCTGCGCCATATTGCGGAAGAGCTGTTCCCGCTCAGAATGATTGTCGTCCCCATTCAGGACGCGGAAACTCGAAAACGCCCGCTGGCCTTCATCAAGTTCGCTCATTGCCTGCTCTCCCGGCTTCTGCCGTAAATCTGGAGCCTGACGATGCACAGCCACCTTCTTGCGGGCCCTGAAGGCCGGCGCGGGGATTTGATTCAAATTGTATCGAAAGGCTTTTCCCGAATGCCCCCTCCTAGCCTCCCCTTGACAGGGGGGAGGAACAGATTGGGATGTGGCACCATATTGCCCTAATCGCCGGGAAGCTCCTCCCCCTATCAGGGGGAGGGTGGGAGGGGTATCCGCTACTTCAGGTCGAAACGGTCGGCATTCATCACCTTAACCCAGGCCGTCACAAAGTCCTGGGCGAATTTTGCCTTGGCATCGGACTGGCCATAGACTTCGGCCAGCGCGCGCAATTGCGAATGCGAGCCGAAGATCAGATCGGCACGGGTGGCGGTCCAGCGCAATTCGCCAGTGACACGGTCGCGGCCTTCATAGATGCCGTGGGCTTCGGCCGCCGGCTTCCATTGCGTCGCCATGTCGAGCAGGTTGACGAAGAAGTCGTTGCTGAGCACTTCCGCACGATTGGTGAACACACCGTGCTCGGGCGCACCGGCCCTGAGCACGCGCAAGCCACCCACCAGCACGGTCAGTTCCGGAGCCGTCAGGCCCAGCAACTGCGCCTTGTCGATCAGCCCGGCTTCCAGCGACAGCCGCTGCCGCCCGCGCGCATAGTTGCGGAAGCCGTCCGCCGTCGGCTCGAGCGGCGCGAAGGACGCCGCGTCGGTCTGCTCCTGCGAGGCATCCATGCGGCCCGGCGTGAACGGCACGGCGATATCCAGCCCGCCATCCTTGGCCGCTTTCTCGATGCCAGCACTACCCGCCAGCACGATCAGGTCGGCCAGCGACACCTTCTTGCCGCCAGTCTGGGCCGCATTGAACTCGGCCTGGATCGCTTCCAGCCGGCTCAGGATATCGGCCAGCTCGGCCGGCTTGTTGACCTCCCAGTCCTTCTGCGGCGCGAGGCGGATGCGCGCGCCATTGGCCCCGCCCCGCATGTCCGAGCCGCGGTAGGTCGAGGCCGAGGCCCAGGCCGTGGAGACAAGCTGCGACACCGAAAGCCCGGTGGCCAGGATCTTGG
>CBIGSA010000087.1:0-12264 GCA_966192215.1 uncultured Devosia sp. | reverse complement strand
GCATCAGCCGGCCGTTCTGGTAGAGCGTCTCGCCATATTCGGTCAGCTCCACCCCGCGCGGCGTGCGGATCAGGAGCTTGACCCCCAAATTCTCCTCGAGCTTGCGCATGTTGAAGGTCAGCGTCGGCTGGGTGACGAACAGGGCCGTCGCCGCGGCGCTGATCGTGCCCGCTTCCGCGACCGCGAGAAACTGGTTCAGCAATTTGTCCATCATGTCCTCCGGCATAGAAGGAATCTATAATGGACAGGATATTTCCTATTTTTCTTTTGGTCGAGACTGCGCCAAGGTAAGGCCAGCAAGACGAGAACCGGCCTCCGGAAGGCCATGGAAGAGCGACGCCCGCCAGAACGGATGGGTGGCCTGAAACAGCGGGAAAACAGGGCGATTTGTCCGGGCAGCGGCCTCTGCCGGAATGGGGATTTCACCAGCTTTCCGCATCTTCCATACAAGTGATTGCCTTGCCGCAAATGTGTGTGCTATGTCGTAACCAGTCGGTTATTTGTGCAATTTGCATAAGGAGACCTTGGCAGAAAGCACGACTGCGCTGCGTTGGTCGCGATATCGATTCTGCGACAGCGATGTAACCGGTTGGTGATTTAGCAGCGGGGAGGCTGCGGATCGCCTCTGTTCCGGGGGACCGGAATGATCACAGTTCATGGGAGGAAACCATATGACTTTTCGTATGCCACGCCGTCAGTTCCTGATGGGCTCGTCAGCGCTTGCCGCTGCCGGCGCCATGGGGCTGCGCCCCGCCTTTGCCCAGGATGAGGCCCTTCGCCTGATCTGGTGGGGCGGCCAGGCCCGCGCCGACCGTACCCTTGCCGTTGCCGACGCCTATGCGGCCGCTACCGGCACCACCCCCGCCGAGGGCGAATTCCTGTCCTGGAACGACTACTGGCCCAAGCTGGCCACCCAAGTCGCCGGCGGCACCGCCCCCGACATCCTGCAGATGGATTATCGCTTCATCGTCGAATACGCCACGCGCAACGCCATTGCCCCGATGGACGAATTCCTCGGCGGTGCCCTCAAGCTCGATGACTTCGATACCGACCAGATCGAAGGCGGCAAGGTCGATGGCAAGCTTTACGGCATCAGCCTGGGCGCCAATTCCGTGGCCATGCTGGTCAATGCCACGGCCTTCGAGGAAGCCGGCGTCGAAGTGCCCGGCATGGACTGGACCTATGACACGCTGCGCGAGATCGGCGAGGCCTTCAAGTCTGCCAATATCCGTGGCGGCATGAAGGGCATGTCGGACGGCTCGGGCTCCGAGCCCATGCTCGACAACTGGAGCCGCCAGCGCGGCAAGACGCTCTACACCGCCGACGGCAAGCTAGGCCCCAATGTCGACGACATGGTGGAATGGTTCACGATGTGGAACGAGTTCCGCGACGCGGGCTACATCACCTCGGCCGAAGACACCGCCCTCGACACCGGCGCGCCGGAAGTTTCGATGGTGGCCCTCAACAAGTCGGCCATGATCCCGTCCAACTCCAACCAGCTCGTCATTCACCAGTCGATCAACCCCGATACGCTGACCATTACCAGCTATCCGCGTATCGCACCCGGCGTTGGCGGCGGTCACTATCGCAAGCCGAGCCAGTTCTGGTCGATCTCGGGTTCCTCGCAGAACAAGGAAGCGGCTGCCGAATTCCTCAGCTACTTCGTCAATGACGTCGAAGCCGGCAAGATCCTGGGTGTCGAGCGCGGCATTCCCTGCTCGGCCGCGGTGCGCGAGGCCGTCGCCCCGACGCTCAGCGAGCAGGACCAGATCTCGCTCAACTTCGTGGCCAATCTCGGCGATCTGGTCGGGCCGCTGCCCGCCTCCCCGCCGAATGCCGCTGGTGAAATCGACACTTCCCTGCTGCGCGTGTTGAGCCAGGAAGTCGCCTTTGGCGGCCGCTCGGCCCAGGATGCCGGCGAGTTCTTCGTCTTCGAGGCCGAGGCCATCCTCGAGCGGGCGGCTTCGTAAGACATGGCTATCAACGCGGCGGAGGCGGCACCGCATGCCGCTGCAACCGGCAATTCGATCTGGTCGAGGGCGTGGCAAAACCACGCCCCCGGCTACCTCTTCCTCTTGCCGTGGTTCATCGGATTTTTCGGCCTGACCGTCGGGCCGATCGTCACCTCCTTCTATCTCAGCTTCACCGATTTCGACCTGCTGACCCCGGCCGAATGGGTGGGCGTGGACAATTATGTGCGCATGTTCACAAATGACCGCAGCTTTGCGGCCTCCATGCGCGTCACCTTCTTCTTCGTCATTTTCTCGGTGCCGCTGAAGCTGGCCTTCGCCCTGGGCGTGGCCGTGCTGCTGAACCGGGGCATGAAGGGCCTGCCGCTCTATCGCGCGCTCTTCTACCTGCCGAGCCTGCTCGGTGCTTCGGTCGCCATCGCCATCCTGTGGCGCCAGATTTTCGCCGCCGATGGCCTGGTCAACGACGTGCTGGCCATATTCGGCATCCAGGGTCCGAGCTGGATTTCCAACCCCAATTATTCGCTCTGGACGCTCATCATCCTTTCCATCTGGCAGTTCGGCTCGCCCATGATCATCTTCCTGGCCGGCCTCAGGCAGATTCCGCAGGACATGTATGAAGCGGCGAGCCTGGACGGCGCCAGCAAGTGGCGGCAATTCGTCAAGATCACGCTGCCCCTGCTGACCCCGGTCGTGTTCTTCAACGCCATCATCCAGACCATCGAGGCCTTCAAGAGTTTCACGCCCGCCTTCATCATTTCGGGCGGCACCGGCGCGCCGATCAATTCGACGCTGTTCTATACGCTCTACCTCTACAACGAGGCCTTCAGCTTCTTCCGCATGGGTTATGCCTCGGCGCTGGCCTGGTTCCTGCTGCTGCTGATCGCCTGCTTCACGGCCTTCTCCTTCCTCACCAGCAAGTATTGGGTGCATTATGACGACTGATGCACAGGGCCTGACCGTGGTTACCGGCGCCGAATCCGATCCGGCGCGCCGCCGGCGCAAGCGCCTCCTGGGGATCGGCGCCCATGTGCTGCTGATCACCGCCTCCATCCTGATGCTCTATCCACTGCTCTGGCTGCTCTCGGCCTCCTTCAAGCCGCAGGACCAGATCTTCACCTCGGGCATCTGGCCCACCCTGGATTGGAGCATCGATTCCTACTTCCGCGGCTGGAACGGGCTGCGCACCAGCTTCTCCGTCTTCTTCATGAACTCCTTCGTGATCGCGGCGCTGAGCGTGGTGGGCAATCTCATCGCCTGCTCCATGGCGGCCTATGCCTTTGCCCGGTTGCGCTTCAAGGGCCGCAATTTCTGGTTCGCCATGATGCTGATGACGCTGATGCTGCCCAGCCAGGTCACGCTCATCCCGCAATATGTGCTGTTCCGCGACCTGGGCTGGATCAATACCGTGCTGCCGCTGGTCGTGCCGAAGTTCCTGGCGGTCGATGCCTTCTTCATCTTCCTCATGGTGCAGTTCTTCCGCGGCATTCCGCGCGAGCTGGACGAGGCGGCGATGATGGACGGCTGCTCGCCCTGGCGCATCTTCTACAAGATCATGTTGCCGCTTTCCCTGCCCGTGCTGGTGACGGTGGCCATCTTCACCTTCATCTGGACCTGGGACGATTTCTTCGCGCCGCTGATCTACCTCAACCGCATGCAGGACTATACGGTCATGCTCGGCCTCCGGACCTTCGTGGATTCCACCGGCGAGAGCGACTATGGCGGGCTCTTCGCCATGAGCGTGCTCTCCATCGTGCCGATCTTCCTGTTCTTCCTGTTCTTCCAGCGGCTGCTCATCGAGGGCATCGCGACGACGGGGATGAAGCGGTGAGAGGCGCCCTTTCTGATCGCCTCTCCCCTGAGGGGAGAGGCCGGCGCGCAGCGCCGGGTGAGGGGTTCAGCTTCGGTGCTCGAGCCGAGGAGCCTCCACCCCACACCCCACCCACTCCCCAGAGGGGCGGGGGAGTCCGGTACGCGCGGACTGCAGTATCCAGCGTCAAGAAAGCCTCCCTATGACCGACATCAAGTTTGCCGCCATCGGCATCAATCACAGCCATATCTATGGCCAGGTTGACTGCCTCAAGGATGCCGGCGCCCAGTTCGTCGCCTTCCACGCCATCGAGGACGACCTCGCTTCGGCCTTCGCCGCCAAATATCCCGAGGCCAGACGCGTCGGCGATGCCAGGGCCATCCTGGAAGACCCCACCATAGCGGTGGTGCTGACTTCGGCCATTCCGGCCGATCGGGCCGCGATCTCCATTGCCGCCATGCAGCATGGCAAGGACGTGCTGACCGACAAGCCGGGCATGACCACCTTTGCCCAGCTCGACGAACTCAAGCGCGTGCAGAAGGAAACCGGTCGCATCTATTCGGTGCTCTATTCGGAACATTTCGAAGTGCGCGCCACGGTCGAGGCCGGCAATCTCATCGCCCAGGGCGCCATCGGCAAGGTGATCAATACGGTCGGCCTAGGCCCCCATGCCATCCGCAACAACCAGCGGCCCGGCTGGTTCTTCGACCGGTCGCGCTATGGCGGCATTCTCTGCGACATTGCCAGCCACCAGTTCGAGCAGTTCCTGTTCTTCTCCAATGCCATGGACGCCGAAGTGGTCTCGGCCAGCGTTGCCAATCGCGGCAATCCGGACCGGCCGGGCCTGCAGGATGTGGGTGACGTGCATCTGCGCACGCCTGACACCACAGGCTATATCCGTGTCGACTGGTTCACCCCCGAAGGCCTGCCCACCTGGGGCGACGGGCGCCTCACCATCCTGGGAACCGAGGGCTATATCGAGCTGCGCAAATACATCGACATTGCCGGCCGGCCGGGTGAAAATCACCTCTTCATCGTCAACCGGGAAGGGCCGCGCCATGTCGATTGCAGCAAAGTCGAGCGGCCGTTCGGGCGGCTCTTCCTTGACGATGTGCGCAATCGCACCGAAACCGCCATGCCGCAGGAGCGGTGCTTCAATGCCATGAAACTGGCGCTGACGGCGCAAGCATTGGCCGAACGCGGAACGGAGTGGGCACGATGAGCAAGGCTTTCAACGTCGCCGTGATCGGCTGCGGCATCGGGCGCAGCCATATCGTCGAGGGCTACCTGCCCAATGCCGATAAGTTCAAGGTCAAGGTGCTCTGCGACCTCAATGCCGAACGCCTCAATACCGTGGGCGACGAATTCGGCATTGCCGGGCGCATTGCCGGCTTCGACGATATCCTGGCCATGGACGATATCGACATCGTCGATATCTGCACCCCGCCGGGCCTGCATTTCCCCATGGTCATGGCCGCGCTCAAGGCAGGCAAGCATGTCATCTGCGAAAAGCCGCTGGTGGGCTCGCTCGCCCAGGTCGATGCGGTGATCGAGGAGGAAAAGCGCAGCAAGGGCATGCTCATGCCCGTCTTCCAGTATCGCTTCGGCGACGGCATCGAGCAGGCCAAGGCCATCATCGATGCCGGCATTGCCGGCAAGCCCTTCATGGGCACCGTCGAGACGCTGTGGCGGCGCGATGCACCCTATTATGCCGTGCCCTGGCGCGGCAAATGGGCCACCGAGCTGGGCGGCGTGCTCATGGGCCATGCCATCCATCCGCATGACCTGTTCACCTATCTCATGGGCGATATCGAACGCGTCTTCGGGCGCGTGGCCACCCGCGTCAATCCGATCGAGGTGGAAGACACGATTTCGGCCTCGCTGCTGATGAAAAGCGGCGCCCTGGCCAGCCTCACGGCCACTCTCGGTTCGGCCGACGACACGACCCGCATTCGCCTCGCCTTCGAGAACGTGACCTTCGAAAGCGATCATGCCGCCTACAATCCCGGCGAAAAGCCCTGGAAAATCCAGCCGCGCAACCCCGAAACGGCGGCCAGGATCGACGCCCTGCTGAGGGATTGGCGGCATGTGCCGTCGCGCTTCCAGACGCAGATGGCCCGCTTCCACGATGCCTTGACCGGCGCCGGTCCGCTGCCGGTGACATCGGCCGATTCCCGCCGCTCACTCGAGCTGGTCACCGCCTTCTACCATTCGTCGGCAACCAATGAGGATGTCGTCCTGCCCATCGGCCCCGGCCATCCGCTCTATGAAAGCTGGGTCCCGGCCCAGTTCCGGGCGGCTTAGGAGTTAGCTCATGTCGACCAATATCCAGCTCCGACAGATCGTAAAAGCCTATGGCGATGTGGAAGTGATCCACGGTGTCGATCTCAATATCGATCCGGGCGAATTTACCGTCTTCGTTGGCCCCTCGGGCTGCGGCAAGTCCACTTTGCTGCGCATGATTGCCGGGCTCGAGCCGATCACCGGGGGAGACCTGCTGATCGACGGCCAGCGCATGAATGAAGTGCCGGCGGCCAAGCGCGGCATCGCCATGGTGTTCCAGTCCTATGCGCTCTACCCGCATATGAATGTCTACCAGAACCTGGCCTTTGGCCTCGAAACGGCGCGGGCGCCCAAGGCCGAGATCAAGGAGCGCGTGCAGCGCGCTGCCGAAATCCTCCAGATCGTGCCGCTGCTGCAGCGCAAGCCGCGCCAGCTTTCGGGCGGCCAGCGCCAGCGCGTCGCCATCGGCCGCGCCATCGTGCGCGAACCCAAGATTTTCCTGTTTGACGAACCGCTCTCCAACCTCGATGCCGAATTGCGCGTGCAGATGCGCGTCGAGATCGCCAAGCTGCACAATGATCTGGGGAATACCATGATCTATGTGACGCACGACCAGGTGGAAGCCATGACCATGGCCGACAAGATCGTGGTGCTGCGCCAGGGCGTCATCGAGCAGGCCGGCGCGCCGCTCGAACTCTACAACAATCCGCGCAACCTCTTCGTCGCCGGCTTCATCGGCTCCCCCAAGATGAACTTCCTCTCGGCCAGCGCCGATGGTGCGGGGCTGAAAGTGGCGGGCAACAGCCTCAGCCTGCAACGCCCGGTCGCCGGCGCCACAACGCTCGGTGTGCGCCCCGAACACATCACCATATCGGAGGGCAGCGGCCTCAAGCTGGCCGATGTGCGGGTGGACCTGGTGGAAAACCTGGGCGGCCAGACCGTGGTCTATGCCACCACGACTGACAATCAGGCGGTCACCATCGTGCTGGAAGGCCAGAGCAAGGTGGAACTGGGCGCCACGGTCGGCGTCCATATCGACCCCGCCCGCATTCACCTCTTCGACGCCGAAGGCAAGGCGATCTAGGAAAGGTTCCCGATTTGGGAAATCTTGCATGTTCCCGATGTGGGAACATGCTATGAAGTCGCGTGCAGATCATTGCTCGCAAGGCTCTGAGAGATTTCTGGCTGCGGCATTCCCAGGCCGAGGGCCCGCTATCGGTCTGGTTTTCGCTGGTCAGCAAGGCGGCGTGGACCGGTCCCGCCGATGTCAAGGCGATGTTCGGTACCAGCGTGGACTTCGTGGCGGACAACCGTGTCATCTTCGATATTACCGGCAATAAATATCGCCTGATCGCCCACGTTGCCTATCCGTTCAAGCGCGTGCTGATCAAAGTTCATCGGCACGCACAAGGACTATGACCGTATCGAGCCGGAGACCCTGTGATGGACAACATTCGCCCCATTAAGACCGAAGCCGACTACGAGTGGGCTTTGGCCGAGGTCACCGCCTATTTCGACAACCAGCCCGAGCCCGGTTCCCCTGAAGGGGATCGCTTCGACGTCCTTGCCGCCCTGCTCGAGGCCTATGAAAATGAGCAATTTCCGATAGCGGCACCCGACCCGGTCGAAACGATAAAGGCCTATATGGATATGCACGGCCTCAACCAGGCGGCCCTCGCCGCCGTGGTCGGCTCCCGCTCCCGCGCCTCCGAGGTGCTGAACCGTCGCCGCGCCCTCACCATGGACATGGCTTTCAGGATCAACCGGGAATGGCACATTCCGGCCGAGGTATTGATCCAGCCCTATCACCTGGCCAACGACAATCGCGGGAAGGCCGTCGCACGGGCTGGTAACTAGGGCCGTCGGCCCTTGTCCTCGATCATCAGCGCCAGGCCGTCCAGGATCCGCTCCAGGCCGAAATTGAAGGCCCGGTCGGGGTCGCCCAGGCCATAGGTCTCGCCCACGATGGGGCCGACGCGGCTCGCGACGGGGTAGGGGCTGTAATCGAGCGTTTCGAGGAAAGGCGCGATGGTGTACCACCATTCGTCGTCGCTCATGCCGGTCAGGTCCTTGACCATGCGAGCGCGCGCCACATCGCGCACGGCCCCATAGACATAATTGGCCACCATGGTCACCGACAGGTCCATTTCCACTTCGCTCAGGCCCAGATTGTCGAAGGCGGAGAGGAAGTATTCATAGGCCCGCATGGTGTTGGGGCCGAGCACGGGACGGTGCGTCGCCACCTGCAGCGCCCAGGGATGGCGCAGGTAGAAGGCGCGATATTCCCGCGCCACGAAGGCGACATTGGCGCGCCAGTCCTGCGGCGCGAAAACCGGCGGCTCCGGATTGTCGCCTTCCGCTGGCCCTGCCACCGCATCCAGCATCAGGTCCACCAGCACCGACTTGTCGGGGATGTGGGTGTAAAAGCTCATCGGCGAAATGCCGACTGCCTCGGCCACTCGGCGCGTCGAGACCGCATCGATCCCCTCGGCATCGGCAATGCGTACCGCCGCCTGCACCAGGTCACCCACGGAAACCCGCGATTTGGGACCCCGCTTTGGCCCCGCCACCCGTCCCCACATCAGTTGCAGGGTTTTGATCGGGTCGCCGCGTCCGGCAATATCCTCGGCCATCTGGTCTCCAAATAACTCTTTACACCGTACGAGATTGTGCTAAACCTTGTGCGGCGTACGGAGTTGTAGCGTTCCGAGGCGCAAAAGTCGAGCCCGCTGTCGAAAATCCGCCTGCTGCCGCGTCATGTCAGCAGGGCGGGATCAGTGTGCCCACAGACCAGTAAAAGGGGGAATGCCGATGATCCATGCCAGAGACCTGACCCGCACCTTCAAGACCAAGACCGGCCCGGTGGAAGCCGTGCGCGGCCTCAACCTCGATGTGGCCGAAGGCGAACTGGTGGCCTTTCTCGGCCCCAATGGCGCCGGCAAGTCCACCTCGGTGCGTATGCTGACCACGCTCCTGCCGCCCAGTTCGGGCAGCGCCAATGTCGCCGGCTGCGATATCGTGGCCGATCCGGCTGGGGTGCGCCGCAAGATCGGCTATGTCGGCCAGGGGAGCGGGGCCGGGCAATATTACAAGCTGCGCGACGAGTTGCTGACCCAGGGCGCGGCGTTGCGCATGGACAGGGCCGAAGCCATGAGGCGCGCCGACGCGCTGATCGGCATGCTGGAACTGTCAGGCATGGAAGACCGCATCGGCACCACCCTGTCCGGCGGCCAGAAGCGGCGGCTCGACGTGGCTTTGGGCCTGATGCACAGCCCGCAATTGCTGTTTCTCGATGAGCCCTCGACCGGGCTCGATCCCCATAGCCGTGCCAATCTCTGGGAGCACATCCTGCGGCTGCGGCGCGAGACGGGTATGACCATCTTCCTCACCACCCACTATCTGGACGAGGCCGACACCATGGCCGAGCGGGTGATGATCATGGACAATGGCCTGCTGATCGCCGACGACACTCCGGCCCGGCTCAAGGCCGACCTGGCCGGCGACCGCATCACCATCGGCGTGGGCAATAGCGATGCCGCTGCGACCGCCGAACTGGCGGCCAACCTGCCCGGCGCCCGCGAGGTCGCAGTGGGCGACGGCACGGTCGGCGTCACCGCAAGGGAGGGCGAGGCGCTGCTGCCCGAATTCATCCGGCGCCTGCATGAGCGGGGCGTGGCCGTGGCCACCGCCTCGGTGCGCCGGCCGACCCTCGACGACGTTTTCCTCGGCCTCACCGGCCGCTCCCTGCGCGAAACCGCTGCGGCCTGAAGGAGCCAGAAAATGAGCTTTCTCTATGACGTCAAAACCTCCTTCATCCGCGAGATGAAGCCGCTGATTTCCGGCTGGGTCTGGCTGGCCTTCGGGCTGGTGCAGCCTTTGCTCTATATCGGCCTCTTCGTGCCGCTGCTGGGCGATGTCGGCATCGAGGGCGCTTCGCCCCTGCAATGGTTCATCCCCGGCATGATGGTGATGCTGACCCTGTTCGGCACCGCCATGGTGGGCTGGAGCCTCACCGAGGAACTGCTGTCGGGCGTGCTCGAACGGTTTCTGGCCACGCCCATGAGCCGGCCCGCCCTGCTGATGGGAAGGGCGCTCAAGGAAATGTTCCCGCTCTTCTTCCAGGCCGTGGTGATGATCGTCATCGCGCTGCCCTTCGGCCTCGTGCTCCATCCGCTGCAGATGCTCTATGGCCTGCTGCTGCTCGGCCTGTTCGGGGTCGGGGTGGCGGCTCTGTCCTATGCCCTGGCCATTGCGGCCAAGAACAATACTTCGCTGTTCTACATGGTCAGCCAGTCCGTGGCCCTGCCGCTGATGCTGCTGGGCGGCGTCCTGCTGCCGCTCGAATCCGGTCCCGGCTGGCTCTATGTCGCCAGCCGGTTCAACCCGCTGACCTATGTCATCGAGGCGGAACGGGCTTTGTTCATCGGCGAATTCTTCAGCCTGACCGTGCTCAACGGCACGCTGGTCGTGCTGGCGGTGCTGGTCATCGGCCTGGGCATCGGCGCCGCCGCCATCCGCCGGGCCTCGATCTAGGTTCATTTCCCGCTTGACTCATTCATACCTCGCTGGCTATACGTTAATTCATAGCCAGTGAGGTATGGGTTTCCATGTCGACCGCCCCCGACGTCATCTTCCGGACGCTTGCCGATCCGACCCGGCGCGCCATTTTCGAGCGACTCTGCCGCGAAGGTGAAGTCACGGTCGGCGCGCTGACCGCCGGGGCCGGCGTATCCCAGCCCGTGGTCTCGCGCCATCTGGGCGTGCTGAAACAGGCCGGGCTGGTGCGGGATCGCCACGAGGGCCGCCAGACCCACTACAGCGCCCTGCCGGGCGCCCTTGCCCCACTGACTGACTGGACAAACGAGATGACCGGCTTCTGGGAAAGCCGGTTCGATGACCTGGAAAACCTGCTCGGGAGAATGGATCAATGACCGATTTTGCAAGCCCCGCACCCCGGAATGCGAGCGCCTGGATCCGCCAGATCCATCGCTGGCTCTCCATTTTCTTCACGCTGAGCGTGATCGTCACCTTCATCGCGCTGGCTATGCCCGAGCCCCTGGTCTGGGTGTCCTATATTCCGCTGGCTCCACTCTTCCTGCTCATGGCCAGCGGCCTTTACATGTTCGCCTTGCCCTATATCGCCCGCCGGCGCGGGAAGCGCTGACATGGCCACTTCTGAAATCCGCACCGCTATCGTCGAGCGGGTTATCGCCCATCCACCCGAAAAGATCTGGCGGGCGCTGACCCAACCGCACCTGATCGAGGAGTGGCTGATGAAGTCTGATTTCAAGCTCGAAAAGGGCCACAAATTCACCTTCCGCAACACGCCCAAGCCGGACATCAATGTCGTGGTCGATTGCGAAGTGCTGGAGGTCGAACCGCACCGGACGCTCACCTACAGCTGGTCGGCCTATGGCCTCGACACGACGGTGACCTTCATCCTGGAACCCACGCCCACCGGCACGATTGTCCGCATGGAACAGACTGGTTTCGGACCCCAGCACAACCTTGCCTACAAGGGCGCCATGGCGTCCTGGAAACAGTTCATGGCGCGGCTGGAACGGGTCGTGGCCGACCTCGACTGACGCCCACCAAACAAGCACGAAATGGAGGCCATCATGGCAACGCGAAAGACGACACAGGCCAGCCAGTCCTTTTCCGATGACGAAATCGAGGCCATGAAGGACAAGGTCGCCGAGGAAAAGGCCGAAAAGGCCGCTCGCCGCAAAGGTGGCAAGAAGGTCGATGGCGAGGCCGACCTGCTCGCCAAGATCGCCGAGATGAAGGGGCTGGACAGGGAACTGGCCGAGGGCCTGCATGCCCTGGTCAAGCAGCATGCGCCCGGCCTCGCGCCCAAGACCTGGTATGGCATGCCGGCCTGGGCCGGGGAGGACGGCAAGGCGGTCGTCTTCTTCACGCCCGCCATTAAGTTCAAGGAACGTTATGCCTCGCTGGGCTTCAATACCGGGGCCAAGCTGGACGACGGCAATATGTGGCCGACCTCCTTCGCCCTGCTCAAGCTCGGTCCCGCCGAGAAAAAGGCCATCGGCGCCCTGCTGGAAAAGGCCGCCGGCTAGCCGCAAATTCCGTGGCACACTGTCGAAATCGGGCCTGCTGACACGTCATGTCGGCAGGCCGAAGCAATAGTGCCACGCCCTCGTGGTTCGAGGGTCGCTGCGCTCCCGCCTCACCATGAGGGCT
>CBIGSA010000086.1:0-12447 GCA_966192215.1 uncultured Devosia sp. | reverse complement strand
TTCATCAGTTCGCGGGCGATCTGGGCTTCGGCGTCGAAGCTCATGGTGAGATAGGGATTGTCCCATTCGCCGAGCACGCCCAGGCGCTTGAATTCCTCGCGCTGGATATCGACCCATTGCTCGGCAAAGGCGCGGCATTCCTGGCGGAATTCGACCACCGGGACGTCGTTCTTGTCCTTGCCCTTGGCGCGGTACTGTTCCTCGATCTTCCATTCGATGGGCAGGCCATGGCAGTCCCAGCCCGGCACATAGGCCGAGTTGTAGCCCAGCATCTGCATGGAGCGGGCGACGAGGTCCTTCAACGTCTTGTTGAGCGCGTGACCGATATGGATGTTGCCATTGGCATAGGGCGGGCCGTCATGCAGGGTGAAGAGTGGGCGATCCTTAGCCTGCTCGCGCTGCAGGGCATAAATATCCATCTCTTCCCAGCGCTTGAGCCAGCCCGGCTCGCGCTCGGGCAGCCCGGCGCGCATGGGGAAATTGGTTTCCGGCAGGAAAAGCGTAGCCGAATAATCGGTTTCGGTGGCGCCCGTGGCAGTATCGGTCATGGAAACGGCAATCGGTAAGGGAGGATTTGCGGCGCGTTGTAGCAAGGGGAGGCGCGGGGGGCAAAGGGTGATTTGGCGGAGCGCATCCTGTGGCCCCTGGCGGCGCAATGTTCAAATCACCGTGCAGGAGCGAAATATCGCGGCCCAGGGGTCACAGACAGCCGCCCTACCCAACAAACCCCAGCTTCGCATCCAGGTCGCTTAACGGCACGACCTCGGCCAGGGCTTCGCGGGCCTTGTGGCTGTCGCGGTCCATGGCGGATATGAGTTCGTCGAGGCCGGAGAACACTTCCTGGCCGCGGATATGGGCGATCAGGGCGACGGTGATAGTCTGGCCGTAAATGTCTTCGTCGAAATCGAAGAGATGGGTCTCGAAGGGTGGAAGTTGGTTGTTGAACATGGGCTTGCCATAGGCGGCCACGCCATCGAAGACACTGGCGCCCAGTTGCGCGCGCACGGCATAGACGCCCTGGGCAAGCTGGAAATTGGCATGGGTCATGGTGTTGGCTGTGGGATAGCCAAGCTCCCTACCCCGCTGGTCGCCCTTGACCACGCAGCCATCGAAGAACCAGTGATAGCCTAAGAGCCGGTTGGCGGCGGTGACGGCGCCTTCGGAGAGGGCAGCACGGATGCGCGAGGAGGAAATGACCTCGTCGCCCTCATCCATCAGGTCGAGGATTTCGACGGCAAAGCCCTGCGCCTCGCCCGACGCCTTGAGGAAGGTGGGCGTGCCTCGGCGCTGGCGGCCGAAATGAAAATCGGCGCCGACGATGACGCCGGTGACGCCAAGGGCCTCGACGAGGAAACGCGAGACGAAGTCCTCGGCCTCGATCTGAGAAAAGGCGCGGTCGAAATTGAGAATGGCAATGGCGTCGAGCCCGAGCGCCTCGGCCAACCGAGCCTTGGCGTCACCGGCGGTGAGGCGGAACATGAAGGGCATGGGCGCGAAGACATCGCGCGGATGGGGCTCGAAGGTCAGCACCATGGCCGGCACACCGGCTTCGCGGGCGCGGGCCTTGAGCGTGGTCAGCACCGATTGGTGGCCGCGATGCATGCCGTCGAAATTGCCGATGGCGACATAGGCACCGCGCAGGACAGATGGCACGGCATCGAGGCTTGAAAGGCGGATAAAGTCGGTCAAGGCACTCACCAGGCGAGACGCGGCAGAAAACCGGCCATATAGGCGCGGCTGGGCGCAACCAGGTCGGCAATGGCCTGGGGATCGGGCTTGCCGAAGGCATCGAGTTCGGCGGCGTGGATGGAACCGGTGACGAAGAGCAGGTCGATGCCGAACTTGGCGGCGCCGGTGGCGTCGGTGCGGACGCTGTCGCCGATGGCGAGGACGCGGGCCTTGTCGAGCGGCCGGCCGGCGGCTTCCTCGGCGAGGCGGAAGGCCTCCTCATAGATGGGCTGGTAGGGCTTGCCGGCCATCAGCACCATGCCGCCCATGGCGGCATAAAGGTCGCCCAGCGCGCCGCCGCAATAGATGATCTTGTCGCCATGTTCCACGACGCGATCGGGGTTGGCGCAGATCATGGGCAGCTTGCGGCTGAGCCAGAGGCGAGCGCGCTCGCGGTACATTTCGGGGGTGTCGTCATCGGTATCGAGATCGGTGACGACGACCACCTCGGCCTCGTCGGCATTGGTGCGCCGCACGTCGAGTCCCTCATAAAGGGCGTCGTCCTCGGTGGCCGGGCCGACATGGTGGATGGCCTTGCCGCGATATTTGGCGATCATCGAGCGGGTGGCATCGCCGGAGGAGACGATGGCGTCATAGGCGCCGCGATGCACGCCCAGCCGGTCGAGCATGTCGATGATCGGGCCGGAGGGACGCGGGGCATTGGTGATGAAGACCACCTTGCCGCCTGCCTTGCGAAACTCGGCCAACGCCTCGACGGCCGAGGGGAAAGCCTCGACGCCGTTGTGAACGACGCCCCAGACATCGCTCAGCACCGCATCATAGCGGCCGGCGAGATCGGCAAGGCCGGAGATGGAAGGCTGGGGACTGGTCATCGCGCAATTCCGATGCGAACAGGATGGGCGTTCTATGTCGCAGCTTGGGGGGCCGGATCAAGGGGAAACGGACATGTGCGTTGGTATCATGTCCGCATCCGCCACCTGATATCGTGGCCGCCTACATTTCCACCCGGCGCAGTTGCGGCGTCTGGCGGGCCGGTTCCATCATCAGGTCGGGGCGGACGGGGCCGGGCGCGGCGATATAGGGGCCCTGCACCAGGGTGATGCCATCTTCGAGCAATTCGATGATCTGGCTTTCGCTGGTAATGCCGGTGCCCAGCAGGCGGACCTCGAAGCGGGCAACGTAATTGGCAATGTCGGAGGCGTGGAAGTCGGTGAAGACTTCGGGTTCCTCGATGAAGCGTGCGGCGTCGATGCGCAGCGAGCGCACGCCCTGGGCGGCCAGCTCGGCAATATCGACGCGCAGGGATTTGACATTGGCGATGGAAAAGCCAGCGCCTTTGCGGGCCACGGCATCAGCAATGGCGCGCTCGCCCGTGGTGAGCGAGCGCCAGTCAGCCTCGCTGATGACGAAGATCAGGCCTGGCGCGATGGCGCGATTGGCTTCGAGCGAAACGATGAGCTGCTCGGAAGCAACCGAATCGCCCAGCGTGGCGCGCGACAGCGGAATATAGAGCGTGACCGGCTGGCCGCCGGTGCGGGAGCGGCGGCAGATGGTGATGGCTTCCACCAGCCCCGCCCCCTCGATCTGGCGCAGCACATCCTCGCCGCCGCGGCGAGGCAGAAAATCGCCCCGGTCGGCAAGGTCGCCATCTTCGAGCATGAGGCGCGGCACGAGATCGTAGCCCTGCGGGCGGCGCTGGGGCAGCGTGACGATGGGCTGGATGTGATAGATCAGCCGGTTTTCGGCAATGGCCTGGCGCAGCAATTCGAGCGGAATGGTGGGCTCGGGTTCGCGCGCCACGGGCTGTGGAGCCGGGGCCGCAATCATGCGTTCGCGGCCGGCTGCCTTGGGAACCCGGTCTTCCATCTCGGCCACGGCCTCGGCGACCTGGCGGATGACGGTACCCAGGACGGAAATGTCGGCCTCGACGCCTTCAAGGCGCGAATCCGCGTTGATGTCTGCCATGGCATTGATGCGCTGGCCGAGCACGGCGCCGGCCTGGGCATCGGTGGCGAGCAGGCGGGAAAGATCCTCGATGGCCTTTTCGAGCCGGTTTTCGGCGCGCTGGCGCAGGGTGCGCTCGAGCAGCACGACGCAGACACAGCCGAAGACGACTGCAGTCAGAATGGCTTCAGCGGGGGTGAAGGTCAGGCCGAAATAGGCCGCTGCGCCAACGGCGGCAGCAGCAATGGCAATGAACGTGTAGACCAATGCCTGCACGGGCGGGACCTCGAACCCTTTCTGGCGCCGGGATTCGGCCCTCCCCTCATAGCATCGCGCAAGGGGGTGCAAAAGCGCCGTGCCATGGCTCTCCCAAGGCTAATGCAGGGTCAGGTGGCGAAAATGTTCCACGCGCGCGAGAAGAAGCAGTGGAAGAGCAGCAATTGCGCGGCGCCCGTGGCCGCCGCAGCGCCGCCCATGCGCCCCATAACCACTTCGGGCCGATCGGCTCCGAAACAGGGCATGGCCGCGAGGTGATGCTCGACCCGTTCGAGCAGGCGCTGCACCAGGGGACGGGGCATGATTCCGTCGATGACGGCCACGTCCAGCTCCATCACGGCCCGGGTGTTGAGCACGGCATTGGCCAGCGCCCTGCCCGCATCGTCGAGCCAGATATCAACCTGCGGCCCCAGCGCTGCCCAGTCCCAGGTCGCGGGCTCGCCGGGCGGCAGCGCACCGCCCTGCGCCTCCAGGCGCTGCTGCAGGGCCAGAATGGAGGCGATGGTGTGGACATAATTGGGAGCACCCGCCGCATCGGGCACCAGGATAGCGCCCAGATTGGCGGCGTTGCCGGTGCGGCCTTCCCACAGCAGACCATCAATGGCGATGCCGGCGCCTACCAGCGTGCCCACCTGGAAATAGGCCAGAGCCAGCGGCCGCGGCGCCGGACGGGCAATGAATTCGGCCCAGCAGGCGGCATTGCCATCGTTGAACCAGGCGACCGGCTCGCCGAGAACACGGCCCATTTCGGCCGCGAGATCGACGCCGCGCCACAGCTCCACCTGCTCGGCCGGAGCGCCGACGCGAGCCAGATGGCGCTCGATATGGGAGGGGCTGGCAAGGCCGATACCGGCCAGCCGGCTCGCCTGCATCTCGGTCATGCCAGCGCGGAGGGTAGCGACCTCGGCGGCGACGGCAGCGAAGACGGTGCGGAAATCGGGCCAGGCATAGGCGCGGCGGATACTGGCCAGGGTGGCGCCGCCCATGCCGAAGAGCAACACTTCGAAATGGCGCCAGCCGATCTCGATGCCAATGGCGAAGGCGCCGTCGGGATTGAGGAAAAGCGGAGTGGCCGGCTGGCCCCGGCGGCCGCGTAACACCTCGCCGCGCAGCACAAGTTCGCGCGCTTCCAGATCGGTGACGATTCGGGAAGTGGTCTGCGGGCCAAGGCCGGTCAGCCGGGCAAGCTCGGCGTTGGAAACGCCGGGATTGAGGCCGATCAGCGTCATCACCGCGCGTTCATTGGCGATGCGCACGCCGGACTGGGCGAAGCCGCGCGCCATGGGCCCGATGCCATCGTCAACGGTGTTCCTTTGCATGGCGCAGACTTAATAGGCAGAGCGCGGCACGATCAAGCGGCAAGTCGGTCGCAATTGAGCAAAATGCAAATGGCCGGAACGCTTTGTTTACCCTGTTGGGGAACAATTGAAACAGTGCCCGCAAGAGGCATGATGACGAATTGGCAAGCGAGGACCGCGCCGCATGGCGATGCATAACCGAGGCGATGGCGAGCCGCATGGACGGCTGTTGCTGGTCGAAGGGGATGAGCCGCATGCCCGACTGGTGGCGGAAACGCTGAGCCAGAGCCTGGGCGCGAACATGCGCATCGCCAAGGCCGCGGGTGGAAGGCAGGCGGCCGAGCTGCTGCGCGAGACCGGTTTCGACATCGTATTGGCCGACCTTTCCAGCCTGCGCGACCTCAGCGAGCGCAGCGACGACGCCGTGGCGCGCCTGGTGCGGCTCGGCGACGGCGCGCTGTTCGTGGCCGTTTCGGACGGGGCTTCAGTTTCGGCGGCGGTGGGTGCGATGCGCGCCGGGGCACATGACTATGTGGTCAAGCCGCTCAATGGGCCGGCCATGGCTGCCCGCATCGGCGAACTGGCGCAGAGGCACGGCAAGGGCCGCGCGCTGAGCCTGGAAACGCAGGCCGAGGGCCGCACGGACTATGCCGGCTTCATCGGCGCGTCGAGCGCCATGCAGTTCGTCTATGAGCAGATCGGGCGTGTCGCCGCCTCGTCGGCGCCGGTCTTCATCACCGGGGAAAGCGGCACAGGCAAGGATGTCTGCGCCGAGGCCCTGCATGAACAGGGGCCGCGACGAGGCAAGCGCATGGTGGCGATCAACTGCGCCGCCATTCCGCGCGACCTGATGGAAAGCGAATTGTTCGGCGTGGCGCGCGGCGCCTTTACCGGCGCGCATGATGACCGCAAGGGCGCGGCCGAGCTGGCCGATGGCGGCACGCTGTTCCTCGACGAAATCGGGGAAATGGATCTGTCGTTGCAGAGCAAGCTGCTGCGGTTCCTGCAGACCGGCACGCTGAGCCGGGTGGGCGAATCGGGCGTGCGGCACGTGGATGTGCGCGTGATCTGCGCCACCAACCGAAATCCGATGCAGCTCATCACCGAAAAGAAGTTCCGCGAGGACCTGTTCTACCGGCTGCATGTGCTGCCGATCCACCTGCCGCCCCTGCGGCAGCGGCCGAGCGATATCATGGTGCTGGCCCGGCATTTCCTGGCGCGCTATGCCGCCGAGGAGCACAAGACATTCGGTGGCTTTACCGCCGAGGTCGCCAGCCTGCTGACCTCGGCCGAGTGGCCGGGCAATGTGAGGCAATTGCAGAACCTGGTGCGGCGGCTGGTGGTGATGAGCGATGGCGGGGACATAACCATGCCCATGCTCGCTGCCGCCGATATCGAATCGCGGGGCCTGATGACGCCTGCGGAAGCGCCGGCCCGGATCGAGAAGCGGCCGGCCGTGCTGCCCATGTGGCAGCAGGAACAGCGCATCATCGAAGATGCCATTGCCAGCTTTGGTGGCAATGTCTCGCTGGCCGCGGCGGCGCTGGAGATCAGCCCGTCCACCATCTATCGCAAGCGGCAGGGTTGGGCGGAGATGGCGGCGGCCAGCTAAGTGCCACGCCCTACGGCGTATTGGCTTCGCGTGCCTTGACGCGGTCCAGGCCCAGATAGTGCTCGCGCAGGATCACGGCGATGCCCGACGCAACGATGATGGCCGCGCCCATGACCATGGCCAGGGTCGGCACGTCGCCGAAGACCAGGAAGCCGATGACGAGCGTGAGCAGCAGCGAGACATATTCGAACGGGGCGATGACCGACATGTCCGCATAGCGGTAGCACGAGGTCAGCAGGAGCTGGCCGATGCCGCCGAAAAAGCCGGCGCCGACCAGCAGCGCCGCCTGTTCGGCCGTGGGCATGGCCCAGCCGAAGGGAATGGTCGCCAGCGACAGAATGCTGGCGCTGATGAAGAAATAGACGACGATGGCCTCGGTGCGCTCGGTGCGCGTCAGCTTGCGCACCTGCATCATGGCGAAGGCGGAGAGCACGGCGCCGCCGAAAGCGGCGATGGCACCAAGCGCTTCGCTATTGCCGAGCGCCTGGCCGCCGGAAAGCAGGGTCAGTCGTGGCCAGAGGATGATGAGCACCCCGCACAGACCCAGCAGGACCGCCGTCCAGCGGAAGACATGGACGCTTTCCTTGAGCAGCAGCGCACTGAAGACGACGATCAGGAGCGGCGCGGCATAGCCAAGCGCCGTCGCCTCGGGCAGCGGCAGGCGCGTGAGGGCGAAAAAGCCCAAGGCCATGGAAGAGGCGCCGATCAACGAGCGCACAACATGCCCCATGGGGTTGCTTGTATGGAGCGCCGTGCGCAACTGGCCGCGCCAGACTAGCCAGGCGACAACCGGCAGGATGGCGAAGAAACAACGGAAGAAGACCAGTTCACCGGTGGGAATGGTTCCGGTCGCCTTGAGCAAGGTGGCCATGACGACGAAACAGCAGACCGACGCGACCTTGAGCGTGACGCCACGCAGGGGCCCGCCCCGATATACGGGGCCGACGGCGGCATCTCTTGCAGGAGCGGTCACTGGTGTCTCGTGGTGCAGCCGGGATCAGCGGCTGGAGGATTGCTCCAGCTTTTCCTTGGCGATGCGCGCGGTGGCGAACGCCTTGTGCTCGGGGCCGACTGCCGAGCCGGACTTCACCACCTTGCCGGCGGCATCATGGATTTCCCAATGCCAGTTGGCGTTGGGGCCGCTGCCGCCCTTGAGGCGCAGCTTGATCTGAAGCGAATTATCCTGGGTCATGCTGGCCTTATGCCGGAGGTTTGCGGCCGGGGGAAGGGGGAAAGTGCCGCGCGGCACTACACTTCCGAATAGCGATATTCGATGCGATCGCCCCAGAATGCCAAGTAGTCGCGGATGGGTTCGACCAGGGGACACGGATCGGGATAGTACCAGACCTGGTCGGGACCATCGGCGGTGAGAGTCTTGAGATTGTAGTAATGCGCCTCGCCCTTGTAGGGGCAGGTGGTGCGGGTTTCGGAGCGCTCCAGCACATCCTCACGTACATCGGCGCGCGGCAGATAGATGCGCAGAGGCGCGCCGGGCTCGTCCAGTTCGAGCGCATTGAGGGAGCTGCCGATCTCGGCATCGTCGAACAATACGTGGACCCGGCCTTTGGCCGGTCTGATCTTGATATCCTTGTCCAGACATTGACGCGTCATGATGTCCTGCCATGTAGCGAAGTGAAACCAAGGTGTTCAACGCGCGAGAAGAAAGCCGGTTCACGCGACCTTGACTCGTCATGGGGCCAGCCATATATCCCCGTCACCCTGTTAGCACTCTACACTGATGAGTGCTAACAGTGCCAAGATTGCATTCGAAAATGCTGCCATAGGAGCAAAAAATGGGCTTCCGTCCTCTGCACGACCGCGTGGTCGTCCGTCGCCTCGACAGCGAAGAAAAGACCAAAGGCGGGATCATCATCCCCGACACCGCTAAGGAAAAGCCCTCCGAGGGCGTGATCGTCTCCGTGGGCCCCGGCGCCCGTGACGACAGCGGCAAGATCATTGCCCCTGACGTCAAGGCCGGCGACCGCGTGCTGTTCGGCAAGTGGAGCGGCACTGAGGTCAAGCTCAACGGCGAAGACCTGCTGATCATGAAGGAATCCGACATCATGGGCGTGATCGAGGCCTAAGCCTGCTCTGCCCTTTCGTCGTTTCAACCCTATTCTGAAGGAGCGCCTCACATGGCCGCCAAAGAAGTCAAGTTCTCTACCGATGCCCGCGACAAGATGCTGCGCGGCGTCAACATCCTCGCCAATGCGGTGAAGGTGACCCTCGGCCCCAAGGGCCGCAACGTCGTCATCGAAAAATCGTTCGGTGCCCCGCGCATCACCAAGGACGGCGTGACCGTCGCCAAGGAAATCGAACTGGAAGACAAGTTCGAGAACCTGGGCGCTCAGCTCCTGCGTTCGGTCGCTTCCAAGACCAACGACATTGCCGGTGACGGCACCACCACCGCCACCGTTCTCGGCCAGGCCATCGTCGTCGAAGGCGTCAAGGCCGTCGCCGCCGGCTTCAACCCGATGGACCTCAAGCGCGGTATCGACCTGGCCGTGGAAGAAGTCGTTGCCTCGCTGAAGTCCGCTTCCGCGAAGATCAAGTCGTCGTCCGAAGTTGCCCAGGTCGGCACTATTTCGGCCAATGGCGAAGCCTCGATCGGCGAGATGATCGCCGAGGCGATGCAGAAGGTCGGCAACGAGGGTGTCATCACCGTCGAAGAAGCCAAGACCGCCGAGACCGAACTCGACGTCGTTGAAGGCATGCAGTTCGACCGCGGCTACCTCAGCCCCTACTTCGTCACCAATGCCGAGAAGATGACCGCCACCCTCGAGGACCCGGTTATCCTGCTGCACGAGAAGAAGCTCTCCAACCTGCAGTCGCTGCTGCCGCTGCTGGAAGCCGTCGTGCAGTCGCAGCGCCCGCTGCTGATCATCGCCGAAGACGTCGATGGCGAAGCCCTGCCGACCCTGGTCGTCAACCGCCTGCGCGCCGGCCTCAAGGTCGCTGCCGTCAAGGCCCCGGGCTTTGGTGACCGCCGCAAGGCCATGCTGGAAGACATCGCCATCCTGACCGGTGGCCAAGTGATTTCCGAAGACCTGGGCATCAAGCTCGAAAACGTGACCATGGACATGCTGGGCACCGCCAAGCGCGTCGAGATCACCAAGGAAAACACCACGATCGTCGACGGTGCCGGCACTCAGGACGACATCCAGGGCCGCGTTGGCCAGATCAAGGCGCAGATCGAGGAAACCACCTCGGACTACGACCGCGAGAAGCTGCAGGAACGCCTGGCCAAGCTGGCTGGTGGCGTTGCCGTGATCAAGGTCGGCGGCTCGACCGAAGTCGAAGTCAAGGAGCGCAAGGATCGCGTCGATGACGCGCTGAACGCGACCCGCGCTGCCGTTGAAGAAGGCATCGTCCCGGGCGGCGGCGTCGCCCTGCTGCGCGCTTCGCATGCGATCACCGTCAAGGGCGCCAATGCCGACCAGGACGCCGGTATCGCCATCGTGCGCCGCGCGCTCCAGGAGCCGGTGCGCCAGATCGCCAACAATGCCGGTGCCGAAGGCTCGGTCGTTGTCGGCAAGATCCTCGAGAACAACTCGAAGACCTTCGGCTACAACGCCGCGACCGGCGAATATGGCGACCTGGTTTCGCTCGGCGTCATCGACCCGGTGAAGGTGGTTCGCACCGCCCTGCAGGACGCCGCTTCGGTTGCTTCGCTGCTCATCACCACCGAGGCCCTGATCGTCGAGGCCCCGAAGGAAGCTGCTCCGGCAATGCCGGGCGGCGGCGGCATGGGCGGCATGGGCGGCATGGACTTCTAGTCCATACGACAGGCTTCGAGGTTCGTTTCTTCCCAGTCACGAACTTTGTGGAAGGCGCGGTGGAGACACCGCGCCTTTTTCTTTGCCCGGGCACTTCGCCGCCCCCCAATGGGGGATGCGCTTCACGGCATTTGACAGCAACCTGCCGAAGTTTCATTTTCCCGTGACCGAAGAGTAGAGGGGGTGAAGATGTCCATGCGTGTTGTTCTGGCTGCGGTTCTGTTACTGGCGCTGAATCTGGCGGCCACAGGCGATGCCTTTGCGCAGAAGACCAAGACCAAGGGCACGGCGCCCCAGACCACCCAGCAGGACGATACGCTGGACCCCACTGACCCCAATGATCTCGAAGAGATTCTCGACGAGGCGGATGCCGCCTATTTCGTGCCCGAAGGGGAAGATCCGGACTATGAATATGCCTTCGAGATGTATTCGCTCGCGGCCGGAGCCGGCGATGCCTATGCGATGAACCGCGTGGCGCTGATGTATGACCGCGGCGAGTTCGTCGCGCAGGACTACAAGAAGGCGTTCGACTGGTACCTCAAGGCCGCCGAGGCGGGATTGCCGGCCGGGCAGAGCAATGTCGGCAGCATGTATAATGTCGGCGACGGCGTGGCGCAGAACTATGCCGAGGCGCTCTACTGGTTCCGCATGGCCGCCGACAATGGCTATGCCTATGCCATGTATGCGCTGGGCGACATGTATCTGGCGGGCAATGGCGTGGCCAAGGATGCCGAGGAAGCGACGGCCTGGTACCAGAAGGCGTCTGACAATGGCGATGCCAATGGACACTGGTCGCTATCGCTGCGCTACCTTTACGGCGACGGCATCGGCAAGGATACGCAGAAGGCCGCCGAACTGGCCTATCTGGCGCTGACCAACGGATTGCAGATCGCGCTGGATGAGTTCAAGGATATCCGCAACGCTGATACGTCGCCGAACTATCGCCGGGCTATCCAGGAAATGCTCAAGCGCGACGGCTTCTACACTGGCACGATCGATGGCAGCTTCGGCCCGGCCACGCAGCGGGCTATCGAAGCCGCGTTCGGCTCAGCGCTCTAGGACCAGAACAGCAGCCGCAGCGCTAGCGCAATCGAGACGACCACGACCAGCGGGCGGATGACCTTCGCGCCGTAGCGGATGCCAGTGCGCGCGCCGATATAGCCGCCGGCAACCTGCCCGGCTGCCATGGCGATGGCGGCCGGCCAGACCACATCACCGGCCGGGATGAAGATGGTCAGCGCGGCCAGGTTCGAGGTGAGGTTGAGGATCTTGGTATTGCCCGAGGCGCGGGTGAGGCCCAGGCCGAACAGCATGACGAAACCGATGGTGAGGAAGGAGCCAGTGCCTGGCCCGAACACGCCATCGTAGAAGCCGATAAGCATGCCCATGACCGGCACGAAGAGGCCGAAGGGCAGGCGCGCAGCCTTGTCGGCATCGGAGAGATTGGGCGCAAAGAGGAAGTAGAGCGCAATGCCGATCAGCGCCACCGGCACGGCGACATCGAGCAGGCTGATATCGATCTGCTTGACGACGAGCGCGCCGACCAGGCTGCCGGCATAGGTCAGGGCAATGGCGGGAACCAGCGCCTTGAGCGAGACGAAGCCGCGCCGCCAATAGGTCAGCGCCGCCATGCCGGTGCCGAAGACCGATTGCAGCTTGTTGGTGGCCAGGGCCGAGACCGGTGGCAGGCCGGCCGAGAGCAGAGCGGGCAGCGCGATCATGCCGCCGCCGCCGGCTATGGCATCGACAAAGCCGGCCAGCATGCCGACGGCGGCAAGCGCCAGGAGAATGAGGGGATCGAGCATGATATCCGGTGGGGTTCAGGGTGTGGTGTCGTCTGGCCGCGCGGGTT
>CBIGSA010000085.1:0-12461 GCA_966192215.1 uncultured Devosia sp. | reverse complement strand
TAAGAACTGTCGACATAGAACGGACCAAGGGCCGCCCATCACGAGCCGCTTTTTGCGAGGTATGGTTCAGGCGGTACCAATCTTGCAGGCCCGGCTGCCGTATTCCCCCTCGCTGGACAGGCGCCCCCGTCCCACGGTCTCCCCGCCCGGCCCTGCGTCGGGGCCGCGTGTTGGCGGGGACGGACAGGAGTATGCGGGAGGATTACGGGGGTGGGGATAAGTTTTTACGCGGCGCCAGCATCGAGCTCGACAGGGAACGGCGTAGATTCCCAGATGTCCTCTATCTCCCAGCGCCTGACCTTCCGCCGTTCCCATTCATGAAGCAACGACGCGACGCCCTGCCGATCGCCTACTCTCGCCAATACGACTAGGCGCTGCAATTCCAGCAGTGGCGAAAGTCCTCTGCGCGCGTAGTTGGCGGCGGACTTGGTACCACTGCCGTTGGGACCCAACGTCGAAATCGCCTCCGCATCACCAAGCGCTTTTTCCCATTGCGGGATTTGCGCCGTGTGCGCTTCAGCGACCCTCAGCGCCTCACCGAGGCGCCCCAAGGCAGCAAGGACACAGGCGTGATAGGGCGGGTATTTGGATAGTTGCCACCAACCGGCTCCCGTGGCTATCCGCTGATCCTCCAGCGTCATCTGGTAGAAAGCCTCGATTGAAGAAATCGGCTTGAGGCAGTTGTCGATTGCGTCGGTGAACTCACCGAAAACGCGCTGCGCGAAGTCCGTGTCCGTCGATCGGCCAACCATTATCTGTGCCGACCATATCTTGGGTGGAAGTCCAAATGGCGTAAAAGGCAGGGTAAAATACCATCTCGGCCGGGGGTCAGTTCTATCAGACGATCCCTCGAAGAAAATGGACCTACAAACGTGAGCTGCGGGCTTCAGCCAAAGAGACCTTTCCCGAAAGATTACGTCAGATCGACTCGCTAGCAGCGGACTCAGCCACCTCCGAATTTCAGCTTGCGTGGTCATTCGTTGGCCGAACCTCAATAATGAAAAATACGACCGCGCCGTATTTTCTCGCGACGATCTCGGCAATTTTCTGAACACGGTTCATGGTCAGACCGCGCTGGCCCGTCTTTACATCGTACGCGCAGACTACGCCCGCTTCTCGTATCCGGTCCTCTAGAACATCAACACGCACCGAACCTTTTTGACCGTACCGCGTATATTCACTGCCATCTTCGTCTAGCGACAGTTCTGCATAGATGTTCTCATATGCCAACGGCATCTGTTCCTTAATCGCATCAATCGTGTCCTTGATCATCTTATGCACCAAACTGCCCCAATTGGCGGCGTTCATTTCGGGGCGCCGCGGCGCCAGCAGCAATGCTGCCGTGTCCGTCCATTGCTGGACGTCCGGAAGGAACCAACAGGTCTGACGGAGCTGCTCCTCGCTCAGCGAATCCACCATGACCGGTATGGGCGATGGCTGTTGCCCCGGCTCTACAGCCCGCGCCTCCCAAGCCTTAAAGGCGATAATGGGAACATCTTTTGTGCCGGCTCCCGCACTGGCCGGGTCGGCCGTCGTCCGGTTGTACAGGTCTATGAGCGCCCGAGTGAGTGCGCCCAACGCTAAAATTGCAGCGGCATCGCCTCCGGATTGTGGTCCCCCACCGGGATCGGCGTAGATCATGTGATCCGGCCAGAATGGGCCGCGCTGGGCGAGCAACGAAGACCGCGGCCTAGTTCCGTCGGCAGCCCACCCCCCATGCACCAAAGGCGCCGTCTCACCGCCGATATAGCTTGAGGTTACGCCTTTTCGCTTCTCCACGCGCACCAGCCGTCGACGCGGAGCGCTAATCACATGGCTGATCTCCCTTCCCGCAAACGATGAAGAGATCCGAGTTCCATCGCGTTGAAAAAAGACTGACTTGGCAATACTGCCGTCTGGTCGCGTCAGTATGTCGATCTTGGTCCAAGAATCCTGCTGGGTGCCAATTCGACTATTGGGAGTCAGCCTTAACAAGACGTCCGGCACAGCCGGGTGGCCATAGTACGGCTCCGGCCAGCAACGGCAGTTTGGCTCGCTGCCAGGATGGCCATGCTCCGGTGGGTTGGTCCAAGAGAAAACCTGGCCATCGCGGGCGGCGTGCGAACTACGGACGCGGTCGTCGCCGAACGTGCGCCAAACATAGTGCGTCGTCGGCCGGCCTTGTGGAGCCCCGGCAATGGGAACCTCGGTCGATACTTCCCCGCCGAGGCGCTTTGCCTCGTTCACCAGCGCGGCAATGCGCTCATACGCCTCGGGCACACGACCGTGGCGGATGTAGCTTTCAAATGCACCACAGCGAGCCGCGCTTTCCAGGTGCTGCCGCTTTTCTTCAAGGTCTTTTGGTAGCCGTCCCATGCCCTGCTCCAGATCTAAGTCTGATGCAGGGTCTCACGGCCTTGTCGGGTGGGGATAAGTCGGCCGGACCTCAGTCCGTCCCGCCGCTAATCGGCGCCACGTACGCCACGTCCAGATCCCATGGGAAGAAAATCCAGGTGTCCTGGCTGACTTCGGTGATGAAGGTATCGACTAGCTCGCGCCCCTTGGGCTTGGCGTAGACGGTGGCGAAATGCGCGCCGGGGAGCATTTCGCGGACGACGCGGGCGGTGGAGCCGGTGTCCACCAGGTCGTCGACGATCAGCACCTTGCCGCCATTGCGGCCGATATCCAGCACGGGCTGGCTGATCTGCTTGAGGACCTGGATGCCGCCCTGGTTCTGGTGGTCGTAGCTCTTGACAGCCACCGTCTCGACCGTGCGGATATTGAGCTCGCGCGCCACGATGGCGGCGGGCACGAGGCCCCCGCGGGCGATGGCGACGACGGCGTCGAACGTGCCCAGGCCGGTCAGCCGCCAGGCCAGTGCCCGGCTGTCGCGGTGGAACTGGTCCCAGGTGACGGGGAACGACTTCTGGTTGGGATTGCTCACGGCTCGGGCTCCTGCGCCGGCGCTGCCCGGCGCCGGGATGAATGGGAAGCGTCGTGCTTAGCAAACCACGGCGACTGCGCCAATCACCCAGCGCGATTATGCCCAGTCAATAGGGTTCGTCCGGCAAGGCGACGCCGGCCTTGCGATGCGCCTCGGTGACCATTTCGCGCACCTTGCCGGCGGCTTCCTCCAGCCGGGCGGGGTCGGCGGAGCGGAGGACCAGTTCGGTCATCACCCTGTCCTTGCCCATCTGCGGGTAGGAGCCCATCTTCACATCCGGGTATTGCTCTTGCAGAGCGCCGAGCGGTCCACCCAAAGTCCCCTCGCCCACCGCCGCCTTGACGGTAACCGACAGCACCTTGCGCCCACCCTTGAGCGTGGGCACCAAGGCTTCGAGCATGGCGCGCATGATGACGGGCACGCCGGCCATGACATGCACATTGCCGATGCGAAAGCCCGGCGCGGCGCTGACGGAATTGACGATGAGCGAAGCGCCTTCGGGAATGCGCGCCATCCGCAACCGGGCCTCGTTGACCTCGGTGCCAGTTTGCTGCCAGCGCGCTTCGAGCATGGCGCGCGCTTCGGGGTTGATCGGCAGGGCCACGCCGAAGGCCTTGGCGATGGCATCGGCGGTGATGTCGTCATGGGTCGGACCGATGCCGCCCGTCGTGAAGACATAGGTATAGCGGGCGCGCAGAGCATTGACGGCCTCGACAATGTCGTCGGTCTCGTCGCTCACCACGCGCACTTCCTTGAGCTCGATGCCGAGATCGGTGCAGAAATCGGCGGTGGCGCCGATATTGACGTCCTTGGTGCGGCCCGAAAGGATTTCGTCGCCGATGACAAGGAGGCCGGCGGTAACGCTGTCTGACATGGTTTGGTCCGTGGCTTGCTGCCCGCCAGCAATGCCCTTGCGCGATAGTGCCGTCAAGCGAGCGCGCTGCCCTTCCAATGTCAGGATCAAGCGACTAATTTGGCCCCAGTTGTGGAGTCCCTCATGGTTACCTTCGTCGAAGCCCCCGCCAAAGCCCGCCGCACGCCGGGCGTCATTCCGCTGCATGGCAGCGAGGGCTTCGAAGGCATGCGCAGGGCCGGGGCGCTGACGGCCCAGGCGCTGGACATCCTGACCGAATATGTTGAGGCGGGCGTGCCCACTTCCACCATCGACAGGGTGGCCTATGAATTCGCCCGCGACCATGGCGCCGTGCCGGCGACCATTTTCTACAAGGGCTACCGGCACTCGCTCTGCACCTCGATCAACCATGTCGTCTGCCACGGCATCCCCGACGAGCGGCCGCTGCGCGACGGCGATATCGTCAATATCGACCTGACGCTCGTGGTGGATGGCTGGCATGGCGATTCCAGCCGCATGTACCCGGTCGGCGAGATTTCGCGGAAGGCCGAGCGGCTGATCGAGATCACCTATGCGAGCCTGGAAGCCGGCGTTGCCGCGGCGAAACCGGGCAATACGACCGGCGATATCGGCGCCGCCATCCAGGCCGTCGCCGAGGGCGAGCGCATGAGCGTGGTGCGCGATTTCGTCGGGCACGGGCTGGGCAAGCTGTTCCACGACGAGCCCAATATCCTCCATTTCGGTACGCCCGGAACGGGTGTGCCGCTCAAGCCGGGCATGATCTTCACCATCGAGCCGATGATCAATCTCGGCCGCCCGCACGTGAAAATCCTGTCCGACGGCTGGACCGCCGTGACACGCGACCGGACGCTCTCGGCGCAGTGCGAGCATTCCATCGGCATTACCGAGACGGGCTGCGAAATCTTCACGCTGTCGCCCGGCGGGCTGTTCAACCCCATGGCTGCGCGGGCAGCATGAGCAAGGATCGGCGCGACGAACTCGCCGAAGCCAGCTATCCGGCGCCTGGCGGAGACGATAGCCGTTCCGGCAATCGCCCCGGAGCCGACGACCATGCCGGCCATCGCCAGCGCGTGCGCGAACGCTTCCTCAAGGTCGGCGGCGACGCGCTGGAGGATTACGAACTGCTCGAACTGGCCCTGCAACTGGCCATCCCCCGCCGCGATACCAAGGCCCTGGCCAAGGCGCTGCTGCGCGAATTCGGCTCCTTTTCCGGCGTGTTCAATGCCAGCCAGGCGCGGCTGGAAAAGGTCGAGGGCCTAGGCCCCACCTCGGTCGCCCATATCAAGGTTATCCAGGCTGTTGCCGCGCGGTTCGGGCGCGACCGCATCGATAGCGAGCAGCCGATCCTGGGGTCATGGAACCAGTTGATCGACTATTGCCGCAGCCAGATGGCGTTCGAGTCCATTGAGCAGTTCCGCATCCTGTTCCTCGACAAGAAGAACCGGCTCATTGCCGACGAGGTGCAGCAGACCGGCACGGTCGACCATACGCCGGTCTATCCGCGCGAGGTCATCAGGCGCACGCTGGAGCTTTCGGCCACGGCGCTGATCCTGGTGCATAACCACCCGTCCGGCGACCCCTCGCCGTCATCGGCCGATGTGCGGATGACGCGCGAAATATCGGATATCGCCAAGCCGCTCGGGATAACCCTGCACGACCACATCATCATCGGGAAATCCGGCCACGCCTCGCTGCGCGGCCTCAAGCTACTCTAACTTGTCGGCCGGGACGGGACGCGCCCGGTCAAGCAACTGGTGCAGCGAGCGCACGGCCGCCTTGAGCTGCGGATTGGCCTTGACGGCTGCCCGCGCCTTCTGGAACAGCCGATGCGCCTTGACGATCACCGCGCCCTGCGGGGTCAGGCCGAAATAGTGCTGGCGCAGCGGCACCTGCCTATTGCACCAATGCCGCTTCTCGTCGGTAAAGCCGCTGCCCATGTCGAACACGCGGATACCCTCATCGAATACGGTCTGCATCACTCGCAACAGGCACTGTTTGCCGGGCGAGCCATGCTGGATGGCCGGATCGTCGCTCATCGAAGAGATGAGGCAGAACATGCGGTCATTGTGGACCACATTGTAGCGCACCGCGACGATCTCCCCGTCCAGCCGCAGGATATGCAGGCGAACATCGACGCCGGAATCGGGCTTGGCCAGGTCGTGGTAAAAGCCAATCAGCCGGTCACGGACAAAGGTGTCGCGAATACCCATGGCGCGGAACCGGGCCGAGCGCTGGATGAACATGGTTTCGATCGCGCAGGTCGTGTCGCCACCATTACGCACTTCCTCGAAGCTCACCGCGCCCATGGCATTGAGCCGGTCGCCCTGCTGCCGATCATGCTTGCGGCGCGACTTGCTGCGCTGCAGGCGGTCGCACTCATCCCAACTGGCATATTCCGAACGATAGAGCGTCTCGACTTCCAGGGTCGCGCCCAATTCGTCGAACAGGCCGCGATGCCCGCCGACCTCGGCCGGGATCGAGTGCAGATAGACCATGTCGGCGCCGTCGAGCCGGCTGAACATGGCCTTCCACAGCATGCAGCGCTCTTCCGGATCGAGCGCGGCAAGGCGTCCGTAGTTGGAAACCGGCGCATAACAGCCGACATTGGCGCCCGGGAACCAGGTAAAGGCCGACACGCCATTGACGCGCTTGCGGTGCAGCGGCAGCAGCGCCACCGCCTCGCCATCGACGCAACCGACGACATAGCGCTGATCCTCCCGCGCGATGCCGTGATGCTGCAGCCAGGCGTGGATGAAATCGAAGTTCTGGCCGGGCGACTCAATGCCGCCCGCCTGCAGGCGCCGCCAGATCGCCTCCACCGCCTCGAGGTCGTCGCTGACCTCGGCGGTAATCTCGCCAAATGCGTGGCCGGCCAGCGGCTCGGCGCCGACGACAATCCTGGCCAACAATGGCGACATGGTTTCAAAGGCAGGCATGAGTACTCCTTCGACCCGCACTCTGCCTCAGGCGAAGTAAATCCAAGTTCAACATCTCACGCGCAAATGCTCGTGCGATGCAAAAAACGTTTGACGGTTAAGGTCGGCTTACCGCTAGCCGAAAGTCGCCAGGACGGGGAAAGTCTCCAGGAACCAGTAGGACAGCCGGGTGAAATTGCCGGTCAGGAACAGCACCCCGGTCAGCACCAGCAGCCCGCCCATGACGCGCTCGACGGTATGCAGGTGCTTCTTGAACCCCTGGAAGAAGGTCAGGAACGGCCCGATCGCAATGCCGGCGAGGAAAAAAGGCACACCCAGCCCCAGCGAATAGAGCCCGAGCAGCCCTGCCCCTTCCCACGCGGTGTCACGGCTGGCGGCAACCGACAGCACGGCGGCCAGCACCGGTCCGATACAGGGCGTCCAGCCGATGGCGAAGGCGAGACCCAGCAGGAAGCCGCCCAGCGGCCCGCTGGCCACGCCCGGTCCCTGATGGCGCAACTGCCGGTCGAGCAGGCCGATGCGATAGACGCCGAGGAAATGCAGGCCCATGGCGATGATGAGCACGCCGGCGATAGGCGTCAGGATCGGCAGCGCCTGGCGGAAGGCCTGCCCGAAAGCCGTGGCGGTCGCGCCCAGCGTGACGAAAACCACCGCAAAGCCCAGGATGAAGAACAGCGAAGTGAAAGCCACGCGCCGCTGCAGCACGGCAGCCCCGGCATCATCGGCGCGCAACTGGTCAAAGCTCGCCCCGCTCATATAGGTGAGGTAGGGCGGCACCAGCGGCAGCACGCAGGGGCTGAGAAAACTCAGCACGCCCGCGCCGAACACCAATGGCAGAGAGAATTCCACGAGACTGACGCTCCTGTTGTGCTGTGGTTCTATCGCGTCCGAGATACAAAGCAACGCGCCCAGTGTCGCATCGCCGGTTTGTGATGGCCGCGTCGGGCTTCCCCGCAGTAGCGCTTGCCCCCTGCCCGTTGCGGCCCTATAGCAGCCTCGTCCCATAGGCGACTGAGGTACCCTCCCCATGACCACCCGTCCCATCCGCATTGCCCCTTCCATCCTGTCGGCCGATTTCGCCCGGCTGGGTGACGAGATTGTCGCGATCGCCGCCGCGGGTGCGGACTACATCCATGTCGATGTGATGGACGGGCATTTCGTGCCCAATATCAGTTTCGGCCCGTTGGTCATGGCCTCGGTGCGCAAGCTCACCGCCAAGCCCTTCGACGTGCATCTGATGATCGCGCCGGTCGATCCCTATATCGCCGCCTTCGCCAAGGCCGGCGCCGACACCATCACCGTCCATGCCGAGGCCGGCCCGCATCTGCACCGCACGCTGCAGGCCATCCGCGCCGAAGGCAAGAAGGCCGGCGTGGCAATCAACCCGGCAACGCCGGTTTCGGCGCTGGAAAATGTCATGGACGATATCGACCTGCTGCTGGTCATGTCGGTCAATCCCGGCTTTGGTGGACAGAGTTTCATCCCGCAAAGTCTGAACAAAATCCGCCAGGCTGCCGCGCTGATCGGCAATCGTCCGATCGACCTCGAAGTCGATGGTGGTGTCACCGCCGACAATGCGCGCGCCATCGCCGATGCAGGCGCCAATGTGTTCGTGGCCGGCTCCTCGGTTTATGGTGGTAACGACCCCGCCACCTATGCCCCGCGGATTGCCGCGATCCGCAATGCCGCCTCGACCCGTCTTGCCTGAATCGAAATCTGAACCGGAAAGCCCAAGCCCATGATTCCGCGCTACTCCCGCCCCGAAATGGTCAGCATCTGGTCATCAGAGACCCGCTTCGCCATCTGGTTCGAGATCGAGGCGCACGCCACCACCAAGCTGGCCGAACTGGGCGTCGTACCGAAGGAAAGCGCCCAGAACATCTGGGACGCGATGAATGCCCGCAAGGCCGAGAGGGGCAACTATGGCTTTGACATTGCCCGCATCGACGAGATCGAGCGCACCACCAAGCACGACGTCATTGCCTTCCTGACCCACCTGTCCGAAATCGTCGGGCCCGATGCCCGTTTCGTGCACCAGGGCATGACCTCTTCGGATATCCTCGATACCACGCTATCGGTGCAGCTCGCCCGCGCCGCGGACCTGTTGATCGCCGACGTCGACGCCCTGCTCGCTGCACTCAAGCGCCGCGCCTTCGAGCACAAGAACACCATCACCATCGGCCGCAGCCACGGCATCCATGCCGAGCCGACAACGTTCGGAGTGAAGCTGGCCGAGGCCTATGCCGAATTCACCCGCAACCGGGCTCGCCTCGTCGCCGCGCGGGCAGAAATTGCCACGGCCGCCATCTCAGGCGCCATTGGCTCCTTCGCCAACATCGATCCGCAGGTAGAGGAATATGTCGCCGAGAAGCTGGGCCTGAGCATCGAGCCGGTCTCGACCCAGGTCATCCCGCGCGATCGCCACGCCATGTTCTTCGCGACGCTGGGCGTCGTCGCCAGCTCCATCGAGCGCGTCGCCGTGGAAATCCGCCACCTGCAGCGCACCGAAGTACTCGAAGCCGAGGAGTTCTTCTCGCCCGGCCAGAAGGGCTCTTCGGCCATGCCACACAAGCGCAACCCGGTGTTGACCGAGAATCTCACCGGCCTGGCTCGCCTTGTGCGCGGCATGGTGACTCCGGCGCTGGAAAACGTGGCGTTGTGGCACGAACGCGATATTTCGCATTCCTCGGTGGAGCGCATGATCGGCCCCGACGCGACCGTCACGCTGGATTTCGCGCTGGCCCGCCTGACCGGCGTCATCGACAAGCTGGTAGTCTATCCTGAGAATATGCGGCGCAATCTCGATCTGCTCGGTGGGCTGCATAATTCGCAGCGCATGCTGCTGGCCCTCACCCAGGCCGGCTATTCCCGCGAGGAGAGCTATGCCGCCGTGCAGCGCAACGCCATGAAGGTGTGGGAACATCGTGGCGACCGCGCCGGGCTGTTTGCGCAAAACCTCAAGGACGATCCGCAAGTGACTCTTGATGATGCGCAAATCGACGCCATGTTTGACGATGCCTATCACCTCAAGCATGTCGACACGATCTTCAAGCGGGTGTTTGGCGAGGCGTGATGGCTATCACCTACGCGCAGGAAACCGGCCTCACCGCCGAGGAATATATCGCCTGTGTCGGCCAGACCACGCTCGGAGCCAGCCGTCCGCTCGGCAATGTCGAGCGGGTACAGGCCATGATCGATGAATCCGACCTCGTGGTCACCGCCCGCGCCGAGGACGGTACGCTGCTCGGGCTGAGCCGCACCATCACCGACTGGCACTGGGTGGCCTATTGCATGGACCTCGCCGTTGTCGAAACCCAACAGGGTTCGGGCATCGGCAAGGCCCTGCTCGACGCCACTGCCAAGGTGCTGGGACCAGGCGTCGGTATCGCCCTCCTGCCCCTGCCCGGTGTCGAAGGCTTCTACCGCCATATCGGCATGTCCGATTATCCCGCCTTCTGGCGCAAGCGCGAGGAGAAGTCATGAAGATATCTGAATGCGACATCCTCATCCTGCCGGGCCTGGGCAATTCCGGGCCCGGCCACTGGCAGTTGCGCTGGGCCGAGCGCATGGCCAGTGCCGCCATTGTCGAACAGGCCGACTGGCATGAACCCGACCTCGATGACTGGGTCGATACGATCGACCAGGCCTGCCGCCTGACCACGCGCCCGGTCGTGCTGGTGGCCCATTCCTTGGCCACCATCGCGCTCGCGCAGGCCGCGCCGAAGCTCCCCGACAATGTGCGCGCCGCGTTTCTGGTTTCGGTACCCGATATCGAGCTCAGCCCCGAAGCGCCGGAGGAGACCTTCGGCTTCCGGCCAATCCCGCGCGACCCGCTGCCCTTCCCGTCCATGGTCGTGGCTTCGACCAATGACCCGCTCTGCAGCATCGACCGCGCCGTGGAATTCGCCACCTGCTGGGGCTCGGACTTTCACCAGGCTGGTGAGGCCGGACATATCAATGTCGCTTCCGGCCACGGCCCCTGGCCCGAGGGGCTGCTGATGTTCACGCGGCTGATGCAGCGCCTCAGATGAGCGATTATGAGCTGATCGTCGGCACGCCCTCGGTGGACGACTACCGCCGGCTGCGCCGCGTCGCGGGCCTGAGCGAAAAGACGCAGGCGGCGGCAGAAGCCGGCCTGCCAAATACCTGGTTCGCCGTGACCATTGGGCACGAGGACCATGTCGTCGGCATGGGCCGCGTGATCGGCGATGGCGGCACGGCCTTCCAGATCGTCGACATTGCCGTGGAACCCGATCATCAGGGCAAGGGGCTGGGCAAGCGGATCATGGCCGCCCTGGTCGCCCATATCCGCACCAATGCCCCCACCACCGCCTATATCAGTCTCATCGCCGATGGCGATGCCCGGCACCTCTATGCCAAATTCGGCTTCGAGCCCGTCATGCCGGAATCGATCGGCATGGCGCTGTGGCTGGCCCCGCCCAAATGAAAAGGGCCGGCGCAAGGCCGGCCCTTTGGAACTCCCGAGCGGAGGGGGATCAGCCCTCGGCGGCGATCTGCTCGTTGGCGACCTGCACCAGCTGCGCCATCTTCTGGCGAATCACATCATCACCGATGGACAGGCCCTTGGCCTTGAGATCGGCGGAAACCTTGCGGAACACGTCCTCGTCGCCCGCTTCCTCGAAATCGGCAGCAACCACTTCGGCGGCATAGGCCTTGGCCTCATCGCCCGTCAGGCTCATCAGCTCGGCGGCCCAGATGCCGACCAGCTTGTTGCGGCGGGCTTCCGCCTTGAACTTCTTTTCGGCGTCGAAGGCGAACTTTGCCTCCTGGCCCTTCTGCCGATCCTCGAACTGGCTCATGCGACTCTCCCGCTGGCTCGTGTCTGTCGCCTTACCGGCGCTTGCCAATCGACATAGGGGGTTCGGCCCGCCAAATCAACGCCCCGCGCGGCGCTGCGACCTTATGCACGGCGCAGTGGAGAGCCATGTGGTCCCTGTATGCAAAAGAGCTTGCATTTTTGCATGGTTCTGGCGCATGAAGCGGCCAAATTCTCCCCTCCTCCAACGGTCCCGGATTTCCCAATGAACCGTCGTCGCAAAATCTACGAGGGCAAGGCCAAGATCCTGTTCGAGGGTCCCGAGCCGGGCACTCTGGTTCAGTATTTCAAGGACGATGCCACTGCCGGCAACGGTGCGCGCCACGAGGTCATCGACGGCAAGGGGGTCCTCAACAACCGGATTTCCGAATTCGTCTTCACCAAGCTGAACGGCCTGGGCATTCCGACTCACTTCCTGCGCCGCATCAACATGCGCGAACAGCTCATCAAGGAAGTCGAGATCATCCCGCTCGAAATCATCGTGCGCAACTATGCCGCCGGCTCGCTGGTCAAGCGCCTCGGCCTGGAGCCGGGCACCCAGCTGCCCCGCTCGATCATCGAATTCTGCTACAAGGACGATGCGCTGGGCGACCCCATGGTCTCCGAAGAGCACATCACCGCTTTCGGCTGGGCCACCCCTGCCGAGCTCGACGACATCATGAGCCTGGCCATCCGCGTCAACGACTTCCTGACCGGCCTGTTCATGGGCGTCGGCATCCAGCTTGTCGATTTCAAGATCGAATGCGGGCGTCTCTACGAGGGCGACCTGATGCGCATCGTGCTGGCCGACGAGATCAGCCCTGACAATTGCCGGCTGTGGGACATCAAGACCCGCAACAAGATGGACAAGGACCGCTTCCGCGAAAATCTCGGCGGGCTGATCGAGAACTA
>CBIGSA010000084.1:0-12493 GCA_966192215.1 uncultured Devosia sp. | reverse complement strand
CGGAAGGTGCCGATGCCCGGAATGGCTTCGGAATAGCCGATATTGGACCATTGCAGGTCCGCTTCCGTGCCCAGCACGAAACCGCCGAGATCGAGGTTGTAGCCGGCCTGCGCGCCCAGCGCGAAGCCGCTGGAATTACTGGTGGTTTCCGCGCCGCCGCCGGCCGGTTCGCGAGTCAGCGTGCCCCAGCCATAGCCGCCGCTGACACCGGCGTAGAAGCCCGACCAGCCCGAAGCAGGCGTGGGCGAATAGATCGGGCTGGCGCCGCTGTTCCAGCCGAGATCGGCGGCATGGGCGGCTGATGTCAGCAGCGTGATCGCGGAAAGCATGATGCCAAGACGCTTCATGGATGTCCTCGTCCGGAAAGGGAGAATTTGCTGTCCGCAAAATGCGACGGAAAAAATTAACACCCCGGTAAGGAACAAGGTTAACGCCATGCGGGCAGGGCATGGCCCAGTGCCTGGTCTGCATTGGCTGCATGGAACGTTTTCGTGATGGCTGGTGGAGCGCCTAGAAGGCAGGCCGCGGGCGCGGATAGGGCACGGAATCGGGGATGCCAGCAGGCAGGCCCGGACGCAGGTCGGCATCAAGCGCGGCTTCCTCGGTGGGCGCGGTGAAGACCGGCAGATGCATGGGGCGCGGTCGTGGCAGGCTCACGCCGACGGCGATGCGGCCGAGATCCGTCGCTACATAGGAACTGCCGACCACCGTGTCGGTCAGATAGCTCGGCTGGCCCTTGAGCCCCATGGGAAAGGCGGCTTCCTGTGTCGCCACATAGGCCTTGGCGTCCTTGCCGCAGATCAGCGGGCGCATGTCGACCGGGGGCGTGCCGGGGCTGTTGCCCAGGGTGAGCACGGTCTGCCCATTGGGTGTGGCCACCCCGTTGAGGCCGCGCAGCATCAGTTCGGCCGTCCGCTCGTTGCGGTCGCGCGCCGACGAGGCGCCCAGCACCACGGCCAGCAGCCGGCGGCCATTGCGATCCACGGTCGCCACGATATTGAGGCCGGAGGCGCAGATGAAGCCAGTCTTCATGCCGGTCGTGCCGGCAAAGCTCTCCAGCAGCTTGTTTTCCGATTCCAGCTTCTTGCCATTCAGCATCACCGTGCCGGTGGCGAAGATGGGCATATATTGCGGGAAACTCTGCCGGATATAGAGCGAGAGAATGGCCAGGTCCCGGGCCGAAGTCACCTGCGCGGGATCGTGCAGGCCATTGGGGTTGGCATAATGGGTCGCTGTCAGGCCCATGCGGCCGGCCGTCTCGTTCATCATGCCGACGAAGCTGGCCTCGTCCCCGGCTAGTGTCTCGGCAATGGCCATGGCCACGTCATTGGCCGATTTGACCAGCATGATGTAGAGCGCATCCTTGAGGGTGATGGCGCTGCCGATGGCCAGGCCGGACTTGGACGGGGCCTGGTTGAAGGCTTTCCTGGAAATGACCACCGGCGTATCGAGCGTCACCTTGCCCAGGGCGATCTGCTCGAAGGCGACATAGGCCGTCATCAGCTTGGTGAGCGAGGCCGGATGCCAGGGCTGGCCCGCCTCCTGCGCGTAAAGCACGTCGAAATTGTCCATGTCCACCAGCAGCATCGGATTGGCGCGGGCCGGCGCAAGGCTGAGCAGTGCCAGCATGAGGACGAGGACGAAACGGCGGGCGAACAGCAAGGGGAACCGGCTCCGATAGGCGGGAAAGGCGGCATCCTCTTAGCAGCGCGGGCGTTTCACCTCAATGCGGAGCCGGCCGGGCTGACAGGCTTTTGAACCTGCTGACACGATCTGTCGCATCGCGGTATCAGGTTCCGGACCAGCAACAGGAGACGCCAGATGACCACGATCGTGACCATTCTCACCGAAGGCTATGCCGACTGGGAGACCGCTTTGCTCAATGCGGCGGCGCGGTCCTATTTCAACATCGAGACGCGGTTCGCGACCCCTGGCGGCAGACCGGTGACCTCCTCGGGCGGTCTCAAGGTCACGCCCGACCTGGCGGTGGAGGATATCGATGTCGGGGCGATCGATGCGCTGGTGGTCAATGGCGGGACGATCTGGAGCCAGGCCGGAGCGCCCGATATCGGCAAGGTGCTGGTGGCGGCGCGCGATGCCGGCAAGACGGTGGCCGGCATCTGCGATGGCACGCTGGCGCTGGCCAAGGCGGGCCTGCTCGATGATATCGCCCACACCTCCAACTCGACCGACAATCTCACGCCCACCGGCTACAAGGGTGCAGCGCATTACCGCGACCAACCCGATGCGGTGGTGGCCGGCCGGATCGTCACCGCGCCCGGCACGGCGCCTGTCAGCTTCATGGGTGGCGTGCTGGAAACGCTCGGCCTGCGCGACGACAACCTGAATTATTACCTTGGCATGTACGGCGCCGAGCACAAGGCGGCTTGAGGTCTTACCTCTCCCTTCTGGGGATAGGTAAGAAGCTAGACCGGCAGCATCAGCGTCGTGTTGCGGGTCACCCTCCCGCTCAGTGGCAGGTCGGCGGAGGACAGGCCGACACGCAGGGTGAAGCTGCCCTCTTCCACCAGCCAGTGCTTGGCCTGGACGCGATAGAAGGCGAAGGCGCGGGCATCGAGCGCCATGGTGATCTGCCGGCTTTCGCCTGCCTTGAGCTGAACCTTGCGGAATGCCTTGAGTTCCTTGGCCGGGCGCGGGTCGGAGGCGATTTCGTCCGAGACATAGAGCTGGACCACCACCGCGCCTTCGCGGGCGGACGTGTTGGTCACGGTCAGGCCGACCATGACATTACCCTCGGCCTCGAATTCAGCATCATCGATGCTGAGGTCGCTCACGGCAAAGCTGGCATAGCCCAGGCCGAAGCCGAAGGGGAAGAGCGGCGTCAGGCCGAGCCGGTCATAGTGGCGATAGCCGACGAAAATGCCTTCCTCGTAGCGTACCTTGCCCTCGAAGCCGGGATAGACTTCGCGGTCCTGGCTATGGGCCGGATTGTCGGCCCAGCGCACCGGGAAGGTCTGGGGCAGGCGGCCCGAGGGTTCGGCGGCTCCGACAAGCACATCGGCAATGGCATTGCCGGCTTCCTGGCCGGGATACCAGGCCTGAAGCAAAGCCGCGACCGAGCCGATCCAGGGCATTTCCACCGGGCCGCCGGTCTGCATGACCACAATCGTATTGGGATTGGCATGGGCCACGGCGGCGACCAGTTCGTTCTGCCGACCGGGCAGATCGATCGAGGACAGGTCGCTGCCTTCAGTGTCCCATTCGCCATTGCGGCCGATGAAGACAATTGCCGTATCGGCATTGCGCGCCACCCGAACCGCCTCGGCAATGGCGTCGTCGCCCAGCGGCAGGCCGATGCCTGCGGCAAAGGCGGCCAGGCCCAGCGTGGCGAAATCCTTGGTGGCGAATTCTATCACTACCTCATGGGCGCGGCCGGCTTCGAGCGCCACCATGCCCACCACCTCGTCGCAGCCTTCCTCGAAGAAGGTCCGGCCCTTGGTCCAGTTGGTCCAGGCATCGGCAATCAGCTTGCCATCGACATAGACCCTGGCGAAGCCGGCCGAATAGATGCCGACGCGGTGGGTGCCTGATGTCTCGGGCGTATAGGTGCCTGACAGCCGCGCCGAGAAATGCAGCGGGTCGACCTTGCCCTCGGCCACCTGGCCAATCCAGAAAGCCTGCGCCTCATCCTGCATGCCCACATGCACGGGCTCACCGCTCAGCTTTTCATTGGCGAAATATTCGACCTTGAACTGGCCCCGCAATACCGGCTCGAAGCGGTGATTGGTGCAGCCCGGCGCATAGCGCAGCCGGTCCTCGCCTACGGCGTCGACCAGGCCCTGCCAGGGCGAGACGCGGTAATGCGCGTTGAGCTGGGCGCTGCCGCCACCCATGATCTGGGCGATCTTTGCGTTCGGCCCGATCACGGCGATGGTGCCGTCGCCCTTCAGCGGCAAAACGCCATTATTCCTGAGCAGCACGGCGGCTTCCGCCCCGGCGCGGCGGATCAGGGCGCGATGCGCCGGCCTGTCATCGGCCGTTTCCTTGAACTCCCTTGTATCGTCGAGCGAGCCCACCCGCTCCATCAGTCGCAGCATGGCGATGACGCGCTGGCGCAAGGTGGCTTCGCTCACCGCGCCGCATTGTACCGCCTCGATCAGCTTCTGCCCGCGGTCACGCGGCGGGCCGGGCATTTCGAGGTCGAGCCCGGCATTGACGGTCTCGGCCGTGGAATGGCTGCCGAACCAGTCTGACATGACGATGCCGTCATAGTTCCAGTCCTTGCGCAGCACGTCCGTCAGCAGCCAGTTGTGCTCGGATGTATAGGTGCCGTTGAGCCGGTTGTAGGAGCTCATCACGCCCCAGGTCCGGGCTTTCTTCACCGCCCATTCGAAGGGCACGAGATAGATTTCGCGCAAAGCGCGCTCGTCGATCTCGCTCGACATGGTGGTGCGCTCGATCTCGCTTTCATTGCCCACGAAATGCTTGATCGTGGCGCCGATGCCCTCGCCCTGCAGGCCGGTGATATAGGCCACGGCCAGTTCGCCCGACAGGATCGGGTCTTCCGAATAGCATTCGAAATTTCGCCCGTTGGTCACCGAGCGGTGGATGTTGACCGTGGGTGCCAGCAGCATGTGGGCCTGCTTGGACTTGACCTCGTCGGCCAAAGCCGCGCCGATTTCCCTGACCAGATCCCCATTCCACGTCGCACCCAGCGCAATGCCGACCGGAAAGCTGGCCGATTTGACGCCGCCGATCAGTGAGCCGCCGCCGCGCGCGCCATTGGGCCCGTCGGTGACGCGCAGCTTGCCGATGCCCAGCCGCGCCACCGCAGGAACGGACCAGAAATCCTCGCCGGAAAGGATCGACACCTTTTCTTCAAGCGTCATCTGGTCGGCAAGGGCTTCGATACGGTCGCTCATGGAGCCTCCTTCACGTCACGGCCGGCCGACAAGACAGCGCCGCGTGGGCGCTGTCAACGCAGATTATCGATAATGTTATCTGCCAGATCAGCGCGGGCTGATCGGTGCCTTGCTCTCGCGGCCCCACAGCACGAAGAGCGACAGGGCCAGCAGAACCACATTCAGGGGCAGGACCATGAATTCTCCGCGGGAAAGATGGAACAGCATGGCGAGAACCTGGATGATCGAGACCCCAAGGGCCGCCAGCGGTGTCAATCGCGGTAGGATGCGGATCAATGCCGGCAGAATGAGTCCGATTGCCCCCAGGGTTTCAGCCAGCCCGATGAAGCGCGTCAGCCATTCGGGAACGACCAGCGCAAACGCCATGTTCATCGTGCCGAGAACTTCAACCGGCTGGGTCAGCTTGTTGAAGCCGGCATAGAGATAAAATGCGGCAAGCAGTATCTGCGCCGCCCAGAGTCCGATCGTCCATCCACGGCTGGCGCCGCCACTGGTCACATCCGTCATTCGCAATCCTCCTTGCGCGATTTGCGGTTGTACCCTAGTCACATAAGGGAACTGTGTTTATATTTGTGCCTGAGTTACGCACAAGAAGGAACAGAGATGTCACTGCATGACACGTCCAAATCGGCCAATTGCACCGCGATGTCCGATGTCCTCAACCGCATAGGCGACAAGTGGAGCGTGATGGTGGTGGGCATGCTCGGCCGCAACGGCACTTTGCGCTTCAACGAGCTCAAGCGCATGATCAATGGCGTCTCCCAGCGCATGCTGACCCTGACGCTGCGCAATCTGGAACGCGATGGCCTGGTCACCCGCACCATCTATCCCGAAGTGCCGCCGCGCGTTGAATATGGTCTCACCGAAATGGGCAAGACGCTGGATGGCCCCATCAGCAAGCTGTGGGACTGGTCGGCCGAGCACCATGCCGCCATCATCGAGGCGCGGGCGGTTTATGATGCGCGGGAAAATGCCGTAGCCGCGGCCGAGCCGCGCAAGGTCGCCTACGCCCGCGGTTGAGCCATGTGGACCCGATCGGCACTGGCCGAACACCTGACGGCGCTTGGCCTCGTGCCCGGCGATGCCGTGCTGGTCCATGCCGGCCTGCGCTCGGTTGGCCCGATATTGGGCGGGCCTGATGCGCTGATCGGGGCGCTGCGCGATGCTGTCGGGAGCGAGGGCACCATTCTGGCTTATTGCGACTGGCAGCTCGACGAAGCCGCCGACGATCCTGCCCTGCGCGAACAGGTGCCAGCTTTCGATGCGGCGGCGTCCCGTTCCATCCGCGATAATGGTGCCTTTCCCGAATTGCTGCGTACCACGCCAGGTGCCCGCCGCAGCGGCAGCCCCGGCGCCTCCTGCGCGGCGCTGGGCGCGCGGGCGGAGTGGTTCGTGGCCGATCATGCGCTCGACTATGGCTATGGGCCGCAATCACCCTTCGGCAAGCTGGTCGCGGCGGGTGGCAAGACGCTGCTGCTCGGTGCACCGCTCGACACCATGACGCTGCTGCATCATGCCGAGCACCTGGCCGATATTCCGGGCAAGCGCGTGCTGCGCTACAGGGCGCCCATCCTGGTGGATGGTCACAAGGTCTGGCGCGATTTCGAGGAGTTCGACACGGGCATGCCGGTGGTCGAGGGTCTCGCCGATGATTATTTCGAAGAGGTGGTGGAGGATTTCCTAGCCACCGGGCAGGGCAGGCGCGGCCTTGTCGGCCACGCCCCGTCCGTCCTGGTCGACGCCCCAGCCATCGTCGCCTTCGCGGTCGGCTGGCTGGAGCGGCGTTGTGGTGCCGGTTAGACCAGCGCCACGATTTCCTTCTTCTTCCACACGAACTGATACCAGCCCGCCTGCAGCACCAGCATCATGGTAAAGCTTGCCGCATAGGCGACCCAGATGCCTGATAGGCCCAGGCTCGTCTGGCTGAGCCAGACGGCGCCCGGCAGTTCGATCAGCAGGATACAGGCCAGCGACAGCACCATGGGTGCATAGACCGTGCCGCTGGCGCGCATCATGCCCGAGAAGACCACGCTCCAGCCGAAGCAGAGAATGCTCCACAGCACGACATGCAGCAGCGTTTCGGTCAGTTCCACCACTTCAGGCTCGGTAATGAACAAAGCCACCACATGCTGGCTGAAGAGATAGGCCAGCACGATCAGCCCGCCGGTGATGATGAGGTTGAGCCCCAAAGCCGTGCGGGTAATGGCGGAAAGTTGGTGCATCTGCCCCGCGCCGATGGCCTGCGCCCCGAAGATCGAGGCGGCAATGCCGATCGACATGGCCGGGAACTGCACATAGCTCATCACCTGCCCCAGCGCGCCATAGGCGGCGGTGGCATCCGAACCGAAGCGGTTGACCAGGCCCACCACGACAATGCCGGCAATGGAGGAAATCACCATTTGCAGGCCTGCCGGCACGCCCAGCTTGAGGATCAGCCCGAGGAGCTTGAAGTCGGGCTTGAGCATGGCGGCCAGCAGCACGCCATCGGGCGCCAGCGGCATGTTGCGGGCACGCATATAGACGAAGAGGAAGATCAGCACGGTAAGGAAGCCGGCAATCATGGCCCAGGCGGCCGCATCGACACCCAGTTGCGGCAGGCCGAACCAGCCCAGGATGAGGGCTGGTGTGACCAGCAGGCTCACCACCATGGACATGATCAGCGAGAAGAGCGGGGTGATCGTGTCGCCCACCCCGCGCAGCACTGAAGTAACCACCAGGAACAGGAAGAAGCCGGGCATGCCGATCAGCACGATGCGGGCATAGCCCGTGGCCAGGCCGCGGATATTTTCCGGCGCGCCCAGCAGGGTCATGATGTCTTCGGCAAAGAAGCCGCCGAAAATGGCGACCAGCAGGCCGAGCACCAGCGTGGCGGCCAGGGTGGTGCCGGTCACCTGCTTGACCTTGTCGACATTGCGGGCGCCCCAGGCCTGGCCGATCAGCACGGTCGAGCCGGCCGACAGCCCGATGATGAAGCTCATCAGGAAGAACATGATGGGGAAGAAGGTGGCGGTGGCCGCCAGCGCCTCGACGCCGATCAACTGCCCGATATAAATTGAGTTTACCGTGCCCGACAGCGCCTGCAGAATATTGGATGCCATGAGCGGCACAAGGAAGATGACGAACCGCTGCCAGAGCGGCCTGGATTGGGGGTTCATAAGAACGCTCCTGAAAACCTCGACAAAATGCGCGTCACGTCGCTGGCCCCAAAAGCAGCGGAAGCACTGAGCAATATTTCAGGCCGCTGCGGGGACCGATTCACACCCTGAAGGCAGGGCGCAGGCTGGACGGGCGCTGGAGGCATGGAAATGACACGGCGGGTTCTCTACGCCTGAGCCAGGGGTGCGTCAATCTGGCTTTCTTCACCTCTCCCCCAAAGGGAGAGGTGAGGCATCACCCCAGCAAATAGCCGCCATCACCACTTGTCATCGCGCTGTTGCCGATTCCCGCGTGCGCCGCTCGCCGTCACAGGCTAAGCATCACTCATGTCCACGCTTGCCCCCCGTTATCGTTTTGCCGACCAGTTCTATGCGGGCGCCCGCGCCTGCCTGCCGGTCGCCATTTCGGTCGCGGCCTATGGGTTGGTCTGGGGTGTGCTGGCGCGTGGGGCCGGGCTCAGCCTCATCGAAGTGGTGATGATGAGCGGGCTGGTCTTTGCCGGCTCGGCGCAATTCGTGGCGCTCGACCTCTGGACGGCGACGCCATCGAGCCTGCCCATCGGGCCGCTTATCCTGGCCGCGCTCATCGTCAATCTGCGCTACCTGCTGCTGACCGCCACCTTGCGGCCGCTCTATCCCGAAAAGGGCCTGTGGCGCGGCGCACTCGGCATGTATCTGGTGACCGACGAGAACTGGGCCATGACGGTTGCCGCCATGGCGCGGGGCGGCGGCAGCGTCGCCTTCCTCATGGGCGGGGGCGTGCTGGCCTGGATCAGCTGGATGAGCACCAATCTCATCGGCTATGGCCTGGGTTCGGCCATCGACGATCCGGCGCGCTGGGGGCTCGATTTCGCCTTTACCGCCACCTTCCTGGCTTTGCTGCTCGGCATGTGGAAGGGCAGGGGCGATATCGTGCCCTGGCTGGTGGCGGCATTGGCCGCCATTGCCACGGCGCAGTGGGTCGAGGGGAGCTGGCATATCCTGGTCGGTGGCATAGCCGGGAGCCTCGCCGGCGCCGCGATGGAGGTGCGCAAGCATGCACACCACGCCTGAAGCCGTCATCGCCATCCTGGGCATGGCGCTGGTCACCATTGCCGTCAAGGCCAGCGGATTGCTGCTGGCCGATCGCCTGCCGCGCGAAGGCTTTGCCGCCGCCTGGCTGCGGCATATTCCCGGCGCCGTGCTGGCCGCGCTGGTGGCGCCGGCTCTGGTCACTGGCAGCCCGGCCGAAGTCGTGGCCGCCATCGCGACCGGCGGCGTCTTCATCCTGACGCACAATCTGTTTGCTGCCATGGCGACCGGTGTCGTCACGGTCTATCTGATGCGCCTGCTCATCGCCGGATAATCGCTGCGCCCTGTTGCGGGGCGCGGGCAACTCGGCTAGGAACGCTCCCCGTGCCCCTCTGGCGGAATGGTAGACGCAGAGGACTCAAAATCCTCCGCCGCGAGGCGTGCCGGTTCGAGTCCGGCGGGGGGCACCACTCGTCCAGTCTCTTGGCTATTCGGGAGCCGACTTGACCGAAACTGCCCCCGTCGCCACGATTCCCGCCGCCTGGCTCAAGCCGCTTCCCGATGGTTATGCGATCCCGCTCTGGCGCTGGATCGTCCTGCCGGCGACCACGTTCATGCTCAAGCGCAATGGCGGTGCATGGATCAGCGGCACGCTGATGCTTCAGGGCGACAATCTTAATTTCATGCAGACCAGGCTGGGCAAGTCGCGCAATCCGCCCGACAGCTGGACGATCTCGCTGGCCGATGTCGCCGATATCAGCGTGGACAAGCGGTTGGCCTCGGACCGGATCGAACTCCGCTACTCCCGCGGCTCCATCAGGTTGATGGCGGTCCGGTCAGGGGATTTCGTAGCTGTGCTGCAGCAGGCCCTGGACGCACGATAGGCGGTTACGGGCAGGTGGTTATCTGGCTCTCGCAGAGATCGTTCGACCAGCCCCGCACTCTTTCGCCGCCATAGGTTCCGCCGACCTCGGCCCAGCGTCCGCTACAGGCATAAAGCCGGTCGACTGTGAGGAAATTCTCGCCGCCATCGCTGAGGTCCACGGCAAGGGTGGCATCGTCGGCCGGCCGGTCCAGCAGGGCCGTGCTTTCCACGTAGAGCCCCAGCGCCTTGCCGGGCACCCAGCCCTCGCCGGCAAAGACCGTGACCGGATCCGCTTCGGCATAGAGGTTGGTCACGATCTTCTCGATGCGGAACCAGCCGTCCTGGGAACCGGTAATGCTGGCCGTGGGATAGGCCATGCCGTCATAGCCCTGGTAGGGTTGCGGCATGTCGGCAATGGCGGCGGCATTGGCGGAGGGACCGTCGCGGATGACCTGGGCGGCCGGGCCTTCGGCCTCGATCCAGGCATCGAATGAACAGCTTTCGACCGCCGCCGTCTCGGCATCCTGGCCGCAGGCTTCGATCAGCGCCGCCGCGGCGTCCAGGGCGCCCTCCAGCGGATATTCGGCCGCGCCGTCCTCGACGAAGACGCTGAGCATGCCGGGCGAATCCAGCAGCTCGATGAGCCTGGCATCGACCGCGACCTTGCCTTCGAGCAGGAACAGGTCGTCCATCTGCATCAGGGCGCCGGTGGTCTGGATGGGCAGCGAGATATCGCCGGCCTCCAGCGTCACCTGCACCTGGACGCCATCGACCGCCTGGATCGGGGCGAAGGCGAAGACGAAATTTGCCGTCTTGCTTCCTGCCTGGCAGGACAGGGCGATCTCGACATGGTCCGATTGCGGAACGCCATAGAACAGCGTGGCCATGCTCTCATATTCATTACCGTGCCAGCCCGGATTGTCCTGGGCCATGGTGCCTGCGGAAAGCATCAGGCCGGCGGCCAGCGCCGCGACCCGGCATGGGAAATGTGTCATCGTGGACCTCCTCTGCTCGCCGCAGGTCCACTTCACCGCATCAGGCGATCCCTGTCACCCCTTGAGAATCGCAAATTGCATGGCGCCATCCTCGGTGGTGACCACGCAATCATGCCCGTTCTGCCTGCAGAACAGGGGAATATCCACCTTGGCCATGGGGTCTGTGGCCAGTACGAGGAGGCGAGCGCCCGGCGGCAGCCCCGCCAGGCGCTTTTCCATCTTGAGGACGGGCAGCGGGCATTTGAGCCCGCGGGCGTCGATGGTTTCGGGCTCAGTCGTCAAGAACGAGCACCCAGTGAACGCCATAGGTCGAAGCGGCATTATAGGCCATGGCAATGCCGGCCTTGCCAGCGGTGGCCTTGAGCGCCACCGCATCGGCCGGGCTGTTGCGCCAGCCCGAGAAGGTCTCGGCGAAGGTGGCATAGCCGGCGCTGAGCTTCATCACTGTCAGTTCCTGGGGCGCGCGGGGCGGCGTGCCGGTCTGGGCATATTGGTTGGCCAGCGTCTGGGCCGTACCGTCCAGCGCCGCGTCGGGCGTGAGCGCGGGCAGGCCATTGGTGGCGCGATAGGCATTGATCATGGCGATGGCCTGGGCGCGGTCGAGGCTTGCGCCGGGCTGGTCCATGCGGGCCGAGAGGCCGGGCGACAAAGCGATGGGGGCGCTGCTGCCGCCCATGCTGCAGGCGGCAAGGGTCACTGCTGCCACGAGGGCGGCGAGGGGCAGAATGGCCGGCTTGATAAGGCGCAAAGCGGTCATGGGAAATCCTGAAGCAAGAGTGGTCGCGGCCCGGGTAAAGGGCCAGCAAGGCCAAAAGATGGTTGCATCCCTCGTAGCGCCTCAGCCCCTGCCATCGGCTTAACGGTCGAAGCGATTAGCCCTTGCCTTCTTGTATGGCAGGCGACTAGAAGAGGCGGAGTTATTTTGCATCCCGATTTAAATCGGGACCCGCCAGCGAGCCCGTCTCCATGAAGACCGCCGATCCCGAATTGATGCGGGCTATCAACCGCTTCCATGTGCTCGACACGATCAGGCGGCATGGCGCCATTGCGCGGGTCGAGATCGGCGAGCGCACCGAGCTTTCGGCCACCACCGTTTCGGCCATCACCGCCTCGCTGCTCGATGATGGGCTCATCACGGTGCGGCATGAAGGCGATATTCGCAGCCAGACCTTGCGCGGCCGTCCGCGCGTCATGCTGGCACTCAATCCGGAGGCGGCCTGGGTGGTCGGCGCCAAGCTTGCCGCCAACCGCATCGTCTTCGTCGCCACCAATTTCCAGGGCGACGTGCTGGCCAGCCTTACCCTGCCGGTGCGTATCGACCGCATTCCCGCCGCCGTCATTGCCGATCTGGTGGAGGATGGCGTGCGCCGCTGCGTGCGCGATGCGGGCCTCGGGCTGGACCAGATCAAGACCATCGCATTGAGCCTTCCCGGCACGATCGAGCATGGCACCGGCAAGGTGCTGGCTTCCAGCGTGCTCAGCGACCCCGATGTGTCGCTGCACCAGGCCATCGCCACGCGGCTGGGCATCGACACCATCATCGAAAGCGATGCCAATGCCATCACCATGGCGCAGCACTGGTTC
>CBIGSA010000083.1:0-12498 GCA_966192215.1 uncultured Devosia sp. | reverse complement strand
ATAGCCCGCCGTCGTCGCCACCGGGTGATAGCCCCGGGGCACCAGCGTCACGTCGCCATCTTCCACCGCCATCGCTTCGTCCAGGCTCCGATCGTCGGTATAGACGCGCTGGAAGGCAAAGCCCTGGGGCGGGTTGAGCCGGTGGAAATAGGTCTCCTCCAACTGGCTCTCATGCGGCAGGTTGTCCTGGTCGTGCTTGTGCGGCGGATAGGATGAGGTATTGCCCTGCGGGGTGATGACTTCCACCACCAGCAGCGAATGCGCCGCGCCATCATCTTCGGGCATGATGTTATAGACATGGCGCACATTGGCGCCCTTGCCGCGCGTGATGCGCGGATGCGTGCCGGGCGGAATGACCCGGGCGGGGTAATCCCCGCCGCCCGGGGCGGCACACACGGCCAGTTCCAGCGCCGTCGTTGCGTCGGCCACCCATTCGCTTCCGGCCGGAACATAGACGGCCCAGGGCGCCCCCTCGAACGGGCTCATACGCTCGCCGATCTCGCCCAGGTCCGCGCCATTGACCGAAATCCGTGCCTTGCCGGCCACGAGGACCAGGCACAATTCCTGCGTCCCGCTCTCGCCGCCCGTCACTTCGTCCGCGGCCAGCTTGTGCAGGGCAAAACCCACATAGGTCCAGCCGGCCGAAGCCGGCGTCACGTCATGGACGAGACCCGTCGTCCCCTTCGGGCGTATCAGGAGGTTGGATTTGCTCATTGGCCGGCTCCTCCTTGGGAAAGGCATAGAAGAAATTGTAGAATGAATAGGCGAGGGCGGCGCCCACCAGCAGCGCCCAGAACATGTCCTTGGACCAGAGCAGCTCCCAGGCGAGCCACGCCGCCAGGAACAGCGCCACGGCCACGCGCCGCCACAGCGGGCGGAACCAGGTCAGATCATTCTGCTTGAGCGCCATCGGGTCCCCTTTGGACGAAATCCTCGTTGACCCTGCTCTAGCACAGCTCACCCTTGGGGAAAGCCCTCGGTCTCCACAGTATAGCCCGCCGCCGTCATCACGCGCATAAGTTCCTTGTGGCCCACCTGCGCCATCCTGAGTGGCGGGTTCTTGACCGGGTCCTGCTCGGCCTCGACCACGAACCAGCCTTCATAGCCGTAATCGGCGAACTTCTGCACGATGGCACCGAAATCCAGCGACCCATCGCCCGGCACGGTGAAAGCGCCCAAGGCCACTGCATCGAGGAAGCTCTGCCTGCTGCGGTCCAGCCCATCGACCACCGACCGGCGGATATCCTTCACATGCACATGGTTGATGCGGGCGTGGTGATTGTCGATGGCGCGCAGCACATCGCCACCGGCAAAGGCCAGATGCCCGGCATCGAGCAGCAGCGGAATGCCCTCGCCCGAGTGGCGCATGAAGGCATCGAGCTCCGGCTCGGTCTCCACCACGGCGGCCATGTGGTGATGATAGGAGAGGGGCATGCCCTGCTCGGCGCACCATTCGCCGAAGGCAGTCACCTTCTTCGCATAAGCCCGCATCTCGTCATCGCTCAGCTTTGGCTTGGTCGCCAGCGGCTTGCTGCGGTCGCCCTGGATCGAGCGGCCCACTTCGCCATAGACGATGCAGGGCGCGTTGACCGCCTTGAACAGTTCGATCATCGGCGCGATGCGGTCCTTGTTGGCCGCCAGGTCCTCATCGACCAGCGTGCCAGAGAACCAGCCACCGCACAGCGTCACGTCGGCAGCCTTGAGGATGGGCAGCATGACAGCAGGATCATCGGGAAAGCGTCGGCCCCTTTCCATGCCGGTAAAGCCCGCGGAGCGGGATTGGCGCAGGCATTCTTCCAGCGACACGTCATCGCTCAATTCCACCAGATCGTCGTTCCACCAAGCGATGGGCGACATGCCGAGTTTGGCTTTCATATTGTTCCTCTTAGCCGGCCCGTTGGGCTTTCAGCGCGGCAACATAGGCTTCGCGCGCCGCATTCACCTGCGGCCGGTCGCTGACTTCGGGCACCGCCACGTCCCACCAATGCCCGCCGGCATCGGTGGTGATGAGCGGATCGGTGTCGATGACGATGACCGTGGTGCGATCAACGCTCTCGGTTTCGTGCAATGCCGTTTCCAGCTCGGCAAGCGACGCAACCTTGCGCGCCACAGCGCCCATCGACGCCGCATGGGCCACAAAATCGATTCCAGGCAGAGTGACATGGTGGGTGTCCTTCAACAGATTGTTGAAGTTGGCACCGCCTGTCGCCATCTGCAGCCGATTGATGCAGCCATAGCCGGCATTGTCCAGCAGCACGATGGTCAACTTGGCGCCCAGCATGATCGAGCTGACGATTTCCGAGTTGAGCATCATATAGCTGCCGTCGCCCACCATAACGACGACATCGTCCTTGGGCCGCGCCAGCTTGACGCCGAGCCCGCCGGCAATTTCGTAGCCCATGGTCGAAAAGCCGTATTCGAGATGATAGCTGCCCGGCACATCGGCCTTCCACAGCTTGTGCAATTCGCCCGGCAGGCCGCCCGCCGCACAAACCAGAGTCGCTGTCTGGCGCGCCCGCTGCACGGCACCGATCACCTGCGCATCCGAGGGCAATTCGACATTGCTGCTGGCCATGGCCTGATCGGCCGCCACCAGCCACTCGTCTTTTCCGGCCCTGGCCCTGTCCGTCCAGGCTTCCTCTGCCTGCCAGCCCGTCAGCGCCGCATTGAGTGCCTCCAGCCCGGCGCGCGCATCGGCTACCAGTGGCAGCGCCTGATGCTTGTGCGCATCGAAGACCTGCACATTGAGACCGATAATCCGCAGATCATCGTTCTTGAACAGCGCCCAGGATCCCGTGGTGAAATCCTGCAACCGTGTCCCCACCGCCAGCACGAGATCGGCCTCCTCGGCCAACTGGTTGGACGCTGACGTGCCGGTGACGCCCACCGAACCCATATTGAGGGGATGGTCATGCGGCAGGCTCGATTTGCCGGCCTGCGTTTCCAGCACCGGTACGCCGTGGATTTCAGCGAATTTCTGCAGCGTGTCGCTGGCTTCGGAATAGAGCACGCCGCCGCCGGCGATAATGACCGGCTTGCTGGCCTTCAGCAGCGCCGCGGCCGCCGTCGCGAATTCGTCGGCATCGGGCATGATTCGCCGTGTGGCCCAGACCTTCTCGGCAAAGAAGCTCTCGGGATAGTCATAGGCTTCCGCCTGCACATCCTGGCAGAGGCTGAGCGTCACCGGCCCGCATTCAGCCGGATCGGTCAGCACAGCCATGGCGCGGCGCAAGGCAGGGATAATCTGTTCAGGCCTTGTGATACGATCGAAATAGCGGCTCACCGGGCGGAAGCAATCATTGGCCGAAACCGTGCCGTCGCCGAAATCCTCCACCTGCTGCAGGACCGGATCGGGCAGGCGATTGGCAAAGACGTCGCCCGGCAGCAGCAGCACTGGCAGGCGGTTCACATGCGCCAGCGCCGCCGCCGTCACCATGTTGAGCGCGCCAGGACCGATGGACGTGGTGCAGGCCATGAAGCGGCGGCGGAAACTGGCCTTGGCATAGGCGATGGCCGCATGGGCCATCCCCTGCTCGTTCTGCCCGCGATAGGTGGGCAACTCGTCCTTGACGGCGTAGAGCGCTTCACCGACGCCGGCCACGTTGCCATGGCCGAAGATGGCGAAGACGCCACCAAAGATCGGCACGGTCTCGCCGTCCACCACGGTTTTCTGCGCGGTCAGGAACCGCGCCACGGCCTGTGCCATCGTCAATCGAACAGTCTTCTGGCTCATCGGCCTATTCCCTAGATTTTAGGCAGCGCGGCTTGTGCCCAGCCGCTCCCATATCTCGACCAGCGCGCCGAACTTGCGGGCCATTTCTGCCACGGCCTGCTCGTCGCTGATCCTATCCGCCAACCATGCCTTTGCCGACTCGGCAAATATGGTCCGGCCCACCGCAAAGCCCTTGACGCTGCGCGCGGTACGAGCCGCGGCAAAGCCGGCCTCCAGCGCTTCCTGAGGCGCTTCGAGCCCCAGCAGCACCACGCCGCGGCACAGCGGGTCACGCGTCTCAATCACGCGGTCGATGGAGGCCCAGGCAACGCGACTGACCTGCGGCTCGAGCTTCCACCAATCCGGTTTGATCCCGGCATCGTAGATCTCGCCCAGTGCACGCGCCACCGTTTCGTCGCCCAGGTCGCCATGCCTGCCGGCGATAATCTCGATCAGCAGCTCGCGGCCTACCTTGCGGGCGGCGTCATAAGCGGTACGCAGCTTGTCGATCTGCATGCGCTTGAGTTCGCCCGGGTCGTCGGGATGGTAGAAGCACAGCACCTTGATGCAGTGATCGACAGGCCAGTCCACCAGTCGCGAACCCAGGTCCTGGCTGAATTCGAATTGCAGCGGCCGGGAGCCGGGCAGCTCGATCGGCTTGCCGATCCAGAAGTCCTGCTGCGCACCCGCCGCGAACAGCGCATCGCGGCCATGCTTGTCGTCGAGCAGCATGCCGAAACCGGGCCGACCATTGGCGACGCTTGCGGCCGCCTTGACGGCCAGTACCTTGAAGGCCGGAATCCGCGCCAGCAGCTGTTCATCGCCGTCAGCGAGCTCTTCCAGCTGGCTGCGGTGGTCGATGGCGAGGGCCATGAGGCTGGGGATTTCGCGCCGGCGATTGGTCGCCCAGTGAATGTGGTTGAGCTCGGCATCCTTGCGCAGGGCGCGCTCCTTGCTGCCATGCTCGAGAAAGTAGTTGAGCTCCGGCCAGCTCGGATATTCCGGGGCGCAGAGCAGCCGGCTGACGGCAAAGGCGCCGCAGGCATTGGCCCAGGTGGCGCTGGTGGCGTGTGGCTCGCCCCGCAACCAGCCCCGCAGCCAGCCGCTCATGAAGGCGTCGCCGGCGCCCAGCACATTATAGACCTCGATGGGGAAGCCCTTGCCGACGATGCCCTGTTCAAGATCATCGGGGATCGGCCCGTCATAGACGATACAACCCATGGGGCCGCGCTTCAGGACGATCGTGCCGGAGGACAGCTTGCGGATCGCCCTGAGCGCGGAGAGCAGGTCGGCTTCACCGGAAGCGATGAGCACTTCTTCCTCGGTGCCGACGATGAGGTCGCAATCGGGCAGAACGGACTGGTATTTCTGCGACACGACGTCCGACGCGACATAGCGCGAAAAGCCGGCTTCATGACCCGCCAACCCCCACAGATTGGGGCGGTAATCGATGTCGAAGGCGACCCGGGCGCCATTGGCCTTGGCGATGCGGATCGCCTTCTTCTGGGCGGCCTCGCTATTAGCGCGGCTGAAATGCGTGCCGGTGACGACAATGGCCCGGGTCGAGCGGACAAGATCTTCATCGATGTCGCTCTCGTCGAGCGCCATGTCTGCGCAGTCGGTGCGATAGAAGATCATCGGCGAAACGCCTTCGGCTTCCACCGACAGCAGAACCAGGGCGGTCAGCCGGTCCGGATCGGTAGCGATGCCCCTGGTCTCGACGCCTTCGCGGATGAGCTGCTCGCGGATGAAGCGGCCCATCTGCTCGTTGCCGACGCGGGTGATGAGGGCCGATTTCAGGCCGAGTCGCGCCGTGCCGACAGCGATATTGGTCGGGCAGCCGCCGACGGACTTGGCGAAGCTGCCGATATCTTCGAGCCGCGTGCCGATCTGCTGGCCATAGAGGTCGACCGAGGCGCGCCCGATGGTGATGACGTCGAGCGGCAGCGTCTCCTGCTGCTGATACGCATTGGCCACTCCGGTCTCCTCATGCCGTTCCATTCGCGGAATTATGAAACATAAGTTCCGGCATTTCGTCAATGTGGAATATTCATTCCAATTGTGGAACTTGGCTTACCGTGGCCTATCCGCGCCGCCGCTTCTCGGCAATGCTCACCGTCAGGGCCATGGCAAAGGCCATGCTGGCCGAGAGCGAGCGGAAACCGGCATGATCGGCTTCTACGACCTCGAACCATTCGCGCGAGCATTCGGCAAGCGGCGAAAAGGCAGAATCGGTGAGCGATACGACCGGAATGCCCCGCGCGGCGAGAGCGCGGGCCTGGGCGGCACTTTCCGAGGCATAGGGCGAGAAACTGACGGCAAAGGCAGCGTCGCCGGGCGTTGCCATGGCCAGCAGATCATCATCGATACCGGCCGACGTGCCGACCAGTTGGCAGCGTACTTTCAGTTTGCCGAAGGCATAGGTCATGTAGCTGCTGATGGGATAGGAGCGGCGCTTGGCGATGAGGTAGATGGTCTCGGCATTGGCCAGCAGGGTCACCGCCCGTTCGAACGCGTCTGGTTCGACGGCCGCTGCGATCGTATCGATCGAGCGATGGGCAGCGGCAATGAAGCCATTGAAAATCGTGGTGCTTTCCGCCAGCGCCGCGCCATCCTGCTCCAGCGCACGCAGGCGTTCCTCATAGGACGAGGTGCGTTCGCGCAGGCGGGCGCGGAACAATTGCTGCAGGCCGGAAAAGCCGTCGAAACCGAATTGCTGGGCAAAGCGCACCAGGGTGGAGGGCTGCACGTCGGCGGAGAGGGCAATGCTGGCTGCGGTGCCGAAGGCGATCTCGTCCGGATGGTCCAGCGCATAGGCGGCCACCTGCGTCAGCCGCTTGGGCAATTCGCCCTTGCGCTCTAATATCGCCGCGCGCAGCGTATCGAAATCCTGCGGCGGGGTGACTTTGACGATGGGATCGGACATTGGCGCGCTCCGGCTTTAGGCCAATAATCCTCAATCCGCGCCGGTGATCAAGCAAAACTGGAAAGTTCATTCTGTAAATGGAATGATGGCCAGCATACACTAGGCGCAAGGGCAGGGGATAAGCTGCCCCCGGCGAACCGGGAGCAGCGCCGCTTCAAGCCATGCTCAGTGTGCGCTTCCGGCCCGATTCCACCAGGAAGATGACGGTGGAGGCGGCCAGGATAAGCGCCGCACCCGGCCAGAACCAGGCGGACGGCACCTGCGACAGGAAAATCCAGCCCAGCAATCCACTCAGCGGCACCTTGAGGTCACCGAAGGGCTGCAGATAGGTCGCATCGGCCGCCTTGTAGGCAACGGCCATCAGATACTGGGCCGCCGCGGTCAGCGCGCCGAGCAGGACCAGCAGGGCGAGAGCCGCGCCGCCGGGCAGGGCGAAGACATTGTCCGCAAGGCCGGCCGGCAGCAGGCCGGGCGAGGTTATGCCAAGTGCCCAGACAGCGAGCAGGATCAGCAGGTGGTTCGGCGTCACCAGCACGAGCAGTGAGATCGTCAGCGTTTCGGGACTCTCGCCCTGCTTGCTGAGATACTTGGTCAGCACATCGGTCGTGGCCCAGAGCGCTGCCGCGAGGACCGGGATGAGGGCGGCCCAGCTCAGGCCCTCCGCACCCACGCCGGAAACAATGATGGCGCCGACAAAGCCGACCAGGGCAGCCCCAATACGCACGGTGGAGGCGCGTTCACCCAGGAACAGCGTGGAGCCGAGGATGATAAAGAGTGGGCCGGTGGCCAGGAGCGTCACCATCTGCCAGATCGGTACGCCCGTGGCGAAGCCATAGACGAAGACATGCACGCCCAGCGCGGAGACGAAGGCGCGGATTTCATGGGCAATAGGGTGGGTGGTGCGGAGATTGCCGAGCCCAATGCGCAGGATCAGCGGCAAGGCCAGCACCGAGGCGATGACATATTGCCAGAAGGCCATGCCGGTCGAGCTCATGCCATAGCCGCCATATTCCACCGGCGTCGGCAAGGCCGATTGCAGCAGGTTGCTACCGGCAAAGGCGAGGCTCGCCACGATCATGAAGAAGGCGCCAGTGGCGGCGCCATTGCTAGAAGAGGAAACCTGGCTCATTGAACGTCCTTTCCGTAACCAGTTTCCTCAGGGTTACGGGAAGTGGCGCCAATGCCCACGCCCGGCCTGAAATAGGCTGCGGACGCCGGCAAGCCAGCGTTGGTCCCGTTCTCTTTCATCCGGACTATACCGTCGGCTCCGGAATCACACCGGATCTGCTGACCCCAAGGACCGTGGTCCGAAGGCGCTCGCGGGCTTGGGCATTGCTGCCCTTACCGCCGGTGGGGAATTGCACCCCGCCCTGAGAACAATGCCGGACTATCGTCCGACGCCGATGAAGATAGGGCAGGGGTCGGCCAGGGGCAAGTAGACACAAAGGTGTAACTGTGCGTCGTTCGCGAACGATAGAGAAATTTTGTTCAGGAAAAGCGCCGCCTGTGATGCGGTTGTCATGACGGTCGCATGCCAAAGATGGCAGCGAGCGCCTCCGAGTAAAATAAACCTGAGACGCAAGCCGTCTCGGGATGCCGGTTTTTGGAACTGCACGGGGAGTCGCGCACACGCTTCCGCTCGGGCTCGAACCTGTGGGAGAGGCAAAGCTCCCACCCGGCTCACCTCCGCCACTGTTCGCCTGCAGGCCGCCGCGCGGGGTGATGAGGGAAATATGCGGGAGATTTTGGGAGGGGGATAAGGGGGGACAAGCCACGCAGGGTGGCACCTAAAGCCGACCTTCAATCGGGTCTGCAACCCGACCCCGTTTCTGCCTCGTCGTCAGGTCCGAAATTCCCGAAAGCCGCCATCATTCGTCAAATGCAACATTTGACGTCCATCAAGAAGACGCCGGCTCTGACTGCTATCTTACACGTGCTTATGAACAACAGCAAAAACAACAGGAGACCGACGTGAGAAATAAAGCGCTTCTTTCTGTAGCAATTGCATGCATGGTGCTCTATTCCCCAATAGCGATGGCCCAGCCGGCAATGGTTGATGGCGGCAGCAAAGATTTCTCGGCAGACGACCTGACCTGCCGGATCGATATATTCAATGCCAATGATTTCGCCAAATTTTCCGAGGCATCCACTGTGACAGTCTATCACTCGGACAAGGTCCTGGATTCTGACGAGTACGCGGAGCTCTGCGATGCTCTTGCTCCGAACCCCGCCGTTACGAGGCTTCGCAACGCCATCAAGGCCGACGCCGGCGTGTCCAAGTGGTTCCAGGACAACGGTATCGAACCTGACTCGGCGATCCTGATGGTCAACAACGGCAACGGCAAGTTCGATCTATACCTGCAATAGGGCATCGACATGCATGTCAGTGGGGACTTCAAAAGCGCCACGTTCAGTCAGCGTAGATGCTAAGAAAGATCTGGCTGACGATCCGGGCAGCATTGATGTCCCAACGTTTATGCCAACACGAAAAGGCCCCTAATGGGGCCTTTTTCTCTAATGCGATGGCGTTAGCCCCTGTCCAGCCAGGCCACCTGTTCCGCCGTCAGCTTGATCTCGAACGCCTTGAGGCTGTCGTCCAGTTCGCCCAGCGTGCGCGGGCCGATGAGTGGCACGGAGGGGAAATCCTGGGCCAGCACGAAGGCCAGCGCGACATGGATTGGGCTATGGCCGAGCTTGTTGGCCAGCTCGATAGCGCGGTCGCGGCGGGCGAAGTTCGCCTCGTTGTACCAGCAGCGTACCAGTTCCTCATTGTCGGTCTTGTCGCGGCCGGCCCGATCGGTGAAGAAACCGCGGCCCTGGCTCGACCAGGAGAAATTGGTGACTTGCTTGGCCTTCAACCATGCCTTCCACTCGTCGGTGGAGGCGGTGACGCAGCCATCCCAGATCGGCACGAGCATTTCGCTGAGGGCGAAATTGTTGCTGAGCGCCATCGGCTTGGTCTTGCCCGTGCGCTCGGCATAGGCGACCGCCTCGTCGAACCGCTCCATGGTCCAGTTGGAACCACCGAAGGGCCCGCGGATGCGGCCAGCCTTGACCTCGGCATCCATGGCATCGACGAATTCGCCGACGGGGACATCGAGATTGTCACGGTGCATGAAGTAGACGTCGACATAGTCGGTCTGCAGCCGGTCGAGCGACTGGGTGAGCTGTTTGCCGATGACATCGGGGTAGCAGAGCGGGCTATGCGCGCCCTTGCCGATCAGCACCGCGCTCTCGCGCGTGCCGCGATTGCGGTGCCATTCGCCGAACAGCTTTTCGGTATAGCCGGCGCCATAGACGAAGGCGGTATCGAAAATATTGCCGCCCTTCTCCCAGAAGGCGTCGAGCAGGATGGAACCCGAGGCGAAGCTGCGGAAATCCTCGAAGCCCAGCGCGACGGCAGAAGCCGCCTTGCTCAGGCCCGGAATACTCCGCTTGGGAATGACGCCCTGATTGGGTCCGAGCTTGCGATTGGCCAGCGTGTTGACGCGATTAGCCGACTTTTCGACCGAGAATTCGATCCCAGCATCCTTGCGCCAGGCGTCGAGTACGCGAGCATTGCCCAGAGTGTCGGCCCAGCTCATGCCCGGCGCGGCCAGTTCCTGCTTGCCGGCGAAGATGGCCTCGGCGGCAGCATCGGCCTCGAAGGAATAGACGTGACGGGTCTCGTTGACGCTGACCGTCTCGGTCTTCCCGCCCTTGATGATGTCGATGCGGCCCAGGCCCTGGTCCCGGTTGCCATTGGCGAACCAGAAGTCGGGCACCTCGATCCGGCCATCCGAGCCGTGGATGCGCAGCACATTGTCGAGGTTTGCCATGACGGCGCAGGAGACCTGGGCCACGATGCCATTCTCGAAGGTGAGGATAGCCGCAGCCCAGTCATCGGTGCCTTCGACATTGAGCTTGGCCGTACCGGCAACCTTCACCGGATCGGCAAAGGGCCTGCCCATGGCGGCGCCGGCGATGAAGCGGGCCATCGACACCGGATAGCCACCGACATCGAGAATGCCACCGCCGGCCAGCTTGGAGGCAAACAGCCGGTGTTCCGGCTGGAACTTGCCCATGGAGAAGCCGAAGCTCGACTGGATCATGCGGACTTCGCCGATGGTGCCGGAGGCGATCAGCTCGGCTAGTTGGGCTGCCTGCGGATGCAGGCGATACATGAAGGCTTCGCCGGCAAAGGTGCCGGCCTTGCGATGGGCATGAAACACCGCGTCGATCTCGAAGGCCGAGAGCGCGAAGGGCTTTTCCACCAGCACATGCTTGCCGGCCTCGGCCGCCTTGATGGCCCATTCGGCATGGCCGGTATGGGGCACCGCAATATAGACGGCGTCGATATCCGGATCATCAAGCAGTGCCTGATAGCCATTGATGACGCGCACGCCCGGAAAATCGGTGGCCAGATTCGGCCTGCTGGGATCGCGTGTGGCGATGGCGGCCAGCACGCCATGCTTGCTGCCAGCAACGCCGCCCCGGAAGGCCTTGGCAATGCTGCCCGGCCCGAGAATGCCCCAGCGGATTTTTTGATCGGTCATGGAAGTGGTCCTTGTAAGTATTGTTCAGCCGCCGGGTCATTCCCGCGAAAGCGGAAACCTTTGTTACCCGGTCAACAGAGGTTCCCGCTTTAGCGGGAATGACCCCGGGATGTGATTGAATGGCGATCAGCGCAGGCGGTGGCCCGTTCTGTCGAAGAGGTAGGCCTTGTCGGCGCTGATCGAGACGGTGATGCGCTCATTGCCGTTTTCGTGGCGCGATTCCTCGCGCTCGATCACCAGCGCTTCCCCGCCGGCATTGGCATAGACATAGCTGGTCGAGCCCAGATGCTCGGCCACGTCCACATCGAGCGTGATATCCACGTCGCCGGCACCGCCGAGGCCGAAATGTTCGGCCCGTACCCCCACCATCACCGGATCGCCTACCATGCCACTGGTGACGGGCAGGGTGAGACGGGCCTTGTCATGATGGGTCAGCTCGACGGTGACCTTGCCGCCCGTCTTGTCAACGATGGTGGCGGGCAGGAAATTCATCTTGGGCGAGCCGATGAAGCCGGCGACGAACTGGTTGGCCGGATCGTCATAGAGATCGAGCGGGCGCCCGACCTGCTCGATGATGCCGTCGCGCAGCACCACGATCGTGTCGGCCAGCGTCATGGCCTCGACCTGGTCATGGGTCACGTAGATGATGGTGGTCTGCAATTCCTTGTGCAGCCGGGCGATCTCGATGCGCATATGCACGCGCAATTCGGCATCGAGGTTGCTGAGCGGCTCGTCGAACAGGAAGACCTGCGGATTGCGCACGATAGCCCGGCCGATGGCCACGCGCTGCCGCTGGCCACCCGAAAGCTCTTTGGGGAAGCGATCGAGCAGGGGTTCCAGCGCCAGGATGCGGGCGGCCTCCAGCACCTGTTTGGCGATCTGGTCTTTCGCCACGCCGGCAAAGCGCAGGGCAAAGCCCATATTCTCGCGCACCGTCATATGCGGATAGAGCGCATAGGTCTGGAATACCATGGCGATGCCGCGCTTGGACGGCTCGACATCGTTCATCCGTGTGCCGCCGATGTCGAGCTCGCCACCGGTGATATGTTCGAGGCCGGCGATCATGCGCAGCAGGGTGGATTTCCCACAGCCGGACGGGCCGACAAAGACGACGAACTCCTTGGACTTGATGTCCAGGTCCACGCCCTTGATGACTTCTACCGAGCCGTAGGATTTGCGAATGCCCTTGAGGCTGAGGCTGCTCATATCATGTCCCTCATTTAACAGCCCCCAGCATGCCCTGCACGAACTGGCGCTGCAGGACGAAGAAAATGACCAGGGTCGGAAGCGTTGCGAGCACGGTGGTCAGCAGAATGACGCCGTAA
>CBIGSA010000082.1:0-12507 GCA_966192215.1 uncultured Devosia sp. | reverse complement strand
AGGATGCGCTGTGGGATGGGTCGGGCATGAATGCCAACCGCCTGGCCATCATTCCCAACGCCACCCACTACAATATCTTCAACGATACGCGGCCGGGCGAGGCCGTCATCGCCTTCCTCGACGCTCCGGCGCAGTAGAGGTCCTGCAGCAAAAAGCCCGGCGATGCCGGGCTTTTTTCACGCCTTTTCCAGCAATGCCACCAGTTCCTCCGGCATCAGCAGCGGCACGTCATGGCCGCAGGGGAGCTCGTGGACGCTCCAGGCTGGATCGTCCCGCAGGGGCGCGGCGACCGAGCCGAAGCCGTCCCAGCCGGTGGCCAGGATATAGGTCTTGCGCGGCACGGCGAGATAGGCGCCGGTGACCTTGAGGCGTTCGGTGAAAGTGCCAGTAGGCTGGGGCGTGGCGAGGCGCGCGACCCGGTCGGATTCTGCCTTGGTCGGATATTCGTTGTCCCCGATCTCGGGAACAGGAACCGCCGGGCCGGTGAGCGTTTCGCCCATGATGTCCGCGAAGGACTGGCCGTCAGCAGGGATGAAGGCATCGACATAGACGAGCGAGGCCACCCGGTCGGCAGCCCGCTCCAGCACGCCGGTGGCGACGAAGCCGCCGTAGGAATGAGCCACCAGAACGACATCGGTGAGCTCGTGCCAGACCATCTCGTTGATGATGTCGTCGATATGGGTGGTGAGCGTGATCGGGAAATGCGCCAGGTGCGAGCGTTCGCCCAGCCCGCTCAGGGCCGGGACATGGACGTCATGTCCCGCTGCGCGCAGCCGTTTCGCCACGTGATCCCAGTCCCAGCTTCCTGCCCAAGCGCCGTGCACGATGACGAAAGTCGACATTGGCTCCTCCTTCGATTGCAAAATGCAAGTGCTTGCTTTTTACAAGCATAAATGGCAGAGTCAAGCCATGACCGATCACATCTATCGCTCCGGCTGCCCGATCAATCTGGGTCTCGAAGTCTTCGGGGACAAATGGACCCTCCTCATCATCCGCGACATGATGTTCGCGGGCAAACGCCATTACCGCGAATTCCTGGCTTCGGACGAAGGCATTTCGAGCAATATCCTGGCCGACCGGCTGGCCATGCTGGTGGAGGTGGGCCTTATCAGCAAGGCCGGCGATCCAAGCCATCGGCTCAAGGCTATCTATTCGCTGACCGAAAAGGGCATAGAGCTCCTGCCCGTCATCGCGCAGATCAGCCGCTGGAGCCGCAAATACATGCCGGTCGATCCGGCACTGGCCGCCACCGGGGAGGCGCGCGATCGCGCTGGGCCAGGGGCCGAGGCGGCCCAGATGGAAGCCCTGCGGGCCGAACATCTGGGGCAGGCATAAAGAGTGGCCGCGAATCGCTCCGCGGCCACTTTGGTTCAGCTCAGTTCGGCAGCTTGTAGGCCACCACCTTGGTAGAATAGCGCGACTGGATTGCGCCCTGGCCACCGGCGACGACGGCGACATATTGCTCGCCATCCACCGTGTAGCTGATCGGCGCGCCGCCGGCGGCCGGCAATTCGGCCTGCCAGACCACATTGCCGGTCTTGAGATCATAGGCGCGGAACAGGTTGTCCTTGCTGGCGGCGATGAAGAGCAAGCCGCTGGCGGTGATCATCGAGCCGCCATGGGTCGGGGTCCCCATCGGGATCTCGAATGGCGAGGTAATACCCAGCGCGCCGCTGCCCAGGGCCGAGCCGAAGCTCTGCGACCAGAGCAGCTTGCCCGTATTGAGGTCGACCGCGCTCAGGTAGGAGTAGGGCGGATCGATGCAGGGGATATTGAGCGCGGTGAGCCAGAAATAGGGCTCGGCGGCATAGGGCACATTGGCCTGGGCCACCAGCCCGCCAACTTCGCGCCGATCGCCCCATTCGCCCTGCGGCTTGGCGCCCTTGGCATCAGCCTCCTCGCGGGTCAGCAGCTCGACATAGCTGGCGAAGCGGTTGGAGTTCACCACCATCACGCCATTGACCGGATCGACCGAGACGCCGCCCCAGTTCATGGCGCCGAACGTGCTGGGTGACTGCACCGACGGCGTCAGGCCCGGCGGAGTATTGGCGCCTTCATAGCGCGCCTCTTTGAACTTGATGCGGCAATAGAGCTGGTCGAAAGGCGAGACGCCCCACATGTCGGCCTCCGTCAGGTCCGCGCTGCGGAAGGACGGCAGGCTGTTCGAAAAGGGCTGGGTCGGCGACAGGCGCTCTTCGGGCACGATGCCGTCCTGCGGCATCGGCGTTTCGGTGACCGGGAAGATCGGTTCGCCCGTCATGCGGTCGAGCACGAAGACTTCGCCGGCCTTGGTCGGCTGCACCAGCGCCTTGCGCATGACGCCATTGGCGTCGGGCAGGTCGAGCAGTGAGGCCGGGGAGGCCACGTCGTGGTCCCAGATGTCGTGATGCTTGGTCTGGAACGACCAGCGCAGGCGGCCGGTCTCGGCATCGAGCGCCACGACCGATGAATTGAACTGATCGTCGAATTCGCGGCGCTGGCCGCCGAAGAAGTCCGGCGTCGCATTGCCCGTGGGCAGGTAGACCAGGCCCAGTTCCTCGTCGGCCGTGCCCGGTGCCCAGCTATTGGGCGTGGCCACGGTATAGCTCTCGCCATCAGGCGGAGCGCCGGTGCGATCCTGCCGGCCCATGTCCCAGGCCCAGGAGAGTTCGCCCGTTACCGCGTCGAAGGCGCGGATGACGCCCGAGGCCTCGCCCCAATACTGACCATCGGTGACCCAGCCACCGACCACGACCTTGCCGCGCACGAAAACGGGCGCCGAGGTGATGGAATAGTAGCCGCCGATGATCTTGCCTTCATGGTCCTGCATGCCGACCAGCAGGTCGACAATGCCGCCCTGGCCGAAATCGACGCAGAGCTGGCCCGACTTCGCGTCGAGCGCGATAAGCTTGGCGGTGGCCGTGCCGAACAGCACGCGTTCCGCGCAGTCCCCCGTCAGGCCCGGCGCCTGGTAATAGGTCACGCCGCGGCAGGTGCCGCCATGGCCTTCCGAGCCATCATACATCCAGCGTTCTGCGCCGGTCTTGGCGTCGAGCGCGAAGGCCTGGCTGAAGCCGTTGCACATATAGATGGCGTCGCCAACCTTGATGGGCGTGGAATTGTTGGCGGGAATCTGGCCCACATCCACCGACCAGGCGACTTCGAGATTTTTGACATTGTCGAGGGTGATCTGGTCGAGCGGAGTGAACTTCTGCCCGCCCTGGTCACCGCCGAAATAGGGCCAGTCCGCGCCGGTCTGGCCGGCAGGCGCCGCGCCATTGGCGGTGGGGAAGGCGCCGAAGCCGGTCTGGAAGCGCGGGTCGGCCGGCAGATTAGGGGCGTTGATGCCATAGAGCGCGGCGCCCAGGCCGACCGATACCACGGTGCCCGCGGCGATGAGGCCGGCAGCGCCGGCCGGAACCTTGCCGGCGAAATCCAGCTTGCCGGCAAGCGCATGCTGGCTCCAGGGCAGCAGCAACCAGATGCCGAAGGCGACCGGGATCATCAGGCGTGGCATGAGCGCCCAGCCGTCAAAACCGACTTCCCAGAGCGCCCAGATCACCGAAATGGCCAATGTCAGGCCGAATAACCAGGCGCCCAGGCGCCGGCCACGGAACAGCAGCACGGCCGAAGCCAGGAACAGCAGGCCGGCAATCACGTAGTAAAGCGAGCCACCGAGGCTCGCGAGATAGGCGCCGGCCCCCACATAGATCAGCGCCATGACGCCCAGGACCACGGCGAAGAGCCACATCAGCCCCCGCTCCACGATATGCGGAGACTTGCCCCCGCTTTCGCTACTCATCGTCTCAACTCCAGAATGTTTGCGTGAGGAGACGGATCAATCCGACTCCGCTTGCCGGTAGAGAGCCTGGTTCATTTCCTCCGAGAGGGCTTGAACGCGCTCGAGATAGGTGGCGATGGCCGCAAGGCCCGCTTCGGAAAGGTCGGCCGTGGCGGCCGTATATTCGGCGCGGATGCGCTCGTGCAAAGCCAGCGGCTCGGCTGCTGCTTCTGCGTCGAGCACGATCAGCACGCTGCGCCGATCCTCGGGATGGCGCTCTCGGCGGATGAAACCGGCGCTTTCGAGCCGGTCGAGCAGGGCCGTGCCCGCGCCGGATGTGAGGCTGAGATAGGAGATGATGTCACGCGGGCTGGCGGGTTCGCCCCGCGCCAGCAGGTAGCCCAGGCAGCGGAAGTCGGTGGGATGCATGCCCTGGTGCCGGGCCGCCCGCTCCTGCGATTCCTCGGCCCGACGGATCATCTGCATCAGGGCAGCACCAACCCGGTCTTCGAGCTCCTGCCGTTTCGGCATGTCTATCCCTGCCACAAAGTATCTTTATGACGAAGATATTTCAGACTGACATGTTAGGCAAGAGATGCCAGGGAAATAAGCAGCCCGCACAAGCCGCAGGCGATCCGCCCCGCTGCCAGCGCTGGCGGCATGGTTACTGAAAAGCAAAGAAGTTTTAATCCATCCGTGGAATTTTATAGGTCGGAGGTTCCGACCATGCCCATTCTGTCCAGCGTCAAGGCGCGTATCTATGCCGGTTTCGGGGCCATCGTGCTCATCGTGCTCATCGTGGGCGGGGCAGCCATCGCCATGATGCGCAATGCCGAGGCGCTGTTCGAGCAATATCGCTTCGCGGCACGGCAATCGCTCGAGATCAACGACTATGTCCGTGATGTCGAAACCATGCGGCAGGACCTGGCTGATTATCTGCGCGAGCCCGCCGCCGCCAAGGAAGCCGGCGTCCGCGACATGATCCTCGATGTGGGCACCACCGATGCCGATGGCCTTGCCTTTTTCGAGCACGACACGGCCTCGCTCGAGGCCATTGCCCGGGTAACCGAGCTGGCCGGCGCGTATGATACGGAATTCACCGCGCTTATCGCCGCCCTCGGCCAGAATGCCGATGCCGGCGCGCCGACCACCAAGCTCCTCGCCATGGGCACGGAGATCAGCGGGCTCTATGGCGAAATGTCCGATCGTGCCAAGGCGACGCAGGACCTGCTGGGCCAGCAGATCGAAGCGGCGCAGGCGCGCGAGCTGGTGCTCATCATGGCGGTCAGCGGCATTGGCCTCCTGGCCGGGCTCGCCCTGGCCGTGCTCACCGCGCGCTGGCTGAGCCACTCCATCACCCGCATGACGGAGACGATGCGGGAATTGGCCGGCGGCAATTATCAGGTCGAGATAGAAGGCAGCCATGTCCAGAACGAGCTGGGCGACATGGCGCGGGCGCTCGAAACCTTCCGTGACAACGGGCTGGCCGTCGAGCAGGCCGAAAGCGAAAAGCGGCGGCATGCCAGCCAGGCCATGGCCCGCGCTGAGACCATGGCCCGGTTCCAGGCCGCATTCGACCGCGTGATCGAACGTGCCTCGGCCGGTGATTTCAGTCATCGCATCGACGAGCGCTTCAACGATGCGGAAATCGACCGCATTGCCGACAATCTCAACGGCATGGTCGCCGCCATCGGCTCCACCCTGGGCGAAGCCGATCGGGTGCTTGGGGCGCTGGCCCATGCCGATCTGCGCGAACGCATGCAGGGCCAGTATTCCGGCGCTTTCGACAAGCTGCGCACCAGCACCAATGCGGTGGCCGACAAGCTGCAGAGTATCGTTGCCGACCTGCGCGACACGTCCTCGGCGCTCAAGACCGCGACCGGAGAAATCCTGGCCGGAGCCAATGACCTTTCCGAGCGCAGCACGCGGCAGGCCGCCACGATCGAGGAAACCTCGGCCACGATGGAACAGATGGCTGGCACGGTTTCGCTTAATGCCGAACGGGCCCGCGAAGCCAGCGGCAGTGCCGAGCAGGTGACGCGGGTTGTCGAGGCCTCCAGCGCCGTCATGGGCCAGGCCACCGACGCCATGGAGCGCATCACCACCTCGTCGGGCAAGATTGCCTCGATCATCGGTTTGATCGACGACATCGCCTTCCAGACCAACCTCTTGGCGCTGAACGCCTCGGTCGAGGCGGCGCGGGCAGGTGAGGCCGGCAAGGGCTTTGCCGTTGTGGCCGTGGAAGTGCGGCGGCTGGCGCAGAGCGCCGCGCAGGCCTCTGCCGACGTCAAGATGCTGGTCGAGCAGAGCGAAGAAGAAGTGCGCAGCGGCACCAGGCTGGTTGCCGACGTGGCCGAGCGGCTGGGCGACATCATGACCGGTGTTCGCAACACGGCCAGCCTGATGGAATCGATCGCCGGGGACAGCCAGGCGCAAGCCTCGGGCATTGCCGAGATCAATGTCGCCGTGCGGCAGATGGACGAGATGACCCAGCACAATGCGGCGCTGGTGGAACAGATGAATGCCTCGATCGAACAGACCGAGGGCCAGGCCGGCCGGCTCGACGGCATTGTCGAGACCTTCAGTCTTGCCGGGCAGGGCCTCGGCAGCGAAGCTGTACCGCGCGCACGGGGCAAGGCGCGGGCCGTGGGTGGTCGCCATGGCGGCGCTACCGCCGAGGACTGGAACGAGTTCTGAACCCACAAAGCAAAACACCCTCCCGTCGCCGGGAGGATGTGCTTGCCGACAGGCCGAAATCAGCCGTTGTTGAGCGGCAGGTCGGGCAGGTCGATACCGCCGCCACCATTGCCGTTGTCGATCGGCAGATCCGGCAGGTCGATGCCGCCACCGCCGCCATTGCCGTTGTCCAGCGGCAGGTCAGGCAGGTCGATGCCGCCGTTCTTCTTGGGCGCCTGGCCGGACGAACCACCGAGCGAATGGGCATCCTGCATGCCGATGATGCGGTTCACCGCGATCTGGCCTTCAATGCCCGGCCACTGGCAGTGGGCGCGGTTGAGGGTCACGAAGCTGCAGACGACGACGGTTTCCGGGGTCTGGCAGGCCAGAGCCGGGCTGGCGGCGCTGACCACACCGCCCTGGGCGATACAGCGGTCGGCGAAGAGTTCGGCATGGATGTCGACCGCGCGGGTGGCGGCCTGAGCAGGCATGGCAGCGGCAATGCCGGCAAAGGCGGCGAGGGCGAAGGCGATGGTGAAAGTCTTGTTCGACATAGTTTTAGTTTCCCTTGAAGCGTGCGGCGCCGTTGTGGTCGCCGCTGATGGGCGCCCTTCTAGCGAGGGCTACTTCACTCCGCCGTGAACTCGCCGTTTAGCTGGCATTCAGGATTGGGCACTGGTCGCCCGGCTTGGTTTCGGGCAGAAGACGGGCCGACCAAGGAGCCTTCATGACCGAACCTGTCATTGTCAGGAGCATCACCCCTCTCGCCCGCGACTGGGGGCGGCTGGACCGCTATGAAGTGGATCATGTCCGCCGCGACGGCACGCGGCAGACCGTGCGCCGCGAAGTCTATGACCATGGCAGTGCGGCCGCCGTGCTGCTGTTTGCGCCGGCCGAGCGCACACTGATCCTGACGCGCCAGTTCCGCCTGCCGGCCCATGTCAATGGCGATCCGGCCTGGCTCATCGAGGCCCCGGCGGGCCTGACCGATGGGCAGGCACCCGACATTGCCGCGCGCCGCGAGGCCGTGGAAGAAACCGGCTACGAGCCGGAAAACCTGGTCTTCCTGTTCGATGCCTATATGAGCCCCGGTTCGCTGACCGAGAAATGCGCCTGCTTCCTTGGTCGTTATACACCGGGGCAACAGGCCAGCGCCGGCGGCGGGCTGGCCGACGAGGGCGAGGATATCGAAGTGTTCGAGCTGGGGCTCGACGAAGCCCTGGCCATGGTGTCCTCAGGCGCCATCACCGACGCCAAGACAATCCTGATGCTGCAGGCCCTGGCGCTGCGCCTGGCGGCCGGCGAGGAAATCTAGACCCGCTAGAAATCCACCAGCTTCTTGTCCGGATCATAGGGCTGGTCCCTGGCGATGCGTGTCACCGCCTGGCCGGCCTTCATCTTCTTGGATACCGCATCATAGGCGTAGGTGGGCGTGCCATAGAGCTCCCAGCCTTCGCTGAGTGCCTTGGTTACCTTGTGGCAGAAGCTGGAATCGTCCTCGCCGGTCAGGAAGCGGTAGATGAGCATGGAGGGCTCCGCTATGCGGCGATTGGATTGCCGCTGTTGATCTCAGCCGAGCTTAGCGCTAATCGGAACGCCATGCACACCTTTCCAGACCACCTGCTCAAGGGCCACGCCAACTTCATGGCGGGCCGCTATGCGCGCGAAAAGGACCGGATTCGTGACTTGGCCAGCGAGGGCCAGAACCCGTCCACCATGATCATCGCCTGCTGCGACAGCCGCGCGGCTCCCGAAATGATATTCGATGCCGGGCCGGGCGAACTCTTCGTGTTGCGCAACGTGGCCAATCTGGTACCGACCTACCAGCCCGACGGCGGCCAGCACGGCACCTCGGCCGGGATCGAATTCGCCGTCAAGGCGCTGGCCATCCAGAATATCGTGGTGATGGGCCATGGCCGTTGCGGTGGCATCAAGGCTGCCCTGGCGCCCAACCAGGCGCCGCTCGACGAAGGTGACTTCATCGGCAAGTGGATGGCCATGCTGGGCGAACTGCCTGGCCAGCTGGGCAAGAACAGCCTTTTGACGGCCAGCGAGCGCCAGACGGCGCTGGAGCGCATCTCGATTCGCAACTCCATCCGCAACCTGCGCACCTTTCCCTATATCGCCGAACTGGAAAAGGCGGGCAAACTGCTGCTGCATGGCGCCTGGTTCGACATTTCGACTGGCGAATTGTGGATCATGGACTCCAAGAGCGGCGATTTCCAGCGCCCCAATATCTGACGCCGCCCAGTCTTGCCGCCGATCTTGCGTCCGGCGGGCGCCCGGGCGGCAAGCCGATCACTTGGCCGTGATCAATCGACACCTTTTTGCCGGAAAGTTGTACCCGGACCGCCGTAATCGTGAACGGATGTTGAAAGTCACGCGAGCGTGAAGGCGCCGCATGTGCTGCATTTTTTCTTCGATACGCCCGGAAACCGGCCTTTCCGGCCTGCCCGGAAATTGCCCCGACATCGATCCAGCCCGGCCTAGGAGCCGACCCGCGAGGGCCATGATGGGTCAGCATTGTCTGTCCTACGGGCCGCAGGAGAGCGGCTCGTCGGGGGCCGGCTAACCGGCTGCCGTTTTTCTCCCCAACATTGGAGCCTAACTCCCATGAAGAAGATCATCCTGTCGTCCCTCGTCGTCCTCGGCCTTTCGACTGCCGCGTTCGCCCAGGCTGCCACCGATTTCGCTACCGTCGATGCCGATGCGAGCGGTGGCGTGTCGCTGGCCGAAGCCCAGGTCGCCTGGCCCGATCTGACCGAAGAGGCCTTCACGGCCGCCGACACCGATGCCAATGGCGAGCTGTCGGCCGAGGAATATGATGCGCTGGTTGCCGCTTCGGCGACGCCTGCCAGCTAATCATCAACGCCCATCCCCCATGGGCGCCCGAGAAGCCACCCCACGCCTCCTGGGGTGGCTTCTGCTTTCATGACCTCCATTTTTCGGAGTTTTCCGATGCAGAGACTGCCCCTGAGCCTGGCCATACTCGGCCTGACCGCTGCCGCTGCCTTTGCGCAGACCCCCACCAGCTTTGCCGATGTCGATACCGATACCAATGGCGAGCTGAGCTTTGCCGAACTGCAACTGATCTGGACCGACCTGACCCAGGACGAGTTCGATGGCGCCGATGCCGATAGCAGCGGCGGGCTGACGCCCGACGAACTCAATACATTGCAGCCGGCCACCCTGCCGGTGCCGGCACAGTAAAGCCCTCAGTCGAGCCGGATTGCCGGCTCGGCTGGCCGCCCGCGCAACACGGTGACGACAAGGCCGGCAATGACCAGCACTGCCCCGCCGATTTCGATCGGGGTGATGGTTTCCCCCAGCACCAGGTAGCCCGAGAGCAGGCCTGATATCGGTACCAGCAGCGTGAAGGGTGCAACGACCGAGGCCGGATGGCGGCCCAGCAGCCAGCTCCAGATGCCGCCGCCCAATAGCGTCGCCGGATAAGCGAGAAAGGCGATGAGTCCGGCATCGGACCAGGAAAAGCCCGCCAGCGCGTCGCGCAGGGCTTCGGGCCCTTCCACCAGCAGTGACAGGCCGACCAGCGGCAGTGGCGCGGCCAGCGCGCCCCAGACGGTAAAGGCCAGCGCGTTGACGCGGCCGGCCTTCTTGGTCAGCACATTGGCCAGCCCCCAGCTCAGCGCGGCCATCAGCGTCATGCCCAAAGGCAGGAGCGCGGTGGCCGCCAGCCGTTCCACGGCGATGACGCCGATGCCGGCGAAGGCGATGACCGCGCCAATGATCTGGAAGCGACTGGGCCGCTCGCCGAGCAGGATGAAGGCCAGCGCCATGGTGAAGAAGGCCTGCGTCTGCAGCACCAGCGAGCTCAGCCCGGCTGACATGCCCCAGGCAATCGAGAGGTTGAGAAAGCCATAGAGTGCAAAGCCGAAGGCCAGCCCGAAGCCGACCACATAATACCATTGCGTCCTGGGCGGGCGGATGAAGAACACCGCGGGCAGGGCGGCCGCGACGAAGCGCAGGCCGGCCGCCAGGATGGGCGGCAAAGCCTCGACGCTGAGCTTGATGATGACGAAGTTGAAGCCCCAGATGACGACGACGAGCAGGGCCAGCAGGATATGGCGGAACGGCATCAGGCCACCCGCAGCCGGGCCAGCAGGCGCGGCCCGAAGACATTGAGTACCAGCCCGGCAAAGATCAGGAGGCTCCCGGCCACTTCGAGGCTCGTCACTTGTTCGCCCAGGAACACGAAAGCGGCGGCAAAGCCCACCACCGGCACCAGCAGCGAAAAGGGCGCGATGAGGCTGGCCTTGTGCCGGCCCAGCAGCACGGCCCAGGCGCCATAGCCGACCAGGGTCGAGCCATAGGCGATGAAGAGCACCGAGAAGATCGCCTGCGGGCTGACGGAGAAGAGGCCCGTCAGTGCCTGCGGCCCCTCGAAGAGCAGCGACAAAGCCAGCATGGGCAATGGCGGCACGAGGCTCCCCCAGACCACGAAAGCCAGCATGTCGATGCTGCCGGCGCGCTTGGTGATGATGTTGGAAATGGCCCAGAAGCCGGCGGCAACCAGGGTGAGCAGCAGCGGCACCAGCACGGCGCCGCCGATATGCTCGGCCCCGATCGTGCCCAGGCCGATCAGCGCCAGGGCTGCGCCGCCCAGTTGCAGCGTTGTCGGCCGGTCGCCCAGCAGAGCCACGGCCAGTGCCATGGTGAAGAACACCTGCATCTGCATAACCAGGCTCGCCAACCCCGCCGGCATGCCCAGCCGCATGGCGGTGAAGAGGAACCCGAACTGCAGCACGCCCACGGTCATGCCATAGGCGATCAGCAGGCCCCAGCCCACTTTGGGCTTGCGGATGAAGAATATGGCGGGCAGGGCGCAGCCGAGGTAACGCAGCCCGGTCAGGAGGAAGGGCGGAATTTCATCGACGCCCCATTTGATGGCGACGAAGTTGAGCCCCCAGATCAGGACGACGCCAAGGGCCAGGGCTATGTCGCGGAAGGGCATGGAAGGTCCATTATGGGTGCGGCTTGTGGAGCATGGGAGCTCTCCCCCGCACCGGGCGCACCCTCCCTTGTGGGGAGGGAAGCGAGATAGGACTTAGCATTTGCTAAGTCCGTTGAATCGAGCAGGGTGGGGTGCGCGAGCCCCGATATCCGGGCCAAACACCCCCACCCTCAACCCCTCCCCACAAGGGGGAGGGAGGCAGTTCGGTGCGCGTCTAGGCCGCCAGGCGCGCCTTCAGGCCGCGGGCGATGAGCTCTTCGGCGATCTGGATCGTGTTGAGCGCGGCGCCCTTGCGCAGGTTGTCCGAGACGACCCACATGGCAAGGCCGTTCTCGACCGTATTGTCCTCGCGGATGCGGCTGACGAAAGTATCGTATTCGCCCACCGACTCGACCGGGGTGGCGTAGCCGCCCGCCTCGCGCTTGTCGACCACCGAAATGCCCGGTGCCTCGCGCAGGATATCGCGGGCCTCGTCGGCCGAAATCGGGTTCTCGAACTCGATATTGACCGCTTCGGAGTGGCCGACAAAGACCGGCACGCGCACGGCGGTGCACGTCACCTTGATCTTGGGATCGAGGATCTTCTTGGTTTCGGCCAGCACCTTCCATTCTTCCTTGGTGTAGCCGTCTTCCATGAACACATCGATATGCGGGATGACGTTGAAGGCGATCTGCTTGGGGAACTTCTGCGGGGTAGCGCTGTCGTTGACGAAAATGCCCTTGGTCTGGTTCCAGAGCTCGTCCACGCCTTCCTTGCCGGCACCCGAGACCGACTGATAGGTCGCCACCACGATGCGCTTGATCGTGGCCGCATCATGCAGAGGCTTGAGCGCCACGACGAGCTGGGCCGTCGAGCAATTGGGATTGGCGATGATATTGCCGCGCTTGGGATTGGCCAGCCAGCCATCAAGCACCGCGCCATTGACTTCCGGCACGACCAGCGGAATGTCCGAATGATAGCGCCAGTAGCTCGAATTATCGATGACGATGCAGCCGGTGGCGGCAATGCGCGGGGCCCATTCCTTGGAGATGGAGCCGCCCGCCGACATGATGGCGAAATCGACGCCCTTGAAGTCGAAATCGTCGAGATTCTTGGCCTT
>CBIGSA010000081.1:0-12669 GCA_966192215.1 uncultured Devosia sp. | reverse complement strand
CCGACCTCTTGCAGCTCGAACGGGCCAATTCCGACGACCTGACCACCCAGATCGCCACCCTCACCGCGACACTGGGCGCCGCCCAGGCCGACAATGCCAGCCTCACCAGCCAGCTGGCCGGCATCGGCGCCGGGCTGGGCGACAAGGACAGCACCATTGCCGGGCTCGAAGACGATTTGATGGAGGCCCAGGAACTATCCGACGAGGCCAATGCCCAGGTCGCCCTGCTCAATCAGCAACTGGCCGCCCTGCGCACCCAGATCGGCGCGCTCGAAGCCGCGCTCGAAGCTTCCGAGGCCCGCGACACCGAATCGCGCACCCAGATCGCCGACCTCGGCCGCCGCCTCAACCTGGCCTTGGCCCAGCGCGTGCAGGACCTCAGCCGTTATCGCTCCGACTTCTTCGGCCGGCTGCGCGAAATCCTTGAAGGCCGTGCCGATGTGCGCGTGGTAGGCGACCGCTTTGTCTTTCAGTCCGAAGTGCTGTTCGATCCCGGCCAGGCCGATATCTCGCCCGAAGGCACGCCTGATCTCGATGCCCTGGCCGCGGCCATATTGCAGCTCGAAACCGAGATTCCGACCGACATCAACTGGGTGCTGCGCATCGATGGTCACACCGATATCCGCCCCATTTCCAACGAGCGCTTCCCCTCCAACTGGGAGCTGTCGGCCGCCCGCGCCATCTCGGTGGCACAATATCTGGTGAGCAAGGGCGTCTCGCCCAACCGGCTGGTCGCCGCCGGCTTCGGCGAATTCACCCCGCTCGACCCGGCCAATACCGAGGAAGCCTATCGGCGCAACCGACGCATCGAGTTCAAGCTGACGGAGGGGTGAGGTAGGTTTCTGGGAGGTCCCATGTCTAAGCAGCTCTACATGTTGCAGAAAGGTTACCCCGCATCCTCCAGCCGGAACTGCAACCGCGCCAGCTCCGCGTATCTTCCGCCCTTGGCGACCAGTTCATCATGCGTGCCCTGGTCGATGATGCGACCGCCATCGAGCACCAGGATCTTGTCGGCATCGCGGATCGTCGCCAGTCTATGGGCGATGACCAGCGTGGTGCGCCCAGCCATCAGGTGTTCCAGCGCCACCTGCACCAGCCGCTCGCTCTGTGCGTCGAGTGCGCTCGTGGCTTCGTCGAGCAGCAGGATGGGCGCATTCTTGAGGATGGCACGGGCAATGGCGAGGCGCTGCTTCTGCCCGCCCGACAGCATAACGCCGCGCTCGCCCACCATCGTGTCATAGCCCAGCGGCAGGTCCACCACGAAGTCATGCACCAAAGCGGCGCGCGAGGCGGCCTCGACCTCGGCCTGGCTGGCATCGGGTTTACCGAAGCGGATATTCTCCGCAATCGTGCCGGCAAAAATGGTCGGCTCCTGCTCGACATAGGCAAAGCGCTGCCGCAGGTCGCGCAACCTGACATCGCGGATATCGACGCCATCAACCCGGATCACCCCGCCCGTCACATCGTAGAAGCGCTGCAGCAGTGACAGCGTGGTCGACTTGCCCGAACCCGAAGCGCCCACCAGCGCCACCGTCTCGCCGCGCCCCACGGTGAAATCGAGCCCCGACAGCACCGGCTCGGCCCCGTCATAGGAGAAATTGACCTTCTCGAACGCCACCGTACCCAGCGCCGGCACTGGCAGTGCCACCGGCTTGGCGGGCTCGCTGATGGTCGGGCGTGTATCGAGAATTTCGGTCAGCCGCTCGGTGGCGCCGGCGACCGATTGCAGCGTGCCCAGCACTTCGCTGACATTGGTCAGCGCGCCCGAGGCCATGAGTGCATAGACGAGGAACTGCGCCAGTTGCCCCGCCGTCACCGAGCCCTCGAAGACCGATCGGGCACCCCACCAGACGAGGAACACCAGAGCCGCCGTGCCGAGAAAAATCACCATGCCCACCAGCACCGAGCGCGCCAGCAGGCGCTTCACTTCGGCGCGATAGCTGGCTTCGCTGCGCTCGTCATAACTGGCGGCCTGCACGGGCTCCTGCGTGAAGGACTTGACCGTGCGGGTAGCACCCAGCATTTCGGTCGCCATGGCGGAAAGGTCGGCCAGCGCATCCTGCGTCTTGCGCGACATGCCGCGCAGCCGCCGCGCAAAGCTGATGACCGGGAAAAGAATAGCCGGCGCCGCCACCACCACGGCCAGCGTCAGAATCGGGCTGGTCAGCAGCATCATCACCAGCGCGCCGATAATGGTCACCATCGAGCGCAGGGCCAGCGAGAAGCTCGACCCCACCGCGCCGCGGATCATCGCCACATCGCCATTGAGCCGGCTGGTCAGCTCGCCCACGCGATGCGTATCGAAATAGCGCGCATCGAGCCCGAGCAGATGGGCGAACACGGCCTGGCGCAGATCGGCCAGCACGCGCTCGCCGATGACGGAGATGAAATAGAAGCGCGCGCCACTGGCAAAGGCCATGATCGCGGCAACCCCGATTATAAGCCAGCCATAGCGGCCGACATTGTCCAGGTTCTGCGCGATGAAGCCCTGGTCGATCGCCCCGCCCAGCAGTGCCGGGATGGCCAGCGAGGCAATGGTCGAGACCAGCAGGAAGGCGATGGTCAGCCCCAGCCGCCACGGATAGCGCAGCATGAAGGGCACCAGCTTGCGCAAAGGCTGCAGCTTGCGAGGATTGACCACGGGAGACGTAACGATCTTTTCGGGATCAGCCTGAACCGGAACGGCCTGGTCTGTCATAAGGGGATTACGCCATTGTCATTGGGGGAACGGCCGGACTGGTGCTTGGATATAGGCCCTGCCCGGCGGGGCGGCAACAGCCGGCCCGGTGCGAAATTGCCGCGCCCGACCGCTTTTCGACAAACCCTTGCGGAGAGGCCGGGCTTTCTGTATGAAGCCGCCAACACCAGTTTAGATGCTCTCCGGGCGCCGCGGCGCCCGTTTGATTTGAGGCGATAGAGATGAAGGCAGACATCCATCCGGACTACCACACGATCACTGTGGTGATGACCGACGGCACCAAGTACGAGACCCGTTCGACCTACGGCAAGGAAGGCGACACGCTGCAGCTCGATATCGACCCCAAGACCCACCCGGCCTGGACCGGTGGCACGGGCCAGCTTCTTGACCGCGGCGGCCGCGTCAGCCGCTTCAAGGAGCGCTTCAAGGGCCTCGGCATCTAAGCCTTTCCCAGAGAATTCGAAAAGCCCGGCCATCGTGCCGGGCTTTGTCTTGTCCGGAGATAGCCATGCTCATCCTGTCGCTGACCTATATCGCCCCGCTCGACCAGGTCGACCGGCATGTCGCGGCCCATATGGCATGGGTGAAGCAGGGTTATGACAGCGGCATGTTCCTCGCTTCGGGCCGCAAGGATCCGCGCACTGGCGGTGTCATCCTGGCGCGCGGCGAACGCAAGGCCGTCGAGGCCCACACCGCCACCGACCCATTCGCCATTGCCGGCGTTGCCACTTATAACATTACGGAAGTCGTGCTGAGCCGCACCGCACCCGGCCTCGAAAACCTCTTGCCCTAGGCCCGCCCGAAGGCGGCCTTGAGCCGTGCCAACTGGTCGGCAATGCCATTGGCCGTGCCGGGATCGAGTTCCGGCATCTTGCCGCGCTCCAGCGTATCGAACTGCATCACCCGGTCGAACAGGCGGTCGCCCTTGTCGATATAGGCGCGCAGCGTTTCCGGAAGCTGGTCATAGCCCGGACCGCCGCGTTCCGAGGGCGTCGCGGAGAATTTGACCTTCTCCTTTTCGGAGCGGGCATTCTCCTTGCTGATCTCGCCTTCATTGACCGCGCGCTGCAATAGCAGCCACGAGGCGAGCTGCATCAGCCGCGTGGTCAATCGCATGGATTCGGTGGCGTAGAGGAACGAGGCTTCCCGCCCCAGGATTCGGCTGTCGGCACGGCCTTCGCCGTCGAGATAGGAGGCAACCTCCTCGATCAGGCCCATGCCTTCGCGATAGAGCAGGTCGAATCCCCCGGATGCCACGATGCGTGGCCCGATGGCGATTGCCGGTCCTCGATCATTCACATCGCTCAAACGCGTGCTCCTCAAGCCCTGCCATGCTAGGCGCAAACCGGACAAACGTCATCCCTTGCGACCAATCAAGCTGAAAAGAGCTTTAAGATCAGGGCCATACCAAGGCCAAGCTGACGCCTGAAAAGAAAAAGAGCGGTAAGAACCGCTCTCGAAGTTAACAGGGAGGCGTCAAACAGAGGGAGAAACCACTCTGCAAAATCCAGAAAAATCTGAATAATGTCAGGTTACCGCACATCTCTTAATTGTGCGTTAACAGGAGTCGATTTCTTAACCCTGTGCCTTGTCGTCCCGTTGACCGCGTTTTCCGCGGCTAATCAAGCCCCAGCGGCGGGCGCTCCAGCAAGGTGCGCCCCGTCAGGGTGATGAGATGGATATTACCGATCGTCTCCAGCCAACCCTTGGCCTCGATCCGCGCCAGTTGCTGCGCGGTGGCAGTGGCCGAACGCCCCTGCGCCAATAGCCGCAACTGTTCAAGATCGGAGCGCCTGGCTCCCTCCAGCACCGCATCCCGTTCCATCGCCCGCCTCCCAATGGACAATAAAGGAGCAGGTTAGCCGCCCCCCGCGACTCGCAACGTCAACCATTCGTTAAGGCTAACGGCGGTGCGTGGTGAATGATTGATGAATGGGCCGTTCCGGCCAGATGCAGGCGCCATGGTGTCTGATCGTCCCATTGGCATTCCGCCAATATGGAGGAACAATCATGACCACTATCTCTGCCGGAGCCGCCGCAGGTCTGCTGGTCGCGCTCATGGTAATGTCGACCGGCAATGGCCATGGCGCCGAATTGCTGCCCGCCGTCAGCCAGACCAAGGGCTTCGTCCATCCCGGCGATATCAAGGGGTTCAATCCCCAGCCCGATCCCCCGCGCGAAATCGGCGGCTTCGACCCGCAGCCCGACCCGCCAAAAGTCTTCGGCGACGGGTCGGTCCGCATGGGAGACGGTTCGGTCTAGGCCGGCCTTCTAATACCCTAGAACTTGAACGCGGCGTCCGCGGCCTTGCGCGTGGCGCCGCGGTCGTTGATCGCTGCCTTGATCCGCCGGATCTCGTCTTCGAGCAGGGCGATGCGCTCGTTGAGCTCCTCCATCGACATCGTGTCGATGGGCATGCCCACTTCATGGCCTTTGGGCTTCTTGATTTCTTCGTCGAACATTGCGAGCCTCCTGTGCCAGGGTTGAACGCGCAGTCTAGCGCTAAAGGCCCGCCACGCAAATCCACCTCGGCCGGCATGGTGGCGCGAGACTTACCGCGGAGGCGCGATTACATGCCTGCCGCGACGGACCGAACCACATCGCCATTGCGGATCACCGGCCAAACTCATATATTGGTGCCAGGTTCCCCCTCAGCATGAAGCAAAGAGGCGGAGCGGCCCGGAGGAAAACCGGCCGCGCCTGCAGGAGAAATTTATCATGACCCAGCCACTGTTGATGCCCAAGGCGACCGCTGTCTGGCTCGTCGACAACACTGCGCTGTCGTTCGAGCAGATCGCTGCCTTCTGCACGCTGCATCCGCTCGAAGTTCAGGGCATTGCCGATGGCGACGTCGCCGGCGGCATCATGGGCGTCAACCCGATCCAGAACGGTCAGTTGACCCGCGAAGAGATCGAAAAGGCCGAGGCCGACCCCAATTACCGCATGAAGCTGAGCGAGCCCAAGGTTCGCGTCGCCGCCGCCAAGCGCAAGGGCCCGCGCTATACCCCGATCTCGCGCCGCAACGAACGCCCAAATGCCATCAAGTGGCTGGTGCGCAACCATCCCGAACTCAAGGACGCGCAGATCATGCGCCTGGTCGGCACCACCAAGTCGACCATCGATTCTGTGCGTGAATCGACCCACTGGAATTCGGCCAACCTGGCGGCCATGGACCCGGTGACCCTGGGCCTGTGCAGCCAGATCGACCTCGACCTCGAAGTCAAGCGCGCCTCCAAGGGCACGCCTGGTGTCGACGAGGCCGAGGAAGGCACGATGCTGATGACAGCCGAGGAGGCCCTGGCGCGCGCCGGTGGCCGCGGCCATGCCGAAGGCGAGGAAGACGAATTTGCGGGCAACGACCATCGCCCTGCCGAAGCGCAGGACGATTTCGATGCCGACTCGGTCTTCTCCAAGCTCAAGTCGCTCAACACCGACAGCGACAACAACTAGAAGGCAACGGCCAGCGGAATGGAAAACAACCTCCTGCTGGCCGTTTTCGTTCTCCTGGCCGCCAGCGTCGCGCTGGTGCCGCTGGCCAAGGCGCTCGGCCTTGGCACCGTGCTCGGCTACCTCGCCGCCGGCATCCTGATCGGCCCCTATGGCCTGGGCCTGGTCTCGGACTCCGAGCTTGTCCGCCAGGTCGCCGAATTCGGCATCGTGATGATGCTGTTCCTTATCGGCCTCGACCTGCAGCCCAGCGAAGTCTGGCGCATGCGCAACAAGGTGCTGGGACTTGGCGTCACCCAGCTGGCGGCCACCTCGGTCATCATTGCCGTGGCATTGCTGGCCGCCGGTTTCGCGCTCAACGTTGCCATTATCATCGGCCTGGCTCTGTCGATGTCCTCGACGGCCATCGCCATCCAGTCGTCCCAGCAGCGTGACATCACCCGCACCGATGCCGGGCGGGCGAGCCTGGCCGTCCTGCTGGTGCAGGACGTTTCGGTCATCCCCATTCTGGCCGCCATTCCCCTGCTCGCCATGCCCGATGCGGTGCGCGACCAGGAAGTGGCCACCGCGGTCGAGGCCATCGCCAATCCCATGGATTGGCTCACCCCTCTCATCATCATCGGCGCCTTCGTGGCAGCGGTTCTCGCCGGACGCTTCCTCGTCCGGCCCGTCCTGCGTTTCGTAGCGCGCACCGGCGTCCGCGAAGCCTTTACGGCGCTGGGTCTCGCCATCGTCTTCGGTGCCGCGCTGCTGGCGCAGGTCGAGGGCTTCTCGCCCGCCCTGGGCGCCTTTATCGGCGGCGTCCTGCTGGCTGACAGCGAGTATCGCCACGAGCTCGAAAGCAACTTGGAGCCCTTCAAAGGCCTGCTGCTCGGCCTCTTCTTCATCTCGGTGGGCATGTCGATCGCCTTCGACATCCTCTGGTCCCAGCCCCTGCGGTTGCTGGCCCTGGTCTTCGGCTTTGTCGGCATCAAGATCGCCGTGCTCTTCGTGCTGGCCAGTTTCTTCCGCATGCACCTGGCCGACCGGTTGCTGGTGGCCATCCTGTTGAGCCAGGCGGGCGAATTCGCCTTCGTCATCCTGCAATTCGCCCAGAACAACAATGCCATCGGCACCGCCGATCATGCGCTGCTGGCCGTAGCGATTGCCCTCTCCATGGCCACCACGCCCCTGCTCCTGCTGGCTTTCGACCGATTCGTCGCCCCCCGCCTCGATGAGCGGCGCAAGGGCGAGCGCGCCAGTGACCCCATCGAGCATCGCCGCATCGTCGTGCTCGGCTATGGCCGCTTCGGCCAGATCGTCACCCGCATGCTGCGCAGCCAGGGCTTCGAGATGACACTGATCGACGACGATCCGGCCCAGATCGACCTGGTGCGCAAGTTCGGCGTCAAGGTCTTCTATGGCGACGGTTCGCGGCTCGACCTGCTGCACGCCGCCGGCGTCAACCAGGCCGAATTGGTGGTCATCGCCGTTGGCGGGCGCGACCGCATCCTCGCCATCGCCCGCAACCTGCGCAAGCATTTCCCCTCGGTCACCGTGGCCGCCCGCGCCGTGGATCGTGGCCATGCTCACGAGTTAATGGCGATGGGCGTCGAGATATTCGAGCGCGAGACCTTCCTCTCCGCTGTCAGCCTTGGCGCCAAGGTGCTCATCCAGCTCGGCGTGGCCCCCAATGACGCCATGCACATGGCCCAGGCCTTCGAGCGGCATGACAACGAATTGCTGCAGGACAGTTTCGCCGTGCGCCACGACGAGGATGCCTATGTCGGCATGGTGCGCCATTCCATGGACCTGCTCGATGAAGCCATGCGTGGCGACACCGCATCTACCATTCCAGTTGACAAGCCCGCCCCGAAGCGTACGGATTCCTGAGCCGGCGCGTTCGCTCCGGATTACAAATACACCCACGGCGTCATTCCCGCGAAAGCGGGAATCTCCCTCTCCTTCTGGCATGGAGTTTCCCGCTTTCGCGGGAATGACGCGGGATATCGACCGGACAATTCATGCCCCTTGATCCCTATTTCGTCACGATCGCCGTGATCGCGGTGCTGATCGTTGGCCTCTCCAAGGCCGGCCTGCTTGGCAGCCTGGGCATGGTCGGCGTGCCGCTGCTGGCCCTGGTCATGCCGGCACGCGACGCCGCGGGCATGATGCTGCCGGTGCTGCTCGCCATGGATGTCATTGCTGTCTGGACCTATCGCAAGGAAGTCGACTGGCGCATCCTGCGCATCATGCTGCCCGGCGCGGCGGTGGGCACGCTGCTCGGCTGGGCGCTCTGGTCGGTCGTATCCGATGCCGGCGTGCTGCTCTTTGTCGGCGTGGTGACCCTGCTCTTCATCCTCGATGCGCTGCTGCCCATCCGTAAGAAGCTCGAAGGCCTGCCGCCTTCCCGGCTCTGGGGCAATTTCTGGGGCGGTTTTGCCGGCTTCACCAGCTTCATCAGCCATACCGGTGGCCCGCCCTTCCAGATCTATGTCCTGCCCCAGCGCCTGGCCCCCGCCATCTATTCGGGCACTTCGGCCTTCTTCTTCGCCATCGTCAATTCAGCCAAGCTGATCCCCTATTTCTTCCTGGGCCAGCTCAACGTCCATAATCTGCAGCTCTCGGCGGCACTGATCCCGGTCGGCATAGTCGGCGTTCTGGCCGGCGTCTGGCTGGTCCGCCGCATTTCGATGAAGTGGTTCTACCGCATCGCCTATTGGCTGGTCTTCCTGCTCTCGCTCAAGCTGATCTGGGACGGCGCCCGGGGGGTGTTCTGGGGACTGTAGGCCGTCCGGCAGGCAATAAAAAAGGGCCGCAGCATTGGCTGTGACCCTTGAAACCCAGATGGGCGGTTTAAGGACCGCTCTTACTGGGAAACCGCACTGAATTTGTAGAGTTCGTCCTTCACTTCGAGTTTCTTGCGCTTGAGCGCAGTGACCATCAGATCGTCGCGGCGGGTGCTTTGCAGTTCTGCCTGGATCTGGCGGTCCAACTCCTGGTGGCGCCGTTCCAGCGCCGCGATATGCCCTTCAGTCGTCATGACAACTCCTTGAAAGCCTATGTGGACGAATCGATCGTCACAAATAATTCACGACTTGTCGACTGCCTTCCTTCGGCCTCTGGAAATCTGATGCAAAACTCCCCGTGATCGGTTAACCAGAGGTAACGCCGAGGCGTCGGGGATATGCGGGAATTCCATGATTTCGCTCACCAAGGAACAGGAAGCCACGCTGGGTCTGGAACTGGCCACGAAACGGCAGGAACACAGCGATCTCAACGCGGCGATCGATACGCTGACCGCATCCCATGTGGCCGACCGCATGCTCATCCAGCGCCTCAAGAAGCGCAAGCTGGCGCTCAAGGATCGCATCGTCCAGCTCGAGAATATCCTGCTGCCCGACATCATCGCCTGATGTGGATGGCCGCCTTGAGTTGTGGCCAAATCTGGGCTAGTTCCGCGCTTTGCAAAGACCGATAGGGGAATCGGCCGTGCTCACAAAACCGCTCGTCGCCATCGTCATGGGCAGCCAGTCCGACTGGCCCACCATGCGCCTCGCCGCCGAAACGCTCGAAGCGCTGGAAGTGGAATATGAGGCACGCATCGTCTCCGCCCACCGCACCCCGGAACGCCTCGTCGATTTCGCCACCAATGCGCGCGCCGAGGGCTTCAAGGTCATCATTGCCGGCGCCGGTGGGGCTGCCCACCTGCCGGGCATGATCGCCGCCATGACCCCGCTGCCGGTCTTCGGCGTGCCGGTCAAATCCAAGGCGCTCAACGGGCAGGATAGCCTGCTCTCCATCGTCCAGATGCCCGGCGGCATTCCAGTCGGCACGCTCGCCATCGGCGAGCCGGGCGCCATCAACGCCGCCTTGCTTGCCGTCGCTGTCCTCGCCCTGTCCGACGACGATCTGGCCGACCGGCTCGACGCCCACCGCGCCCGCCAGACGGCGTCGGTCCCGCTCTTTCCCGCAGATACCGAGTAGACTTTGGCGCAAGATATCTCCGCACTGCCGCCGGGCAGCATGATCGGCATTCTCGGCGGCGGCCAGCTCGGCCGCATGCTGTCGCTGGCAGCCAGCAAATTGGGCATGCGCACCTACATCTTCTGCCCCGACCCGCAAAGCCCGGCTTTCGACGTCACTCCGCACAAGACCATCGCCGCCTATGACGACGAGGCGGCCCTCGCCGCCTTTGCCGATGCGGTCGATGTCATCACCTATGAATTCGAGAACGTGCCCGCCACCACGGCCGAATTCCTTGCCGCCCGCAAGCCCCTGCGCCCCGGCGCCAATGCGCTGGCCGTATCGCAGGACCGTCTCGCCGAAAAGGGCTTCCTCGCCAGCAAGAACATCCCGGTCGCGCCCTATCGCGCCGTCGAGACCATGGCCGACCTCGAAGCGGCTATCGACGCCCTCGGCCTGCCAGCCGTGCTCAAGACCACGCGGCTGGGCTATGACGGCAAGGGCCAGCGCGTCATCCGCGAGCGGAGCGAAGCGGCCGCCGCGTTCGACGAGCTCATGCCCAAGCCGCTCGTGCTCGAAGCCTTCATGCCCTTCGACAAGGAAATCTCGGTCGTCGTCGCCCGCAATATCGCGGGCGAAGTTCGCGCCTTCGACGCCGCCGAGAATGTCCATCGCCACCACATCCTCTTCACCTCGACCGTGCCGGCTGACATTCCGCCCGGTGTCGAGAAGCATGCTGCTATGCTGGCCAAGGTCATCGTCGTGGCGCTGGACTATGTCGGCGTGCTCGGCGTCGAATTCTTCGTCATCCCCGGCGAGCGCCCGACCCTTGTCGTCAACGAGATCGCCCCGCGCGTGCACAATTCCGGCCACTGGACTGAGGCCGTCTGCCTCACCGACCAGTTCGAGCAACATATCCGCGCCGTGGTCGGCTGGCCGCTCGGCGACCCCACCCGCATGGCCGATGTGGTGATGGAAAACCTCGTTGGGGATGAAGTGGGCATTGTGCCATCAGGCCTGGACGGCAACACCCAGCCCCATCTCTACGGCAAGACCGAAGTGCGGGCCGGGCGCAAGATGGGCCATGTGAACCGGATTACGCGCAAATAGTGCCACGCACTCGTGGTTCGAGGGCGTGGCACAACCGCCCCTACCTCGCCAGCCACACCCGCATCGCCTCGACCACGGCGGCCGGATTCTCCATCGTTGGCAGATGCGCGCTGTCGGGGAAGCGCACCAGCTCCGCCCCCTTGATCCCCGCTGCCATCTCCTCCGCCAGTTCAGGCGGCGTCAGCTTGTCCATCTCGCCCACGCCCACCAGAACAGGCACAGCAATCGCGCCAAGACTCGGCCGCGAATCCACACGCCCCATGATCGCCATCTGCTGGCGCAGATAGGCCGCCTGCCCGACTCGTTCGGACATGGCCTGCACATCCCGCGCGACCTCGGTGCCCATATGCTGCGGCGCGACGAGGCTCCCCAGCAGCCCGCGCGACACGCCGATGAACTTGCCTTGCTCTACCATCTCGATGCCCTTGCGCCGCGTCTCCTTGCGCGCTTCGTCATCGGGTCGCGCCGAGGTGTCGAGCAGCGCCAGATGCGTCACCCGCTCGGGCGCCTGCCGCATGATTTCGAGCGCCACATAGCCGCCCATGGAGAGGCCTGCCAGCGCGAATCGTGCAGGGGCCGCGGCCAAGGTCCGCGCCGCCATGGCGGCGATGGAATCGTCCTGTGCCAGGTCGGCGACCATCGAGCGTTGGTCCAGCCCGGCAATCACATCGCGCCACAGCCGCGCATCACAGATCAGCCCCGGCAGCAAAACCAGATCGCTTGTCATGTCAGTCTCCCGGCGGCGAAATCATCGGGCCGACTGTTCCGCCCGGAGCGCCCGAGAGCAAGCCCGCATGGCCCAAATCCGCGGTTTTTCTCAACGGCACAGTGGACAAGGCCGCACAGCTGGGCTATAGAGCGGCCCACGGTGACCGGCTCTGCTGGTCGGCGACGGTGTTTTTTGGCTCCGGCGCTATCATCCAAACCCACATGTCTAAGCTTCGAAAGGGCGGTTGACCTTTGCAAGTAGTCGTTCGCGATAACAATGTTGACCAGGCGCTGCGCGCGCTCAAGAAAAAGCTGCAGCGCGAAGGCGTCTTCCGCGAGATGAAGCTGCGCAACTACTACGAGAAGCCCTCCGAAAAGAAGGCTCGCCAGAAGGCCGAGGCCGTCCGTCGCGCCCGCAAGCTGGCCCGTAAGCGCGCCCAGCGTGAAGGCGGTCTGCCCGCTCCGGCTCCGGCAGCACGTCCCGGCCAGGCTGGCCGTCCGGCCGCCGCCGCACCGCGCAGCTAAGCGCCGCTTCGCCATCAGTGTTGAAAACGCCGTCCTTCGGGGCGGCGTTTTCGTTTGCCCTACTCCGCCAGCGCCCGTTCGAAGAATGGCTCGGCATGGCCCCATATGCCGCGATCCCACAGATCGCTGTGCCCAGCACCCGGCTCGATCCAGAGTTCGTCCTTGTTGGGCACAAGCGCATAGAGCCGCTCGCCATTGCTGACATCGATGGTCACGTCCCCGGTGCCATGCGCCAC
>CBIGSA010000080.1:0-12728 GCA_966192215.1 uncultured Devosia sp. | reverse complement strand
AGAGCGAGCGGATGGCTTCGCCGGCAAATTCGATGACGTGGCCGGTGCCGCCGGCCGTGCCGATCTCGCCGATAATGGCCAGGATAATGTCCTTGGCGGTGACATGGGGCGGCAACTGGCCGTCCACGCGCACCAGCATGTTCTTGGCCTTCTGCTGGATCAGCGTCTGGGTGGCCAAGACGTGCTCGACCTCGGACGTGCCGATACCATGGGCCAGTGCGCCGAAGGCGCCGTGGGTCGAGGTGTGGCTGTCGCCGCAGACAATGGTCATGCCCGGCAGGGTGAAGCCCTGTTCGGGGCCCACGATATGCACGATGCCCTGGCGCTTGTCGAAGGGGTCGAAATATTCGATGCCGAAATCGCGCGTATTCTCGGCGAGAGCGGCGATCTGGATCGCGCTTTCGGGATCGGGATTGGGCAGGGAACGGTCGGTCGTGGGCACATTGTGGTCGACGACGGCCAGGGTGCGCTCGGGGTGGCGCACCTTGCGGTTGTTCATGCGCAGGCCCTCGAAAGCCTGCGGGCTCGTCACTTCATGCACGAGATGCCGGTCGATATAGAGCAGCGAGGTCCCATCCTCGTTGTTCTGCACCAGATGGTCGTCCCAGATCTTATCGTAGAGCGTGCGGGCCTTGGTCATTTCGGTATTCCGGCAGGGGAGTTTGGAGTGGTTCTAAGCCGGGACGGAGACAGGGTCAAGCAGAACCGTACTCATGGGTACGGTTCTGCTGCTTGGCGGACTTAAACAAATTCTAACCGCGATCGCGCAGGATCGCCCCGACCTGCTTGCGGCATGGCAGGCAGTTTTCCGGAGATGGCTTTGGTTTCGTTGTGGCGGATGATCGCGCCGCTGTTCGGCCTGATGGGGGCGCGGCTGGCGGGAGCCGGTTTCGGCTTCTTGAGCCAGCTTGTGCTGGCCCGCGCCTTTCCGCCCGACCAGGTCGGGGTGGCCTTTCTGGCCATCAGCGTCACGACTTTCCTCAGTCTAGTTATCACGGGGGGCTATCACACGATCGGGCTGACTTACCTGGCGCGGTTCCAGGCGTTCGGCCGTCCCGGCCTGATTGCGGCTTTCCTGGCCGCCGCGCGCAAGGACATGCTGGTGCTGGCGGGCATGGCCGTGATCCTGGCCAGCCTGCTCTGGCTCATTCCGGCCGATCCGGGGCTGGTGGCGGCAGGCTTCTGGGGTACGCTGGCGGCCGTGCCGCTGGCGGCGATCCGCCTCAACAACAGCGCGGCCAATGCACAGCGCCGCTTTGCACTGTCCTACGCGCCCGATTTCGTGTTTCGCTCGGCGCTCCTGCTGGCCTTTGTCGGCGCGCTGGCGGCGTTCGGGGTGACGCAGACGACCTGGCCGGTACTGGTATCGCTGCCCGTTATCGCCCTTGTCGTCGCCATCGGACAGGCGGTGCTGCTGGGGCCGGACAATGCCTGGCCGTTGCGGCCGCAGACAGCGCGGCGCGACATGCGAAGGTTCTATCGTGGCCGCGCGGTTGCCATGCTCGCCGTGACCATAGCCGGCGGTGCCACCGCCGATCTGGTGGTGATGATCGGAGGACTGTTCCTGTCGGCAGGCGATGTGGCCGTGCTGGGCGTGGCCATCCGCATTGCCGCTCTAGTCGGTTTCTTCGCCATGGCCTCGCAACAATTCGTGTTGCGCGATCTGGTGACGGCGCGCGCGAGCCAGGGACGGGGCGCCGTCGACATGCTGCTGTGGCGCACCAATCTGGCGGGGGCGGGCACCATGCTGACCGCCATTGTCGGTACGGCGGCGTTGGGATCCTGGATTCTGGCGCTGTTCGGCCCGCATTATGCGACGGCTTACTGGCCCATGCTGGTGTTCCTGCTGAGCCAGGCCGTGCGGGTGCTGGGCGGCATGAATGCGCAATTGCTGGCATTGAGTGGTCACCAGGTGCGCAGCGCGGTGCTCTGCCTTGCGGCAATTGCCGTGCTGGTTGCCGGTTCACTGCTGCTGGCGCCGGTGATGGGCATCATGGGCATGGCCTGGGCGACGCTGCTGGCGGAGCTGTTCTGGGCGGTCGGTCTTGCCATGCTGACCCAGCGGCTAGAGGGGAGACGAGGAGACTTCCTTGCCGGGCTGTTCACACATCAAGCATTAATGCCCAGGCGCTAAACATGGTCGGTGGCGACCGGATCAGGCGCCGATGTGAGTGTTGAACGTGTTGGACTCTCCCTTGCAGCTTTGCGCTCCTGCATTCGATATATTTCGCGTCTGCAAAGGACTGGAATGATGACCGCATCGGGCTCCTCCATTGCCGGTGCGGTGGTGCTGGGTGGCAATTACGGCAGTCTGGCGGTGATCCGCAGCCTTGGCCGCAGGGGCATTCCCGTGGCCTTTATGGGCCAGCGCTTTGCGGTTGCAGCCAGCTCACGCTATGTCACCCATTTCGAGCCATGGGCGGGTGTCGCCGAGAAGAATCCAGTTGGCCATGTGCTGGATTTCGTGGCGCGGCACGATCTCATGGACTGGGTGCTATTTCCCGGCGCAGACTATGAAGTGCAGCTGGTCGCCGAGCATCAGGCCGAACTGGCGCCGCATCTGGCGCTGCTCACCATGGATTGGCCGGCGCTCCAATCGCTCAATGACAAGGGGCAGCTCTATGCCCTTGCCGATCGGCTCGGCGTCGATTTTCCGCGCGTCTATGACACGATGGCCGCGCCCGAAGCGCTGAGCTATCCCGTCGTGCTGAAGCCCAGTTCCACCCAATCGATCAACGCCCTGACTCGCGACAAGGCCTGGCGCGCCGATAACGCTGCCGACTTTGCCGCCAAGCAGGGCGACGCGCTGCGGCTGACGGGGCCGGATGGATTTGTCGTGCAACAGCTCATTCCGGGCGATGGCTCGACCCAGTATTCCTATGCCGGGCTGTGGGAGAATGGCAGGGAAGTGTGCCAGCTGACGGCCCTGCGCCTGCGCCAGTTTCCAATCCAGTTCGGCACGTCGCCCTATGTGCAGAGCCGGGAGCTGCCGCGCGCCACCGAGGAGGCGCGCCGGCTGCTTGCCGCGGTGCGGTATCACGGTCTGGTGGAAGTCGAGTTCAAGCACGACCAGCGCGACGACCGGCTGAAGCTGCTCGACGTCAATACGCGCATCTGGGCCTGGATCGGGTTGGGCGAGGCGACCGGCGTGGATTTTCCGTATCTGGCGGCCGCGTTGGCATCCGGATTGCCGCCGGCAAGTCCGGTGCCGGTTTACGGCGCTGCCTGGCGCCGGGCCATTCCCAACCTGCTGGCATCATTGCGCGGTCTCATGCAGGGACAGCCGGGACTTATGGCCGGCCGCTCCATCTTTGGCGCAGCGCATCCAGCGGTATTTGCGCGCGACGACATCATGCCGGCGCTCGGCGAGATTCCGGGGCAGGTGCTGCGCAAGCTTAGGGGCCGGCGCAGCCAATAGCCTGGGGCGTCGTTCTGTGCGCTTTGGGGTGCTCACGTACAGAGCGGATGCTCCGGTATTCTGGGCGCACCCTAGTGCCGGAAATGGCGCATTCCGGTCATCACCATGGCGATGCCAGCGGCATCGGCGGCGGCAATGACTTCGTCGTCGCGCATGGAACCGCCCGGCTGGATCACTGCCGTGGCGCCGGCCGCGACCAGGGCTTCAAGGCCATCGGCAAAGGGGAAGAAAGCGTCGGAGGCGGCCACCGATCCCTGGGTCAGCGCGCCCTCGATGCCGGCGGCCCTGGCGGCGTCGATCGACTTGCGGTGGGCGGTGAGCGCGGAATCGACGCGGGACATCTGCCCGGCCCCGATGCCCGCCGTGGCGCCCTGCTTCACATAAACGATGGCGTTGGACTTGACGTGCTTGGCCACCTTGGCGGCGAGCCGCAGGTCGGCCATTTCGGCGGCGGTGGGCTGGCGCTTGGTCACGACCTTGAGGTCGCAATCGTCGACATTGCGGTTGTCGCGCGACTGGACCAGCAGCCCTCCGGCCACGGACTTGACCACCAGGCCATCGGCCTTGGCATCGGCCAGGCCGCCAGTCAGCAGCAGGCGGAGATTTTTCTTGGCGGCGATGATGTCCTGGGCTTCCTGGGTCGCGGAGGGGGCGACGATCACCTCGGTGAAGACCTTGACGATCTCGGTGGCGGTCGCGGCGTCGATCTTGCGGTTGGTGGCGACAATGCCGCCGAAGGCAGAGACGGGGTCGGTGCGCAGGGCATTCTGATAGGCGGTGACGAGGTTATCGGCCACGGCTACGCCGCAGGGATTGGCATGTTTGATGATGGCGACGGCGGCGACCTGTGCCGGGTCGAATTCGGAGACCAGCTCGAAGGCGGCGTCGGTGTCGTTGATATTGTTGTAGCTCAGCGTCTTGCCCTGCACCTGGGTGGCGGTGGCGACGCCACGGCGGTCCTCGCCATTGGCATAGAAGCCAGCCCATTGATGCGGGTTTTCGCCATAGCGCATGACTTCGCGCAGGTTGCCGGCGAAGGAGCGGAAGGGAATTTCGGGATAGTCGATCGCCCTGGCGAACCAGGTGGAGATGGCGCTGTCATAGGCGGCGGTGCGGGCATAGGCCTTGGCGGCCAACTTCTGGCGCAGCTCATAGGGCACGCCGCCGTTTTCGGCGATGGACGCCAGAATTTCCGGATAATCGGCGGGGTCGACGACCACGGTAACATAGGCATGGTTCTTGGCGGCGGAGCGCACCATGGCCGGACCGCCGATGTCGATATTCTCAATGATATCGTCATATCCGGCGCCCGAGGCAACGGTCTTCTCGAAGGGATAGAGATTGACCGCGACCAGGTCGATGGCGCCGATTTCGTGCTCTTGCATCGAGGCGGCGTGATCCGGCTTGTCGCGGACGGCCAGCAGGCCGCCATGCACTTTGGGGTGGAGGGTCTTGACGCGGCCATCCATCATTTCGGGGAAGCCGGTGAGGTCGGCGATCTCGCGCACCGGCAGGCCGGCATCGCGGATCAGCTTGTGCGTGCCGCCGGTGGAGACCAGTTCCACGCCGGCGGCGCTCAGACCTCGGGCAAAGTCGGCCATGCCGGACTTGTCGAATACCGAAAGCAGTGCCCGCCCGACCTTGACCGTCTTGCTCATGAGGATGTGTCGCCCTGTGCTGTAACTTGCGCGCTCGCTAGCACGAAGCGGAGGTGGTGCCAATCGGCATCGCGGCAATGCAGCACTTCACCCACCGCTCGTCACCCATCCCCCGGCCGGCATCCTCGGGCTTGTATCGACAGATTGAGCTTAAGTTGACCCGGGAGGCGGTAGCAGCCGCGCTCCCGGGCTGACAGCGACCGCTCTCGGAGTGGCCTTTGAGGCCGAGGTCAAGCGAGGTGTTGTCCGCTCTTCCCCAATCCGAACAGTTGAGTGGGCCGTGTTCCCGTATCACAAGCCAGGGAGAGGCAGAACCATGATAGCAGAACAGATCGTTGCCGGCATCGAGGGCTCTGCACTTGCCCATCGCTCCGCAAGTATAGTGTCCACGGACCAAGCCCGAGGATGACGCTTCGTGGCTGTGGCGTCAGCACCCACTCCCGATCGACTGCTGGGCAGCGGTGGCGCCGGACAGCGAATAGGACTGCGTCACCTTGATGCCGGCGGCCGTCGTGCCTTCGATCACCATGGACGAGCCGGCACGGATAGCGCTGGCCAGTTCCGCCGACTGGCCGGCATCGTCGAGCCAGGCCGCATCGTTCTGGGTGAACAGATTGAACGTCTGCCCGCCCACGCTCACCGTGGCCTTGCTGTCGGGCTGGAAGGCGAAACCGGCCACCAGGTTGAATTCGGTGGTGATATTCTCGGCCGGGCGATTGGTAATGTAGACATAGGCCTGGCTGTAGCCATCCGGGGTGGGCGTGACGCTTTCCGGCTTGGTCATGGCGAAGCAGACCGCGCCGGTCGCATCATTGGCCGCATAGCTCGACCAGGCGCGGTGCTCGCCCAGCATCCGCACCTGCTGGGCGCTGGCACCGGTGGTGAGAAGCAGGCTGGCGGCAAGGGCAAGAGCCACGGCGGGTTTGGACATCGGGGCCTCATGAATGCGAAAGGCGAAGGGCCAGGCCGGCCCGTCGCCCAGATATGGCTGATTGCCCGGAGGGAGCAACCCAAAAATCAGGCGCAGGCCGCGTCGATGGCATTCATCGCGGCGGTGGCGCCGCTGAGCGAATAGGTATCGACCGTGTTGGTGCCGCGCTGGCTGGTGCCGCGCACCACGAGCTGGCTACCGGCCTTGAAGGCCTGCACGAACCCGCCCTCGTCGCCCGTCGAGGCGAGCCAGGCAGCCGAACCTTCGGTCACCATGGGATAGGACTTGCCATCCACCGTGGCGCTGGCCTTGGCATCGGTGGTGTTGAACGGGTAGCCGATAATGGTCTGCACCTCGTTCTTGGTGCCCATGCCCTTGCGGTGGATGATCATGAAATGGATCGGGTCGCGGTTGGCGCCGGCCGGCTCGGTCTTTTGCGGGGTCGCCGACACATAGCAGATCATGCCGGACGCATCGGTCGCCTGCCAGGCGGTCCAGGCATTGAAAGTGCCGAGCTCGGTCGCCTGCTGCGCCTGGGCGGCAGGAGCCAGAGCCATGATCGCGCCGACCGCGAGCCCAACCACAAGGCCACCGGTTTTCGTCGTCATCGCCAATTATCCTTTGTCTCGAAGGGTCCCGTCCCGGGAGAGCTGCCCGCAGACTCTGCCCCGAACATGGTTACCAAGGTGTCAAACGCCGCCACGTTCGAGCGCATTTGCTTCAACTGCGAGTTAATCGCGGCGGCAATTTGGCGGGGCCGCGGAGCTGCCTTCCGGTTTGCGCCGGTTGGGTTAACAATGTGTTGATGGCGCCAAAGCCGTGATCAGGCGGCCAGGGGATAGCTCTGCTCGACCACATAGGGCCCGCCGCCCACCGAATCCTTGCTGGAAAACAGCACGAACCGTCCCACCGGAAAGCTCAGCGGCTCGAAGCGCCCGGCCTCGGCCATGAAGCGGGCCACCTCCTCGGCGCTGGAGCCACGCAGCCTGGCCAGCGACACATGCGGCACGAATTTGCGCCCATCGGGCGGCAGGCCTGCGCGCTGCAGCACGCGCTCATGCGCCGCCTGCAACCGACTGAGCTGCTCGCTGGGCTCCACCCCGGCAAACAGGGCCCGCGGCTTGTCGCCGCCAAACGTGCCCAGATGCGTCAGCCGCACCGAAAAGCGCAGCGAATTGGAGAGCCGGTCGAGGCTGTCGGCCACTTCATCGGCGGTCTGGTGATCCACGTCGCCGATGAATCTCAAGGTAATGTGATAATTCTCCGCATCGATCCAGCGGGCGCCGCCCAGGCCGCCCCGCTTGAGGGAGAGCGCAAATCCGACATCGGCCGGGATTTCAAGGCCGGTAAAGAGCCGGGGCATGGGACCCTCCTCTTCATCAGGATTCAACGGGCGATTCGCCTCCGACCGTAGCACAGACCACCTCCCGGGCCAGCCTATTCGTCGCAGGGAACCAAGATCACTTGTAAACGCTTGGGGTCACATCCATATTGTCTAGCCAAGTGGCAACCAAAGCCCACCGGCGGTACAAGACCGCGACACTTGGGAAAGGAAACCGACTATGGCTGAATATGACCGTCAGACCCTGGGTGCACGGGCCGACTCGGCCTTGGCCATCGACGAGGGCCTGCGCAGCTACATGCTGCGTGTCTACAATTACATGGGCATCGGCCTGGTGGTAACCGGCCTGGCGGCCTGGTTCGCCGCCGCCGCCGCCATCACCACCGATCCGAACGCTGCCGTGGGCCAGCTCGCCAATGGCCAGCTCGTGACCCAGTGGGGCGCCCTGCTCTATGCGAGCCCCCTGCAGTGGGTCGTGATGCTCGCGCCGCTGGCCTTCGTGCTGGTGCTGAGCTTCGGCATCAACAAGCTCTCCGTGCCGGCCGCGCAGGCCGTGTTCTGGGCCTTCGCCGCCATCATGGGCGTGTCGCTGAGCTCCATCTTCCTGGTCTATACCGACGCTTCGATCGCCAAGGTGTTCTTCATCACCGCCGCGACCTTCGGTGCCATGAGCCTTTACGGCTACACCACCAAGCGTGACCTGACCCAGATGGGCAGCTTCCTGATGATGGGCCTGATCGGCCTGATCATCGCCTCGGTGGTCAATATCTTCATGCAGTCCGGCATGCTGGAATTCATCATCTCGGCCGTCGGCGTGCTGATCTTCGTGGGCCTCACCGCCTATGACACGCAGAAGATCAAGGAAGGCTATTCGGAAGCCCATGGTGCCGAACTGCTGGCCAAGGGCGCCATCATGGGCGCGCTGAGCCTGTACCTCGACTTCATCAACCTGTTCCTGATGCTGCTCCGCCTGTTCGGCAATCGCGAGTAGCAACAGCCCGCTTGATCACAGGATCAAGCAATTTGGTTGGACGATATCGGGGACCGCAGCCTAAAAGGGTTGCGGTCCCTTTCTTTTGCCTGGATTTCCGCCGTGCCCGACTATCGCCTGCGCCCGTTCCAATGGTCCGACGTGCCTGCCATCACTGCGATCTACAGGCACTACGTCTATAACTCGGTGGCGACATTCGACCTCGAGGCGCCCGGCGAGAGCTTCATGGCCGACAAGTTCGGCCATATCCAGGATCTCGGCCACCCTATCGTCATGGCGGAGGCGACCGACGGCACCTTGCTCGGCTACAGCTATGCCTCGGTTTACCGGCCCCGCCCGGCCTATCGCTTCACCTGCGAGAATTCGGTCTATTGCGCGCCCGACGCGCAGGGTCGCGGCCTGGGCTCGGCCATGATGGGCGAAATCATCGAGCAGTCGCGCGCCTTCGGCTTCAAGCAGATGATCGCCGTCATCACGGCCGAAGGCACCGGTTCGATCCGCCTGCATGAAAAGCTCGGCTTCCGCCATATCGGCCGGCACGAAGCCCTCGGCTTCAAGTTCGACCGCTGGCTCGACATCGTGCACATGCAGAAGGCGCTTTAGGTGGCGGACGAGCTGGACAGCTACGGCCTCGGGCTGAAGCAGGGCCAAAACCGCCTGGCCGACTACAATCCCAGCTGGCACGACGCATTTCTCGCCGAGCAGAACCGGCTCCTGCACGCCCTGTCCGCGGTCACCAGTCATGTCGAACATTATGGCTCGACCGCCGTTCCCGGCCTGCCGGCAAAACCCATACTCGACATCCTGGTGGGCGTATCGCCCCTGTCCCGCTGGCACGAATGCCACGAGCCGCTGTTGGCGCTAGGCTATGACTATGCAGCCGATGCGGGCGTGCCCGGTCACCATATCTTCGGGCGTGGGCGCGATCGGACCGAACGCACGCATCTGGTCCATGTAGTGGAGTTCGACGGAGAAAGCTGGCGATCGAACCTGGCTTTTCGAGACGCGTTGAGGGCCGACAGGAGCTTACGCGAGCACTACCTGGCAATAAAGAGAGCAGCGATCGAAATCGCGCCCGAGGATCGCACCGCCTATAATGCGCAGAAGTCCGAAGCCATAGCGCGCCTCAAGGCCGCGCTGACGCCCTAACCCAGCTGTTTGCGCATCCGATAGCCCTCGCCACCCTGGCAGGCCACCCTGGTGTCATCGTCGATCCAGCCGGCGCCATGATAGAAGGCGCGTGCGGTGATCGTGCTGGTCAGGCGCGCTTCGGCCACACCCTGCCGCAGCAACTCGGCTTCCATCGCCGCCAGCAAAGCCTTGCTGACACCCCGGAAGCGCGCAGCGGGATCGACATAGTTGAGCGCGATCTCGCCATCTGCGGTTGTCGCGCCAACGGCCACAACCACACCATCCAGCTCGGCGACGACGACAAACAGGCCTTCGCGCACAAGCATGGATTCGACGCCGGCTTTGCTCTTATTTGCTGTCCAATCCGCAATGCGCGCCGGATTGCCCTCGTGGTCGGCAGCACAAAGCTCGGTGATGGAAGCGATCAGGACCCGGCTCATATCAGGCACATCCGCCACCCTGGCCGGGCGGATGACGAGGCTCACCCTACCACCGCCAGTTGCGGATCGAGCACGCGCAAGACCAGCGCCAGGTCATGTCCGCGTTTCAGGATACGCCCCTGCTGGTTGGTCACGGCATATTGTCCCTGCCGGTTGCGCAGGCGCGGTGTCTTTTCGATGATGAACAGCGGGCGTTCCGAGACGCGGGCATAGATGGAGAACACCGCCCGTTCGCGCAGGAAATCCATGGCATAATCGCGCCACTCGCCCAGTGCCACCTTGCGTCCATAGACATTGAGGATGAGCTGGAGTTCCCGTCGGTCAAAGGCGACGATGGCGGGGAGCTTGCTGGCCGCCGGGCTCGGCAAAGCCTCGCTGGCATGCACCAGCGACAGGCTGACTGTCTTGTCGTTCGGTGTGCGGCCCTGCACCGGTCGGATCAGCTCCAGATACCACGCGTCAACGGACTGTCATGATTGCGGGATTTGCCCCCTTATGCAAGCACGACATGCGGATGCAAAAACCCCAATTCGGTCACATTCTGTCCGTGAACGCGCCAGAATGGTCCGGCATCGTCCAACCATTGCCTCCAGTGGCTGGCATCCGGGCCGACCGAGCCCCCAAACCCAGAAGCCCGGGTGCCAGCCGCCCTATTGAGTTGACCAGTCAGACCTTTCCCGCTCCTGCCCCCAGGGGCGGGATTTTTGTCTGAAACGGAATTTCAGCGCTCGTAGGTCGCCGCACCCAGAATGGGCCCGGGCAGGCCGTTGCGCTCCTGCTGCACGATCACCGCAATGCCGGTACTGTCCGCGCTGAGCAGTTCGGGCAGCGGCAATTTGAGATCGGCGCCGGCAGCGCTTTCCCACATGCCCAAAGCCTGCCGCCCGGTCACCACCTGGGTATAGACCATGGACTTGCCGGCATTCTCCCCCTTGTCGATGGTCACGTCTGCCCGGTCGAGATAGCTGACCAGCCAGACCACCGCGTCGTTGAACCCGCTATCGGGCGGAATGGCCACCTTGAGCATGTCGCCATCGCGCGAAATCTCGACCTGCAGCGGCAGGCTGGCGCCGGCCAGGGCACCATGCACCTCGTTGCGGCGCGATCCAACCACACCCTTGGCGCCATTGACCACCATTTGCGGCGTATAGATGCGAGACGATCCCCAGCTCTTGGCATAGGCGCGCTGGCGATCGGAATAATCCTCGTCGCCGAACGTGTCTTCCCAGCCCACATAGTCCCAATAGTCGACATGATAGGCCAGGGCCACCACGTCGCCTTCCTCGGCAAGGCCGGTCAGCAGGGCATCGGCTGGCGGGCACTGGGCGCAGCCCTGGCTGGTGAACAATTCCACCACGGCCTTGGGCCGGGCGCGCATGCTTTCAGCACCGGCCGGAGCGGCCAGTGTGGCGAGCGTGACAATGCCAAGAGCGGCGCCAAAGAGGGGTCTGGAAGTCATGGGCAAGGTTGTAAGCCGGCCCGGCGGAGCCCCGCCAGTCAAAAACGGGTGAGAGCGGGAAGATTCTCCGGACCGTTGCATCCCCGCCCGACCCCTGACGAAAATGGCGGCCCGAAGGCCGCCATTTTGCAGCTGGATCAGGCCGGCCCTTATGCCGCGACGAGGCTGCGCAGCACGTAATGCAGGATGCCGCCATTCTTGTAGTAGTCGAGCTCGTTGGCCGTATCGATGCGGCAGCGGGTCTCGACACTGATCACTTCGCCATTGGCGCGGGTGATCTTCACATTGACCATGGCGCGCGGCACGATCTTCTCGACGTCGACGATATCAACGGTCTCGGTGCCGTCGAGATCAAGCGTCTGCCAGCTTTCGCCGTCCTTGAACTGCAGCGGGATGACGCCCATGCCGACCAGGTTGGAGCGATGGATACGCTCGAAGCTCTGGGCGATCACGGCGCGCACGCCGAGCAGGTTGGTGCCCTTGGCGGCCCAGTCGCGCGAGGAGCCGGTGCCATATTCCTTGCCAGCAAAGATCACCAGCGGCGTGCCTTGCTTCTCATAAGCCATGGCAGCGTCGTAGATCGCCATCTGCGAACCGTCGGGGCCCTTGGTATAGCCCCCTTCGACGCCGGGCAGCATCTGGTTCTTGATGCGGATATTGGCGAAGGTGCCGCGCATCATCACTTCATGATTGCCGCGACGGGCGCCATAGGAGTTGAAATCCTTGGGCGCGACCTGGCGTTCCTCGAGATATTTGCCCGCCGGCGTGGTCGCCTTGAACGAACCGGCCGGGGAAATGTGGTCGGTGGTGATCGAATCGAGGAACAGCGCCAGCACCTTGGCCTTTTCAATATCGGTGACCGGCTTGGGCTGCATGGTCAGCCCCTCGAAATAGGGCGGGTTCTGCACATAGGTCGAGGACGAATTCCACTTGTAGGTCTCGCCGCCATCCACGGCGATGCCCTGCCAGTTGGTATCGCCCTTGAACACGTCCGAATAGCGGCCCTGGAACATTTCCTTGGTCACGTGCTTGCGCACGATCTCGGCCACTTCGTGGTTAGTCGGCCAGATATCCTTGAGATAGACCGGCTTGCCATCCTTGGAGGTGCCGATCTGGTCCTTGGTGATATCGATCTTCATCGAGCCGGCCAGCGCATAGGCCACGACCAGCGGGGGGGAGGCGAGGAAGTTCGCCTTGACGTCCGGGTTCACACGGCCTTCGAAATTGCGGTTGCCCGACAGCACCGAGGCAGCGACCAGGTCACCTGACTGCACGGCCTTGGAGATTTCCGTGGGCAGCGGGCCCGAATTGCCGATGCAGGTGGTGCAGCCATAGCCGACCAGGTTGAAGCCGATGGC
>CBIGSA010000079.1:0-12765 GCA_966192215.1 uncultured Devosia sp. | reverse complement strand
CCCCCTTTCGGCCGTCCAATACACGCTCAACAGCACTCATCCTCCCACACCAGCTTGCGCTTGGAGCAGGCTTGCCCGCCCCCAACTGTACCAGTTACTGTCACAGCTGATCGTCACACTGGCGAGTCTAGGTTGTCCTTTTTTATAGATGGGACGATGGCTTATCAGGAAAACGGGTGAGAACCCCTTTCTCTCCGCCATTACCCCGCCAGTTTGCTGCCGATTTCCATGCGCATGCGGACCGGCACGGTACCATCCGAATAGACCATTTCGCCCTTGCACAAGCTGGCCCTGACATGCCCGACACCCTTGCGGTCGGCGATGATGAGATCGGCCCGCAACCCGGCGCGGATTTCGCCGCGGTCCTCCAGCCCCAGCACGCGGGCCGGATTGAGCGTGGCCAGCCGCGCGGCGCCCGGCAGGCCCTCGGGGTCGGTCTGCGCCAGCACCAGCACGGCGGGCAGCATGGCCGAGGGGTGGTAGTCGGCCGCCAGCAGGTCGAGCAGGCCCGCCGCATGGGCCTCGCGAGCCGAGAGATTGCCCGAATAGGACGTGCCGCGCAGCGCGTTGGGCGCCCCCATCGCATTGACCAATCCACGCGCATGCGCCGCGCGCGCCGCTTCCATAGTCACGGGAAATTCGCTGATCGTGGCGCCCAGCGCCTCCATCTCGGCCACCTTGTCCACCGTGTCGTCGTCATGGCTGGCCAGCGGCACGCCATGCAGGGTGCAATATTGGGCAATGGCGCGCAAAGTCGCCGTCAGGTCGCCGGCCCCCTCCACCCGCTCGCGGATGCGCTCGTCGAGAATGGCCCGCGCCTGTTCCAGGGTGACGCCCTTGGACTTGGCGAGATTGGCTGATTGCAGGTCGAGGTCCCGATACTGCCCCTGCCCCGGCGTATGGTCGCAGAGCGAGATCAGGTCCACTGCCCCCTCGGCGATCAGCTCCTTGACCACCGACAGGGCGGCCGGAAAGGTCACTTCGAAGCGGGCATGCACCCGATGACCAGCCCCTGCGCCATGAGGTTCTCGCGGAAGCGCGTGCGCGGCCCGATGAGGTAGTTGAGCAGCGGCGCCCGCTCGACAAAGGTGCCGCGCCCATGCTCGACGCGCAGCTTCCCCTCGGCCACCAGCGCCGCCAGTGCCCGCCGCAGCGAGTGGCGTCGCGTGTCATAGAGCAGGCAGAGTTCGGGCTCGGACGGCAGGCGCGTATCGGCGGGCAGATGGCCCGAGGCAATCTCGCGGCTGATCCTGTCGCGCGTCGCCTGCCATGTCTGTCCGCGGCTATGCATTGCGGTTTCCACTCATTCGAATGAGTTAAAACCTAAAGCCCGCCGTGACAAGATCATGATGTATGGACGAATTTGCTGTGTCGCTCAGCTCCGCCAGTGCGGCTGGGGCTCGGCCATGGTCTGCAGGCTTTCCGGATCGGCCCCGTCGATGCGCTTGAGCAACAGGCGGGTCAACTCTCCCCCGGCGGCGAACACGTCCTCACGGATGCTGTCCAGATGAGGAAAGAGCGTGGGCAATATGCCTGAGGTCTGCTTGTAGATCAGGTGCAGGTCGCGCCCGATGACGCATCCGCCTTCCTGCAATCCGCCCACCAGGGCGATAGTGCGCATTTCGCTGTCGCAGATAATGCCATCCGGGCGGCCGGGCTTGGCGGCCAGGTCAAGGCCGATCTTGCGCATCTCGGCCGGGCTGATCCCCTTGGTGCCTTCCAGCAATTGCCCCTCGATGCCGGCTCGCGCCGTCGCCTTGTGAAAGGCCGTGACGATATTGTGGTAATTGGTGGTGCTGTCGTCGCCGATGACCAGCATCACCTTCTTGCAGCCCTTGCTGGCCAGCCGCTCCACCGCCATGGCCGCGAACACTTCGGAATGGAAGTCGTGATAGGGGTGGGGCGTATAGAATTCGGTGCGGCCGTGGCTGACAAAGGGGAAGTCCGCATCGATCATCATCTGCACGCGTTTGTCGCGCGGCCCGGTATGGGTGATGACGACGCCGTCGGCCGTCCGGTTGTCGAGAATGTAGCGGATCGTGTCGGCGCTGAGATTGCGCTCGAATTCGGGAATGACCGTCAGGTGATAGCGCGTGCCCTTGATGGCATTGCCGATCCCCTGGATCATCTGGCGGGCGAAGTCGATCGAGTCCTCGGCACCATCGAGCACCAGCGCGATGACATTGGTCTTGCCCGTGCGCAGGCGGACCCCGGCCCGATCGGGGATATAGCCCAGCGCCTTGGCGGCCTCGGCCACCTTGTCGCGCGTTTCCTGCTTCAGCGTCGTGCCGCCGCGCAGCGACAGGGAAACGGTCGACAGGCTCAGCCCCGTCACTTCCGCTATGGTCCGCAGGGTGACGCGCTGGTTCCCCCTGCCGCCTGATGTGGTCTTGCTGCTCATTCTCGTTCCCCCACCCGTTTCTACACCGGCCGGACCGGAAACCAAACAGGCCAAATTTTGCAACGATACATAGAACGTATTAATCCTTTTGAAACGATTTCATATCGCCAATATGCTGATAAATAACATAAAAATTGGAATAGTGTCACGATGGCTGCACCAATGCGATTCACAATTGCAACGTTGCATAACATGTGATTACCTCGGGTCGCGCTAAGGATGAGGGTTCCGGCGCACGGCTGCCCGACCAGTGGCAGCGCGAGCAGCAGAGGAGGAGTTGATGCTCAAACGAGGTTTTCTGACCACCGTGGCCGCCGTGTCGCTCGTGGCCGCCGCCGCGATCCCCGCAAGGGCCGAGGTGTCGATCATGTATATCGAAGCCTTCGGCTCGCTGATCGAGTCGGGTATTGCCAATTTCGAAGCCGAGACCGGCGAGACCGTCAACGCCATCAAGCTGCCCGGCCAGGGCTATGACCAGCGCATTGCGCTCGACCTCGCGGCCGGCACCGCGGCCGACGTGAACCTGGTCGATAGCTTCATGGTTAGCGAGCTGGCTTCGGCCGGTTACCTGGCCCCGCTGGGCGAACTCGCCAGTGGCTGGGACCAGTTCCAGTACTACATGCCCGGCCTGCTCGAAGTGGCCTCCTATCAGGGCGAGGTCTATGCGCTGCCGACCGATACCGACGTGCGCATGCTGTGGTATGACCTGTCCAACTTCGAAAAGGCCGGCATTCCCACGCCATGGGAACCCAAGAACTGGACCGACATTCTCGATGCTGCGCAGAAGCTCAAGGATGCCGGCGTCCAATATCCGTTCCAGCTTCCGGCCGGCATCAAGCAGGGCGAAGCCACCACCATGCAGGGCGTCTATATGGCGCTGCTCGGCGCCGACGTGCCCGAGGGCGACCGCAACCGCCTGCTGAAGCGCGATACCAACCAGTGGATCGGCGACAGCCCGGCCCTGCGCCGCGTCTTCGATCTCTACCACCAGGTCTATGTCGAGCGTGAACTCAACCCGGCTGACCTCAACTACGCCACCGATATCGGTGCCGCCGTCCGCGCTGCCTTGGCTGATGATCAGCTCGGCATCCTCGCCTCCGGTTCGTGGGAAGATGCGTGCCTGTGGGATTGCAACAACCCGCCCAGCCGCGAGGATCGTGACGCCCAGGTCGCCTGGACACCATGGCCGGGCTCGGGCGAGCCGGGCACAAAGACCACGACCAACATTTCCGGCGGCTGGACCCTGGGCATCAACGCCAATGCCGCCGACAAGGACATGGCCTTCAAGCTGGTGACGGCCATCTTCGACGAAGCCAATTTCAAGGAATGGACGCTGGCCAACCACCGCATGGCTGTCCGCACCGATATTTCGGAGAGCCCGGAATATACGGCCGATCCGTTCCTCGCTGAAGCCACGGCACTGGCTGCCGACACCACCGGCCGCGATACGGTGCCCGGTTACCAGACCGTCTCGGCCCTCATCCAGCAGGCAACGTCCGACCTGCTCGATGGCGCCAGCGTCGAAGACGTCATCCAGAGCTACCACGATGCCCTGGTCGATGAATTCGGCGAAGAGAATGTCATAACCTACGAATAAGCCACACCTCCCGACGCGGCGGCGCCCAAATGTCCTCCGGGTGCCGCCGTGACGGGGCGTTTCATGCTTGCATGGCCCGCGTGAGCGAGAATAGCCCATGAAAAATCAGGCCAACCCCTGGCTCACCAGCAACCTGTTCATCCTCGGCCTGGGCCTGCTGCCGGCCGCCATATTGATCGGGGCGCTGCTCTATTTCACTGCCTGGGCCTTTGCCTTCAGCTTTACCGACCTGGCGCTGGTCGGCCGCAAGTCGGTCGAGTGGAGTTGGGTGGGCCTGCAGAATTTCGAGCGTCTCTTCACCCGCCGGGGGTTCCTCGAATCCCTCTGGACCACGGTCATATTCGTGTTCTTCTCGGCCATTGTCGGCCAGTCCGTGCTGGGCTTCCTGCTGGCGGCCCTGCTGCGCGGCACCCAATCGACCATCAGGAGCGTGGTGGAAGTCTGCATCATGCTGGGCTGGCTGCTGCCCGATATCGTGGCGGCCTTCCTGTGGTCGGCCACCACCAGTCAGACGGGCCTGATCAACCAGCTCATCGTCGTACCGCTAGGCTTCCCGCCCATCAACTTCATCAACGAATATGCCCTGCCCATCGTCACCATCGCCAATATCTGGAAAGGCACGGCCTGGTCTTACCTGCTGTTCTCGGCGGCTTTGGATTCGGTATCGCGCGAAGTGGTCGAGGCAGCCAAGGTCGATGGGGCGACGCCCTTCCAGCGTATCTGGCTGGTGCAGTTGCCGATCATAAGGCCGCATATCGCCACCAATATGCTCTTCATCACCATCTGGACCTTCACCTATTTCCCGCTGATCTTCGCCATGACCGGCGGTGGACCTGGCGGGCAGACACAGGTGCTGGCGGTGTTCCTCTATAACCAGAGCTTTTCGCGCGGCAATCTGGGCTTCGGCAGCGCTATTTCGGTGGCCATGCTGGTCATTGTCGGCCTGTTGTCGCTGATCTACCTGCGCATGCTGCGGGAGCCGAAATAATGGAATCCACCGGTCCCTCGCGCACCACTGCCATTGCCCTGGCCTTCATGGCCGTCATCTGGGTGAGCCCCTTTTCCTGGCTCATCCTCAATGCCTTCAACCCGCTATCCACCGGGCAACTGGAAATCCCGCGCGCTGTGGGGTTCGATAATTTCGCGCTGGCGGTGAGCGGCAATGCCGGCCGGCAATTCCTCAATTCCATGCTGATCGCGGCCGGCACGGCCACGCTCAGCGTGATCGTCGGCATTTCGGCGGCTTACCCGCTGTCGCGGCTGCGCATTCCCGGCCGCAATGCCTTTCTCTGGACGCTGGTCCTGCTGCGCATGCTGCCTTCGGCCGGCATATTGGTGCCGCTTTATTTCGCGGCGCAGCGCTCGGGCTTGCTCAACCAGCTTGGCGTCATCATCGCGCTGACCGTGCTCAACCTGCCGTTCACGCTGCTGCTGCTGAAGAACTTCTTCGACACCGTGCCGATCGAATTGGAAGAGGCGGCCTATGTCGAGGGCGCGAGCCTCCTCCAGATCGTCACCAAAATCGTGCTGCCCATGTCGCGGGCCGGCATTGCCGTGGTCTGGTTCTACAGCTTCACCGGCGCCTGGAACGAGTTCCTGCTGCCGCTGATCTTCGCCCGCGTGCAGGATGCTTTCCCCATGTCGGTTGGGCTCTACGCCGCTTTCGGCCAGCAGGGCGCCATCAACTATGGGTTCCTCACGGCCTTTTCCATCATCTACGCTGCGCCGGCGGTCGGCGTGTATTTCTTGTTACGGCGCAACATGAACACAGGGTTCGCCGGTGTCGGAGTCAAAGGATGACCTATTCCAACCCCCAATCGTCCAAGCTCGGTTTGCTCGACGATGACCTCAAGATGGAGGGGAAACTCATCCGGCTCTGCAAGGATCTGGAAAACAAGATCCTGACTCCGATCGCCGATGTCGCCTGGCAATGGCATGTACAGCGCGCCGACGTAACCACGGAGGAAGCCCTCAAGTCCGACTGGCGTAAGTGGGAGCAATTCGGCCCCCATTCGGTCTGGGCCAAGAAGCAGGGCCATACCTGGTTCGCCGCCGAAGTCGTCGTGCCCGAAGCGGCCCGCGGCAAGACTTTCGTGCTCAAATTCACCAGCCAGTGGCAGGATCGGCCAGGCTCGACCGATCCGCAGTGCCTGGCCTATCTCGATGGCAAGATCGCCCAGGCACTGGACGGCAACCACACCGAACTGGTGATCGAACGTAATGCCAGGCCGGGCAGCAAGCATACCCTGCTGGTCAATGCCTTCACCTTCTTCGATCGCCCGCTGGTCGGCTTCACGGTGGATTTCTACACGCGCAGCGAACGGGCGGAAAAGCTCTATTGGGACCTGCAGACGCCACTCGACGTGGCGATCCGGCTCTACCAGAACGATCCGCGCCGCCAGGCCATTCTCAACATCATCGATCGCGCCTTGCGGACGCTCGATCGCCGCGCCGGCTATACGGCAGAATTCGAGGCCTCGCTGGGCGCCGCCGAGAAGATTGCGGCCGAAATCTATGCGCTGGTCGATACCGAGGTCCAGCCGCAGATCACCGCCGTCGGCTCGACCCATCTCGATGTGGGCTGGCTGTGGCGCGTCATGCATACCCGCGACAAGACCGGGCGGTCTTTCGCTACGGTGTTGAATTTGATGGAGGAATATCCCGAATTCATCTTCATGTACAATCAGTCGGTCCTCTTCGATTTCCTGAAGAAGGACTATCCCGAGCTGTGGGACCGCATGGTCGAGCGGGTGAAATCGGGCCAGTTCGAGATCGAGGGCGCCATGTGGGTGGAGCCCGACGTCAACATCGTTTCGGGCGAATCCCTGATCCGTCAGATCATGCGCGGCCGGCGCTTCCACCTCGAGCATTTCGGCGTCGATCCCAAGACGGTCTGGCTGCCCGACACCTTCGGCTATTCGGCCAACTTGCCGCAGGTCATGGACAAATCCGGCCTCAAATATTTCGTCACCAGCAAGCTGAGCTGGAACGATACCGACCGCTTCCCCTATGACAGCTTCCACTGGCGCGGCATCGATGGCACCGTCACCAAGGCCCAGCTCATCACCGCCCAGCGGCTCGAAAGCGAGCAGATTTTCACCACCTATAATGGCGACCTCTCGGTCAGCGAGACCATGGGCGCCTGGAAGCGCTACGAGCCCAAGGCCGTGCATAATGAAGTCGTCATGTCCTATGGCTATGGCGATGGCGGCGGTGGCCCGACGCGCGGCATGATCGAGCGTGGCATCCGCCTCGAGCGCGGCATTCCCGGCGCGCCCCGGGTGAAGCTCGAAGGCATCGTTCCCTTTCTCGATCGGCTCGGCAAGGCGATGGATGCGCCCGGCAACCGCTTCCCGACCTGGAATGGCGAGCTTTACCTGCAATATCACCGCGGCACGCTGACCTCGGTGGCCAAGAACAAGGCCAATAATCGCCGGGCCGAACGGCTGCTGCGCGAGCTGGAATTCCTCGGCGCCATGGCGCTGACCCAGGATGGCGCGAGCTATCCCAGTGACACGCTCGCTGAATTCTGGGAACTGGTCCTCATCAACCAGTTCCACGATATCCTGCCCGGCACCTCGATCCCCGAAGTCTATGTCGACAGCGACAATGAATACGGCCAGATATTCTCGACGCTCGGCTCGCAGAATGGCCCCTGGCACGCGGCAGCACAGGCTTTTGCCAAGCCGGGCGGTGACCAGCTCCGCCTGTTCAATTTCACCGGCCAGACCCGTTCGGGCCTGGTGACGCTGGGCAGCGATGCCGGCCTCGATGGTGCATCGCTGGCCACGGAAGCCGGCATTCATCCGCTGCAGAAGCTTGTTTCGGCCGATGGCGCGACCACCTTCGCGGCGCCTGTCTCCGACATGGCCCCGCTGGGGTGGACCGGCGGCCAGGTCGTCGCTGGCGGCGCCAGCAACAGCTCGTCCAGCCTCTCGGTTTCCGAAACCCATCTCGAAAACGAGTTGCTCAAGATCACCTTCGATAAGGCGGGGGAGATCACCTCGGTCTTCGACAAGACGCGCAACCGCGAAACGCTGGAACCCGGCAAGACGGCCAACCGCCTCATCGCCTATGAAGACAAGCCCATGGAATGGGACGCCTGGGATATCGACCGCTATTTCGAGGAACAGTTCTGGCCTCTGGCGGACGGCAAGGCCTTGATTTCAGTGGCGGAAACCGGCCCGCATCGCGCCGCCATCCGTGTCGAGCGGACCTATCAGTCCTCCAAAGTCGTCCAGGTCATTTCATTGGCGGCAGGCGCCCGGCAGGTGGAATTCGACACCTTCATCGACTGGCAGGAGCGCCAGACGGTGCTCAAGGCACAGTTCCCCTTCGATCTCAACACGTCCGAAATCCGCTCCGAAATCCAGTTCGGCCATGTGAAGCGCCCGACCCATCGCAATACCTCCTGGGACAAGGCGCGGTTCGAGGCGTCAATGCATCGTTGGGTCGACCTCAGCGAATCCGATTTCGGCGTCGCCCTGCTCAACGACTGCAAATATGCCTATGACTGCCTTGAGCAATCGGTGCGCCTGACCCTGGTGCGCGGCTCGACCTTCCCCAGCCCCGATGCCGACCTGGGCGAGCATCGCCTGCGCTATGCCCTCTTCGTGCATGATGGCGTGGCGGACCTTGCCGATGTGCATCGTGCCGCCGAGCGCTTCAACAATCCTGTCGCTGTTATCGGCTCCCTCAAACCGGCCGCCGTTGCGGCAACCGAACTGGCCCAGTTTAGCTTCGCCCGGGCAGACGTGGATAACATTACGCTCGAGACGGTCAAGAAGGCCGAAAAGTCGGACGCCCTGGTGCTGCGCATCTTCGAGCATGCCAATATCCGCGCCGAGGCAACCATCACTTTCGGCGTGCCGGTGAAATCGGTCCGCTCGGTCAACCTGATGGAGGAGGGCGCCGGCAAGCCATTGGAAATCAAGGACAATGGCGTGACGCTGAAGCTGCGGCCCTTCGAAATCGCCACGCTCCTGATTGAAACTTGAGGAGACCCAAATGTCCGATGTCTCGCTGCGCGGCGTCCGCAAATCCTATGGTTCTGTCGAGGTCGTCCATGGCGTCGATCTCGACATCAAATCCGGGGAATTCGTGGTTTTCGTCGGACCCTCGGGCTGCGGCAAGTCCACCCTGCTGCGGATGATTGCCGGGCTCGAGCCCATCACCGGCGGCGATATTTCCATCGGCGGCAAGGTGGTCAATGACGTGCCCTCGCCCCAGCGCGGCATCGCCATGGTGTTCCAGTCCTACGCGCTCTATCCCCATATGACGGTCTACGAGAACATGGCCTTTGGCCTCAAGCTCGCCAAGACGCCGAAAGCCGAGGTGGATCAGCGGGTTAGGGAGGCGGCGCGGATATTGCAGATCGAGGATTATCTCGAACGCATGCCCAAGGCCCTCAGCGGCGGGCAGCGCCAGCGCGTTGCCATCGGCCGGGCCATCGTGCGCAATCCCAAGGTCTTCCTGTTCGACGAACCGCTCTCCAATCTCGATGCCTCGCTGCGGGCGCAGACGCGCATCGAGATCGCCAAGCTGCACGATACTCTGGATGCGACAATGATTTACGTCACCCACGACCAGGTCGAAGCCATGACTTTGGCGGACCGGATCGTGGTGCTCAATGCGGGCATCATCGAGCAGGTGGGTTCACCCCTGGAGCTCTATCGAAACCCCGTCAACACCTTCGTCGCCGGCTTCATTGCCAGCCAGCGCATGAACTTCCTTTCGGTTACGCCAACCGGTGACGGATTGTCCCTTCCGGGTAACAGACTGTTAGCATTGAGCCATCCGCAACGTGAAAAGGCGCGCACGCTTGGCGTGCGTCCGGAACACCTGGAACTGGCCAGCCCCGAAACGGCCCATTTCAGCGGCACCTTGTCGGTCATCGAGCAGTTCGGCGAATATGCGCTGGCCTATGTCGAACTGCCCGGCGGCGAGCTGGTGACCGTCAAGCTCGACGGCGCGCCCGACCTGCAATTGCACCAGACCATCCATATCGGCCTGCCCGCCGAAGGCGTGCACCTGTTCGACGAAGCCGGCCGCGCCTTACGCTAGAGCCGCGTAAGCCTGCCCGATCCGGCTTGCCATGTCGGCCATCTCGGCTTCGGGAATGGCGAGCACGCCATTCTCGGCCATCAGCGCATGATATTGCTGCTGCTCATAAGGCACGCCCCTGGGCAGGGGCACGACATGGAAATGCAGGTGCCGGTTGCCCTGCTGGCTGCCCAGCGACAGCACATAGATGCGCTCGGCATCGAAGACCTGCTTGAGTGCACGGGAGAGCCGGTGCACCCGCGCCTGCAGATCCAGAAAGGCTTGCGGCGACAGGCCCTCGGCCAGGTCCTCGACATGCGCCTTGGGACAGACCAGCGCATAGCCGGGCAGGGTGGGATATTTCGAGAGGAAGAGAATGCTCTCCTCGTCCTCAGCAATGACGTGGTGGCGAAAGGCCGGATCGCCCGCCAGCATGGCGCAGATGAAGCACGGCGCGGTGGCCCGCTCCTTCACATATCGCTCCAGGTCGAAATCCTGCCGTTCGAACATAGACATTAGTATGGGGTGCACGTCGGCAGGGGCGCAAGGGCTCGACTCTTCTCGTAAAATTCCCAATAGACAGCCGCGCCGCGTCTGGTTCACTCCACTCTGCCGACTTGGCGCGGCGCATGCGGCTTGGCATGATTGCCGGGCTATTTCGAATCACGGCTTGCGGGCGTTTGCGGCGCCCGGGTCATCTTCATTTTTGTCAGGTGCCATTGGTCGGCCCCCTGCTGGGGACCGGTCCGGTGGCTGATGGTTTTGGGATATACCTGCTATGACCACCGAGCCCGTGCGCGATGCTTTTGATGTCGGTGGCCGCGGCTTGCAGCATCATGGCCTGCGCCGCGCCAATGAACGCGCCGTACTGACAGTGATCGGCTTCAATGCCGGCGTGTCCAATGCCGATATTGCGCGCCTGTCGGGCCTGGCGCCACAGACCGTTTCGGCCATCCTGACCGAGCTGGAAGGCATGGGGCTGATCGCTCGCGGCGAGGTGCTGCGCGGGCGCCGCGGCCAGCCGGCCACGCCCATCTCGCTGCATCCGCAGGGTGCCTTCGCCATCGGCGTCGAAATCGGCTGGCGCCATGTCGATGTGCTGCTGCTGGACCTGCAGGCGCAGGTGCTGGCGCGGCGGCATAGCGACCATGTCTTCCCCGACGCTGCACGGATCGTCGACGACATCGCGGCGATGATGGACGAAGTCCTGGCCAGCCTGCCGGATGGGCTGCGGCCGCGCCTGACCGATATCGGCGTGGCCATCCCCACCAATATTGCCGGCAATCTGGCGCTGGTGGAGGCGCCCGAAGGCCAGCGCGAATTGTGGGGGCAGCTCGACCTGGCGGGCGAGCTGGCCCGCCGCAGCGGGGTCGAAGTGACGCTGTTCAACGATGGCAATGCGGCCTGCTGGGGGGAACTGATCGCCTTCCCCAAGCCGCGCCCCACCGATTTCATCTATTTTCTGATCGGCCGCTATATCGCCGCCGGCATTGTCGGCGAGGGCACCCTGTGGGAGGGGCCGAGCGACAATTCGGCCAATCTGGGTTCCATGCTGGTCACCGGCCCCGATGGCCACCCGCAGGTGGCCCATTTCATCGCCTCGGTGACGGCACTGGAGCGCCGGCTGGCTGAAGCCGGCTTCACCGTCGATAGCGGCGACCCGGCCAACTGGCCCTGGTCCGATTTCGGGCCGGTGCTGGAGCAGTGGCTGGCCGATAGCGCCCGGACCCTGGCCAGGGTCGTCTTCAACACCACCACGGTTGTCGAAACCGGGCTGGTAATTCTCGACTCCATTCTGCCGCCGGCCATTGTAGACGAGCTGGTGCAACGGCTGGACGCCGAATTGCGCAAGCTGCCCATCGCCCCCTATACGCCGCCGCAGGTGCTGCCCGGGCATCTGGGCGCATTGGCGCCGGCCACCGGCGCGGCCGAGCTGACGCTCTATCGCCGCTATTTCTCACGCACGCTTGCGGACCTTGCCGGCTGACGGCGGCGGGGCCATCTGGTTCATCACCTCGCGCAATTGCGCGCTGGGCGTGAAGACAACGGTATGCCGCGGCGAAATGCGATGCTCCGTGCCGGTGCGCGGATTGCGGCCCAGCCGCTCGGCGCGCGAGCGCACCTGCAGCGAGCCGAATGCGGTGAGCTTGACGTTTTCGCCTGCCATCAGCGCCTGCCCCATCAGGGCAAACATGGCGTCGCAAATGGCCGTTGTATCGGCCTTGTTGAGGCCTGTGCGGCGCGCGGCCGCTTCGCTGAGCATGGCTCGCGTAAGTGTTTTGTTCAATGTGCCGTCCCCCTGCTTAAGTTCATAGGAGGAAGTTAACCCCCTGTCCAGAGGTTCGCGCCGTGCGAACAAACTTGAATTTATGCATCAAGTTAAGTTGACATATTTTAGAATGGTTATAAGCTACGAGCCATTCTATGAAGGCAATCAAGTCGAATCATGGCTGGCCGGCGCCCCTCCTGGGGCCCGATCACCCGCAGAGAGGTCCGAAGTGAGACTGACGCGTCAATCCAACTATGCGATCCGCACCCTGGTCTATTGCGCCGTCAACGAGCCGGGGTTGAGCCGCGTGGCAGACATCGCCAAGGCCTACAATATTTCCGAGCTGTTCCTGTTCAAGCTGATCAAGCCGCTGGTGGAAAATGGCCTCCTGGCCACCGTGCGCGGCCGCCATGGCGGCATCAAGCTGGGCAAGAAGGCCGAGGACATCACCCTGCT